>SLQY01000312.1 GCA_007131235.1 Wenzhouxiangella sp.
CAGGATGATGGACTGCCCAGCAATCACCTGTTCTCGTTGCTGGTCGACGATGCGGGCCAGCTCTGGGTTGCTGCCGACGGTGGCTTGAGCGTCTACCGAAACGGCATCTTCGAGACCTACACGATTGATGACGGGCTGCCGGATGCCCTGGTCAGGCAAATGTTCCTGGATCGTGGCGGTAACCTCTGGCTGGGCACCAATGGCGGCGGTGTGAGCCGTTTCGACGGCGAGCGTTTCCACAACTATGGTGTTGAGGATGGCCTGGCCGGCAATATCGTTTTCGCCTTTCATGAGGATCTCGACGGCCACCTTTGGGTTGGCACCCGTTCCTCGGGGCTGAGCGTTTATCGTGATGGCCGCTTTTCCAGTCTCGGTCCGCAGCACGGTCTGCCCCAGGCTGGCATTTATGCGCTGGCCTCGGATCATCAGGGTTTTCTCTGGATGACCGGTCCGGCCGGGTTGGTTCGGGCCAGCAGGATCGACCTTTTGCGCTTGCTCGACGGCGAGGATTTCACACCCGACATCCTGTTGTTCGATGAAAGTGACGGCTTGCGCGGCGTGCAATTTGCCGGCGGTTTTCAGCCGGCGTCATGGCAAGGCCCGGACGGGCGCCTGTGGTTTCCCGGTCAGGCGGGTTTGACCGTGGTCGATCCGGCCCGGCTAAGTTTCAATCCGCGCCCACCCCCGGTGGTGATCGAGGATGTGCGCATTGACGGCCAGCCGCGTCCGCCGCAGGCACTGGTGCTTGCGCCGGGTCCGGCCAATCTCGAGATCCGCTATGCGGCACTCAGCCTGACCGCGCCGCAGAATATCGAGTTCCGTTACCGACTGGAGGGCTTTGACCGGGAGTGGCAGTCAGTCGGCTCGCGACGCTCGGCCTACTACACCGGTTTGCCGCCGGGCGAGTTTCGATTCTTGGTGCAGGCTACAAACAATGACGGGGTCTGGAACACGCGTGGTGCCGAGCTTGAAATCGTCCAGTCAGCGCGTTTCTACCAGATGCCATGGGTCTGGTTGTTATGTGGCATCCTGCTGCTGTTGCTGGGTCTGCTCGTTCTGCGCCTGCTGGTGCGGCGCTACCGAGAGCGCGAGCAGCGCCTGGCCGATTTGGTCAAGGAGCGAACCAGCCAGTTGGAGCGCGCCCTGGAATCGGTCGAGCGTGCCTCGCGTATCGATGGTCTGACCGGCGTGGCCAATCGCGGGTATTTCGAGGAGCGCTTGACCCGGGCCTGGCGCCAGGCGCGCGACAGCCTGGATCCGATCGGGTTGATCATGGTCGATATCGATCACTTCAAGCGTCTCAACGATAGCCAGGGTCACCAGGTCGGCGATGACTGCCTGCGCCAGGTGGCCAAATCGCTGACCGATTCGGCGCGGCGGCCGACCGATCTGGTGGCCCGCTACGGCGGCGAGGAGTTTGTCGTGCTGTTGCCGGCTGCCGGCATTGACGATGTGGTTGCGTTGGCGGAGCGTATGCGGGCGCAAGTCGAGGCGCTCAACCTGGCCCATCCCGACGGCGGCGTCAGCGAGCGGGTCACCATCTCGGCAGGCTGTGCGGCGGTTCGTCCCGGTCCAGGGCAAACTGCGCGCTCACTGCTCGAACAGGCCGATGCCGCGCTTTACCAGGCCAAGCGATCCGGTCGCAACCGAGTCGCACGCGCCACTGGCTGATCCGTCTTTGCACAGGGTCCGGCGCTGTTCAAGCGTGGCCCGTGTAAAATGCCGGCTTGTTTCCGTGGAATGGTGCCATGCGTTTACCGGTTTACAGGCTTTGTTTGATCCTCCTGCTTGTCGTGGCGTTCGTGCCGGTCGATGGCCGCGCCGAGCCTGGCACCTTTCATGTCAGCGTGTATGGCGGGCAGGCGGCGAAGGAACGCATGCTGGATATCCTGACCCTCTCCAATACCGGCTTTCTCGACTCCTACCTGGTTGCCGTGGCACCAGGCTACGTTCATGGTCGTGGTCGTCACATCAGACGCGAGATCGAAGGGCAGGTGGTCTATCACTGGGGCGAGCAGAATCACTGGGAATTCAACGCCGCCTACTTGCTGCGCTGGATGACATTTCCCTGGGATCACCGCATCGATACCCGGTTTGCCGTTGGCGCCGGCGTATCCTGGGCAACGGAAATTCCTTTCATTGAACCCAGGGCAAAGGAGCTGGGTGAAGAGGAAAGTGCCCAATGGTTGGGCTACGTCGCCGTCGAAATCGAACTGGCACCGCCGGGTGAAAGTGCCTGGTCAGGTTTTATTCGACTCCATCATCGCTCCGATGCTTTCGGGCTTTTTCACGACAAGCGCGGCGGCTCCAACTTCATCACCCTGGGCACCCGCTACCATTTCTGAACGGGCCGCGGTTTGATCAGTCCCCGGCCCCGGTGCCGGGCTTGGTCGGCTGTTCCGTTCGACCCTGTGGCTTGCTGCCTGCGTCCAGCCAGTCCCTGGGCTTGAGGTAGTCGGCCAGTCGTGCCTCTTCACTGCCGGGCTCCGGCTGATAGTCGTAGCGCCAGTGGGCCACCGCGGGCAGCGACATCAGGATCGACTCGGTACGCCCGCCGGACTGCAGGCCAAACAGGGTGCCGCGATCATAGACCAGGTTGAATTCCACGTAGCGGCCGCGCCGGTAGCGCTGAAACTCGATCTCGCGTTGGCCGAACGGGATATCCTTGCGCTGTTCAACGATCGGCACATAGGCGTGCTGATAGCCATTGCCCACCGCCTGCATGTAGGCGAAACAGGTCTTGAAGTCCCAGTCATTCAGGTCATCGAAAAACAGCCCGCCAATACCGCGGGTTTCCTGCCGGTGCTTGAGGTAGAAGTACTCGTCACACCAGCGTTTGTGTTCGGCGTAGACCGATTCGCCAAAGGGCTGGCACAGATCGTGTGCCGCCTGGTGCCAGTGCCGGCAGTCGTCGTCGAACGGATAGACCGGGGTCAGATCAAAGCCGCCGCCAAACCACCAGACCGGCTCGGCGCCGTCTTTTTCAGCCTGGAAAAAGCGCACGTTGGCATGGCTTGTCGGCGCGTAAGGGTTGACCGGGTGCATGACCACCGACACCCCCAGGGCCTGGAAGCTTCTGCCGGCCAGTTCCGGGCGTCGTGCACTCGCCGCCGGTGGCAGCGCGTCGCCGTGGACATGGGAGTAGTTGACCCCGCCTTTCTCGAAAACGGCACCGCCTTCAATCGCCCGGGTTCGGCCACCGCCACCGTCTTTCCGACGCCAGGCGTCTTCGCGGAAACGGGCCTGGCCATCGCAGGTTTCGAAGGCTGCGCAAAGACGATCCTGCAGATCGGTCAGATAGGCTGCGACTTCGTTGATGTCGGTCATGCAGATGAGGTCAGGGTCGGTTATGCAGGCGGAGCAAGGAGGACAGTGGCGCTACAAAGCCTGGTTGTCAGGCCTTGGCTGCTTCCTTCTTGCCGGCTTTTTTCTTGGCCGTTTTCTTTTTTCCAGCTTTCTTTTTGGCGGTCTTCTTCTTGCTGGCTTTTTTCTTGCTGGATTTCTTCCTGGAAGACTTCTTTTTGCCGGCCTTCTTTGCTGGTGCCTTCTTGCCGCCGGCTTTCTTTTTGCCGAACTTGCCCCGTCGACCGCGAGGTGGCGCTTCCTCCAGCATTTTCTGGCAGGTGGCCAGGTCCAGCGTCTCGGGCTCCACGTCCTTGGGCACCGAGGCGTTCCGTTTGCCATCGGTCACGAAGGGCCCGTAGCGCCCCTTGAGGATCTCGATGCCTTCGTCCTTGAACACCTTGATGATCCGTTCCCGGAGCATCTGCTTGTGCGTCTCGACCAGTTCCAGCGCCTGTTCCAGGGTGACATCATGGGGGTCGATGTCCTTGAGCGAGACGAAGTTGCGAGCGCCGTAGCGGATATAAGGTCCGAACCGTCCGATGTTGGCCTGGACCGGCTCGCCGTCGGGTGTTTCGCCGAGGTCACGGGGCAGCTTGAACAGCTCCAGGGCCTGCTCCAGAGTGATGGTTTCCATCTTCTGGCCGGTACGGAGCCCGGCAAATGCAGGCTTGTCTTCATCCTCGGCGGTTCCGATCTGGGCGTACGGGCCGTAGCGACCCAGGCGCACCATTACCGGTTTGCCGCTTTTCGGGTCAGTGCCCAGTTCGCGCGCCTGCTGGGCCTCCTGGCGGCTGACGGTCTCGTCCTTTTCATGGACACGGTCGATGAACGGCTGCCAGAACTCCTTCAGTAGCGGCACCCACGCCTGCTCGCCGCGCGAAATGGCATCGAGCTCATCTTCGAGGCGAGCCGTGAAGTCGTAGTCCACGTATCGCTCGAAGTGTTGTGACAGGAAGTTCGAAACCACTCGACCGGTTGCTGTCGGGGTGAAGCGACGGTTCTCCAGGTCGACGTACTCGCGGCTTTTCAGGGTCTGGATGATCGATGCATAGGTTGAGGGACGACCAATGCCGAATTCCTCCAGCGCCTTGACCAGGCTGGCCTCGGAGTAGCGCGGTGGCGGTTCGGTGAAATGCTGTTCGGGCCGAATCTCGACCAGGGAGATCGTATCGCCCTCTTCCAGCGGCGGCAGGCGATTGTCCGTTTCAGTCTGGGCATCCTGGTAGACCTTGAGAAAACCGGGTTCAATCAGGGTTGAACCGGAGGCCCGGAAGGTGGCGTTGCCGACATCGAATTCGGCACTTACTGTGTCATACACCGCCGGAATCATCTGGCTGGCTACGGCCCGGTTCCAGATCAACTGGTAGAGACGGTACTGGTCCTCGGACAGGTGTCGCTTGAGCTTGATCGGGGTCAGGCTGGCCGAGGTCGGTCGGATTGCCTCATGCGCTTCCTGGGCATTCTTCGACTTCGACTGGTAAAAGTTCGGCTTTTCCGGCACCAGGTTGGGCCCGTATTCGCTGCCGACGACCTTGCGAATTTCGTTGATGGCATCGCCGGCCAGTGCCACCGAGTCGGTACGCATGTAGGTGATCAGGCCCTGGTTTTCGCCGCCGATGTTCACGCCTTCATAGAGCTGCTGGGCGATGCGCATGGTGCGCTGGGTGGTAAAGCGCAGTCGCCTGGCCGCTTCCTGCTGCAGGGTCGAGGTGATGAACGGCGGCTGGGCGCGGCGGCGCCGCTGGCGCTTGTTGATGCGGGCCACGGTAAACTGGCCGCCAGCATCGCGTTCGATCTGGCTTCGAACCGCTTCGGCGCGGTCGGCGTTGTTGATATCGAACTGGTCGAGTTTCTCACCGTCCAGGCGAACCAGGTTGGCCGAAAAACGATCGGCCTCGTCCTGTCCCAGGTCAGCCTCGATGGTCCAGTATTCGCGCGGCTCGAACTTTTCGATTTCTTCCTCGCGCTCGACGATCATGCGCAAGGCCGGTGACTGCACTCGACCGGCCGACAGGCCTCGCCGCACTTTTTTCCACAGCAATGGCGACAGGTTGAAGCCGACCAGGTAGTCCAGCGCACGCCGCGCCTGCTGCGCGTCGACCAGCGCGCCGGCCAGGTCGCGCGGACTCTCCATTGCCTTGTCGATGGCGCGCTTGGTGATCTCGGAGAAAACCACGCGCTTGATCGGCTTGGTCTTGTTCAGGCCGCGCTCTTTCAGGATTTCGGAGATGTGCCAGGAAATGGCCTCCCCCTCGCGGTCGAGGTCAGTGGCCAGAAAGATGGCGTCGGCCTTGCGCGCCGAGGCAACGATCTTGTCGACATGCTTCTTGTTGCGGTCGATGATCTGATAGCTCATGGCAAAGTCGTGGTCGGTGTCGACCGCGCCTTCCTTGGGCACGAGATCGCGCACGTGGCCGTAGGAGGCCAGCACCTCGAAGTCCTTGCCCAGGTATTTGTTGATGGTCGTGGCCTTGGCAGGCGACTCGACGATCAGAAGATTTTTTGCCATGGTTTGTTGTTGGTCTGGTGAACAGGGCCGCCGGGTCCAGAGGCCACAGGCCCGAGGCTGTCAGTGACGGAATTCGCCTTCCTCATCGAACATCAGGTCTTCCATCCATGCGTAGTTGGCTTCCTGGCCAGGCTGGTTGAACAGCACCATCAGGATCACCCACTTGACGTCCTCCAGGTCGATCTCGTCGAATTCCAGTGCCGCAAGCCGGTCAAGCACCTGCTCGCGCCGGGCTGGATCCAGCACGCCAGCGTTTTCCAGGTACAGGATGAAGCCACGGGCGTCCACATCCAGACGCCGGCATTCGTCTTCGCTGAACACCCGCACCGGGTTCGATTCATGCCCGCCAAGGTCCGGCAAGCTGCGCTGAACGGCCAGGCCGTCCAGCCAGGCAAAGGCCCGATCTATTTCGGTGGTGGAAAAACCGGCCTCTTCAAGGCTGTCGCTCAGTGACTCCCGATCGGGTGCCTGTTCCGGCTCTTCATAAATATAGTTCTCGAACAGATACATCAGCAAGTCGAGTACGTTTTCCTTCATTCAGTCCGGTCCTTGTCGGGGGCTTGGTTCATGCACTGCGGCTATATCGGCCACCAGGGTGGGCAACAACCCGGCCATCGAGCTCCATGATCAGCAGCATGGAGGATACATGAGCAGTCGTCAACTCTGATCGCCGGATGATTTCGTCGATGGGGGTGGGATCGTAACCGATGGTATCAAGGAGCAACCGGTAATCCGCATCTTCTTCCATATGCGGCGCGGTGGTCGACTTGTCAAGGTCTTCGTCGGCCGCGCTTTCCAGCAGCTGGTGCAGAGAGCCGGCCAGTTCCGTGGCCAGCGGGACCAGCGCTTCGATGATTTCATCGGCACTTTCGACCAGGCGTGCGCCTTGTCGGATCAGGTGATGGCAGCCGCGCGCCTGCGGATTCTGGATCGAGCCGGGAATGGCAAACACTTCTCGTCCCTGCTCGCTGGCCAGGCGCGCGGTGATCAGTGAACCCGAGCGCAGGCTGGCCTCGACAACCAGCGTGCCCAGGCTCATGCCGCTGATCAATCGATTGCGGGCCGGGAAATTGCCAGGCCGGGCCTCGGTGCCGGGCGGGAAAGGGCTGACGATGGCACCACGTGCGACGATATCCTGGGCCAGGGCCTTGTTGCGAGACGGGTAGATGATGTCGGGACCGGTGCCGACCACCGCGATGGTCGGGCCGCCTGCGCCCAGGCAGCCCTCGTGGGCGCGAGCGTCGACCCCGGCGGCCAGGCCGCTGGTGATGGTGAATCCGGCGCGAGCCAGCGTCGCCGAAAAATCGGCGGCATGATCCAGGCCGCCGCGCGTTGCGCTGCGGCTGCCAACGATCGCAACCTGCGGTCGGACCAGCAGGCCCGGGTCGCCGGCCACGAACAGGCAGGGCGGGGGATCATCGATTTCCCTGAGCAGGGGCGGGTAGAGCTCGTCGTCCAGGGTGATCAGGAAATGATGCCCGGGCTTGAGCCATTGTCGACAGGCTTCAAGCCGGTCCGGGTCAGGTTGGCGCAGGCCGCGAATGCTGCGCTCGGACAGACCGCAGTCGGCCAGGGCGCTGTCCCCGGCCTCGACCCAGGCCAGTGGTCCGCCCAGGTTGTCGCTGAGACGCTTTGCCAGGCGGGCACCGAGCCCGGGGGCCAGGCTCAGGGCCAACCAGTCACGGTCGCGTGCCGGAACCGGCATGAGCTACCGTGGATATCTAAAGCCGCCGGTCGGGATGATCGAGACGATCCTGGGCGCGAACCGCGTTGCGCCCATCGAGCACGATGGCGTAACTGATCCGTTCGAACGGCCGGAACACCATCAGCTGACCGGCATATTCGTCGGGCAGCGTGACATTGCGATCGGCTGCGCGACTGAACGGCGAGTAGCGGCGGTCACGTACGGTTTCGCCGGGGCGGAAGGCGGAAAAGGTGTGGCCCGGCTGGACGCCGTCGGCCGTGCCCAGCGAAATGGCCACGATCTGGTAGTGACCGACGCCGTAGTAGGCCTCGCTGATGGTCAGGACGCTCGCGCCCTCGGGTACCTCGTCCATGGCCCGCGGCATGAAGGTCATGTCGTAGACGTGATAGTCGATCGGCAGCACGTAGTCGCCTTCCATGACTTCGCGCCGGCCATCGAGCAACTCGAGAATGGCCGGGTCACCGGGCCGGAGCACACGGGCCCGGGCCGCTTCCCACAGTTCGTAGCCGATGACCGGGTAGTCGAAGCGGTCGATCCGGCCGATGGTGTTTTTCCAGACGGCACCGCGCGCTCGTTCACTGGATGGCACCGCGCCCTGTCCGTGCCGGATCCGGTTGCGACGCAGCTTGATTTCGTCCCCGTTGGCGCTGCGATCTTCGAACTGGTAGGTCACGCGGGCGATGATTACTTCCTGGCCGGGGCGGGCGTCTTCCATGCCGCGAACGTAAGTGCGGTCGCCCGGGCCGGTCATGATGCGCTGCTCGATGTTGGCAATGACGTAGGGCAGGCCTTCGAAATCTTCCGGGCTGAGCACGCGCGGTCGCCGCAGAAACGGTTCGATCGCATCGTAGGGAATGGTGGCAATTGGTCCGTCGGCCGGAGTCCGGCGTATTTCCGGCGACAGGCGTCGGATCGAATCGTCCACATCGTCGCGCGGGCGCTCTCCGACCATCAGTCGCGGCTCGCCGCCGACGAACTCAAGCGAGATCCGGTCACCGGGAAAAATCAGGTGCGGGTTCTCGATCTGCGGGTTGGCCTGCCAGATTGCCGGCCATTGCCAGGGCCGGGTCAAAAAGCGGCTGGCGATGTCCCAAAGGGTGTCGCCCTGTTGGACAATGTACTCCCGAGGATGGTCTTCGCGCAGCTGCACGTCCTGGGCCTGTACACTGACGGCCAGGGTCATTGCGGCCAACATGATCAGTAAACGTTTCACGGAGCGATTCCCTCCAATGGTGCCGACGGCTTGATTTTCCTGAGGCTATCATAAACATTATCATTGTAAAACGCACCTTTAAGCGATTTTTTTCACGCTATGTCACGACTCAGCATCCTGGAATTTCCCGATCCACGCCTGCGCCGGGTGGCCAAACCGGTCGAATCGGTCACCGAGCGCGAGCGCAAACTGGCCGCCGATATGCTCGAAACCATGTACGAGGCGCGTGGCATCGGGCTGGCCGCAACGCAGGTCAATGAAGGCGTTCGTCTCGTTGTCATGGACTTGAGCGAGGATCGCAGCGAGCCTCGATTTTTCATCAATCCGGAAATCACGGACCGGGTCGGCAGCCAGACCTGCGAGGAAGGCTGCCTGTCGGTGCCCGGCATCTACGCCGAGGTCAAGCGGGCCGAAAAGGTGACCGTGCGGGCCCTGGGCCTCGACGGCGCGCCGTTCGAACTCGAGGCCGATGGCCTGCTGGCGGTTTGCATACAGCATGAAATCGACCATCTTGACGGCAAGGTCTTCGTCGACTACCTGTCGTCCCTCAAGCGCCGCATGGTGGAAAAGCGACTGCGCAAGCAGCAGCGCCAGGACAAAGCGGAAGCTACTCGCGCGTGAGGCCGCTGCGAACGGTGTTTGCCGGCACGCCCGACTTCGCCGTGCCGGCGCTGACCGCCCTGATCGACTCTGTGCACCGGCCGCTCGCGGTGCTGACCCAGCCCGACCGCGGGGCCGGGCGCGGCCGCAAGCTGCGCCCTGGTCCGATCAAGCAGCTGGCCATGGATGCAGGCATTGAGGTTCTGCAACCTGCCTCGCTGCGACCGGCCGGCAGCGCTGCGGCGCTGGCTGAGCTCGAACCCGACCTGCTGATCACCGCCGCCTATGGCCTGCTGCTGCCCAAGCACGTTCTCAAGCTGCCCCTGCACGGCTGCTGGAATCTGCACGCCTCGCTGCTGCCTCGCTGGCGCGGTGCCAGCCCGATCAATCAGGCGATCCTGGCCGGTGACCAAGAAACCGGTTTGTCTTTGATGCAGATGGACGCCGGCCTCGATACCGGCCCGGTGTTGCTCCAGGCGGCCACGGCCATCGATGCTGACGAGACGGCCGGCGAGCTGCACGACCGCCTCGCCCGGATGGGTGCCAGCCTGATGCTCAATGGCCTCGATCAGCTCATCAGTGGCCGGCTGCCGGCGGCAATACCGCAAAACGACGCCCTGGCCACCCATGCGCCGTTGATCGACAAGGCAGATGCCCGCCTCGACTGGACTGCGGCCGCCGAGCAGCTGGCCCGCCAGGTGCGTGCCTACAATCCCTGGCCGGTCGCATTCGGCGAGATTGCAGGCCAGCCGTGCCGGGTGTTTCGCGCCCGCGCCCGCGCCGATCTTGATGGTCGGCCCGGAGAACTGGTGCGTGGACATGGCCGGCGCGATCGGATCATCGTCGGTTGTGGCCAGGGCGCGCTGGAAATCTTTGAACTGCAGGCCCCCAACCGAAAGCGCTTGTCTGCCCGTGACTGGCTCAATGCCCACCCCGACTGGGTCTTGTGAAGACTGAAGGCGACGGCAGCGCGCCGCGCCTGGCGGCCGCCCGCGCGCTGCTCCAGGTGCTGGATCAGGGCAAGGCCCTGGATTCAGCGCTGGACCAGGCAGTCGCGGCCCTGGCCACGGCCCGGGACCGCGCCCTGGCCCGGCGCCTGAGCCACGCTGTTCTGCGCGACTGGCCGGCGCTTGATGGGCTGCTGGGCAAGCTGATCAAGCGTCGCCCGGCGCGCCGTGACCGCCTGGTCTGGTTCGTCCTTGCCGTTGGCCTGGCCGAGCTTCGCCAGCAGCGCGAGCCGGCACCGGCAGTCGTTCATGCTGCCGTGGCTGCCGTTGCCGCAGCGGGCCTTGGGCGTCTCAAGGGCCTGGCCAACGCGGTGCTGCGCAACTACCAGCGCCAACGCAGCACGCTGGAGGCCGGGCAGGATGACGATCCGGTGCTGGCATGGGGTTATCCGCGCTGGCTGATCGAGCGCATCAGGCAGGACTGGCCGGCGCAGTGGGAGCAGATTCTAGCGGCAGGAAACCAGCCGCCACCACTGACACTGCGGGTCAATCGCCGCCACTGGTGTCGGGACGAAGCCCTGGCGGCGCTGCTTGCTGCCGGACACCAGGCCGCGCCGCTGGACGGCTTGCCGGACGCGCTGGTGCTGAGCCAGCGGGCGGCCGTGTCCGCCTTGCCCGGCTTTGCTGACGGTGGACTGTCGGTGCAGGATGGGGCGGCCCAGCTGGCCGTTGAGCATCTTGACCTGGTTGCCGGGCAGCGCGTGCTCGATGCCTGTGCCGCGCCCGGCGGCAAGGCCGCGCATATCCTTGAACGGGCCGACGTCGAACTGACCGCCGTCGACGTGGATGCTCGGCGACTAGACCAGGTCGCTGACAATTTCCGTCGACTCCAGCTCGGCGGGCGGCTGGTGGTCGGCAATGCGGCCGACCCGGCGGCCTGGTGGGATGGACAGCCATTCGATCGTATCCTGGTTGATGCCCCGTGCTCGGCGACCGGTGTGATTCGCCGCCACCCCGACATCCGCTGGCTGCGTCAGCCGGGCGATATTGCCGCCCTGGTCGCCCTGCAGGCCAGTCTGCTTGATGCGCTGTGGCCGTTGCTGGTCCCCGGCGGTATCCTTGTCTACGCGACCTGTTCAGTCCTGGCCGTCGAGAACCACGAGCAGGGCCGATCCTTCCTGGAGCGACATGAAGACGCCGACGTCATCGACCATGACCAATTGCCCGGCCTGGCTTGCCAGCCTGGCCGGCAGATCGTGCCGGGCGCGCTGGACCTGGATGGTTTTTATCATCTGGCTATGCGCAAGCTGCAGCCAGACTGATCCCGAAGCCTCGGGCCAGCTGCGCATGATCGATCCTGCACCGGCCTGGGTTGACGGCGAGCTCATGATCATGGCCGGGCTTGACTGGCGACCCTCGGAGGCAGTGATCGAGGCCATGGAGCATGGGGTGGCCGTGCCCATCCGCATCACCACGCGCAGCCTGCGTGTCCATGGCAGGTTGCGGTTGCTTGATCGCGACCGTAACCACCGCTACGAGGTGCGCTACCTGCCCATGCTGCGCAGCTACCAGATTGCCGATACCAAGTCGGGCCAGCAGCGCAACTTTCCGCGCCTGCACATGCTGACCGACAGCCTGCGTCAGCCGCAGCCGTGGGCGACCGGACTGACCACCGCCGACCTGGATGAGGGTCGCTTCCGGGTCGAAATACGCGGTCAGCTCGATCGAACCCGGCTGCCGTCGCCGATGCGGATGCCGGTCTGGTTTGATCCGGAGTGGCGCGCGGTCAGCGCCCGCTGGCACTGGGACCTTGACGACGCGATCATCGATGGCTGAGGGGGCCGTCAACGACCCGGCGCGCGTGGCGCGTCGTTCTCCGCGCCAGGGTCTGCGCCGCGTGCTGCGCGCGCTGCCCCTGCTGGCGGTCCTGATGGTCCTGTTGTCGTCGCTTTACCTGGTCTCCAGCGTCGAACAGGACGCCACCCAGCTGGGGCGCATGGCGATGTGGGTGTTCGTGATTACCGGCGTTGCCCTGCTGCTGCTGGTCGTGGTCATTTTCGGCCGCCTGGTTCGCCTGGTCCAGCGCCTGCGTGCGGCCGAGCCCGGTGCGCGCCTGACCGCCCGGCTGGTGGCGGTGTTCATCGCCCTGGCCTTGCCGCCGGTGGTCATCCTGTACCTGTTTGCAATCCAGTTTTTGACCGATACGGTAGAGGGCTGGCTGGACGTGGATGCCGAGCGAGCCTTGTCGGATTCGATCGAAATGGGCCAGCTGTTTCTCGACCTGCGCACCCGCGAAGTCAGCGGCCAGGTTCAGCGTCTGGCCGAGCAGCTGGACCTGGAAGACGAGGAATGGTTGTTTCGTCAGTTGCTGCGCCAGGTCAGCGCATCCGGACCCACCGAGCTGGCCGTGCTCGATGGTGCCGGCCAGGCCCAGATCAGCGTCAACATCGACCCGGCCCAGTTGACGCCGGCCCTGCCGTCGAGCTTCGCCCTGGTCCAGGCGCTGGAAAACCAGGTTTATGCTGCGGTCGAGCCCGACCAGGACGGTATTCGCATTCGTACCCTGGTCCTGCTCGGACCGCCGCGCCTGGGTGCCTCACCGCTGGTGCTGCAGGCCATTTACCCGCTGCCAGCGGAATTCAGCCGCTTGGCCGGCAATGTTGAAAAGGCCTACTATCGCTACCGCAACGTTGCCTTCCTGCGTGACCGCCTGCAGCAAAGCCTGGTGCTGATTCTCACCCTGGTGCTGCTGCTGACCGCGCTGCTGGCCATGCTGGTGGCCTTCAATGCCGCCCGCCGCCTGTCACAGCCGGTGCGTGAGCTGGCCGTGGCCACCGAGGAAATCGCGGCCGGTCGGTTCCCCGACGAGTTGAATGTCACCAGCCGCGATGAACTGGGTTTCCTGGTCAGGTCGTTCAATGTCATGACCCGCGAGCTTGCCGCCAGCCGCCAGGCCCTGGAATCGCAGCGCCGTTATCTCGAGATCGTCCTTGGCCGTTTGTCTGCCGGTGTGCTGGCTATCGATGGCGAGGGACAGTTGAGCGCATTCAATGATTCGGCCGGGCGCATTCTGGGTCTGGACATGGACGCTGATCGTGGTGTCGACCTGAAAGCCCTGCTCAAACATCGTCCAGACCTCGCCCCCTTGCTTGACAGCATTCTCGAGCGCCGGCTGGGCAGTGCCGGTGACTGGCGCAAGGAAATCCAGCTGGGCCAGCCCGACCGGCCGCTGGTGCTGGTCTGTCGCGGTTCCGACCTGCCGCCGGAAACCGGTGGCCAGGTCGTGGTTTTCGATGATGTGACGGTGCTTGACCAGGCCCAGCGCGAGGCGGCCTGGGCCGAGGTGGCGCGGCGCCTGGCGCACGAGGTGAAGAATCCGCTTACCCCCATTCAGCTGGCCGCCGAACGCCTTCAGTACAAGCTTGAGTCCAGCCTGGCGCCGGACCAGGTCGAGCTGCTGACCAAGGCGACAACCACCATCCGGGCCCAGGTCGACACCTTGAAACGCCTGGTCGATGCCTTTGGTGATTACGCCCGCCCGGTGGGCCTCAAGCTCGAGCCACTCGACCTGGAAGCGATGATCAACGAAATCATCGATCTGTATTCCAGCGCCGCCGTTCCGGTGAGATTCGAGGTCGATGCCAAGTGTGGTCAATGCCGGGTCATGGCCGATCCGCATCGCTTGCGCCAGGTGCTGCTCAACCTGGTCCGAAACGCCCAGGAGGCCCAGCCCGAGGCCAGGCCAACCTTGTTCATCGACATTGGACCGGGTTTGCGCGATGGCCAGGCCGGGGTCCGCCTGGACCTGCGCGACGACGGCCCCGGGTTTGCGGCCGAAGTGCTTGAACGGGTCTTCGAGCCCTATGTCACGACCAAGCCTCGAGGCACCGGACTGGGCCTGGCCATTGTTCGCCGCATTGTCGAGGAACATGGTGGCCACATCGACCTGGCCAACGACGCGGCCGGCGGCGCGCGGATCTGCCTGTGGCTGCCCGCTGCCGAGCCACAGCCGCAGCCGGCGCGGATACAATAGGCCCATGGCAACTGCCCGCATCCTGATCGTCGATGACGAGCCCGATATCCGTGAGCTGATCGGCGACATTCTCGCCGACGAGGGTCATGAAATCCTGTCTGCGGCCAACGCCGCCGAGGCCCGCGAGCTGCGCGGCCAGCAGCAGCCCGATCTGGTCCTGCTTGACGTCTGGATGCCCGATACCGATGGCATCAGCCTGCTGCGTGAGTGGACCGAGGCCGACGCGCTCGATTGTCCGGTAGTGATGATCTCCGGTCACGGCTCGGTCGAAACCGCCGTCGAGGCAACCCGCCTGGGTGCATTCGACTTCATCGAAAAGCCGGTTTCCATGGCCAAGCTCATGGTCACTGTCGGCAACGCGCTCGAGGCCGGGCGGCTCAAGCGCGAGAACGCGGGCCTGCGCCGACGCATGCCGGCCGTGATGGAGCCGATGGGCCGGTCGCTGGCCGTGCAGCAGTTGAAGCGTCGCCTGGAGCGCATTGCCGCGCACGATACCGCGGTGCTGATTACCGGCGAGGCCGGGGTCGGCAAGGGTGCGGCTGCGCGCTGGATCCACGCCCACTCGCGCCGCGCCGAAGGCCCGTTTGTAGCCGCGCCCACCCGCACCGAGCGCGAGGGTTTCGGCCGTCTGCTGCTCGGTGATGAAGCCGCCCCGGGAATGCTGGTCGAGGCCCAGGGCGGGGTCTTGTTCATCGAGGACGTTTCACGTCTGGAACCCGAAGCGCAGCGGCTGTTGCTGAAAATTCTCGAATCCGGTCACCTGGACCCGGATCGGTCCGCCAGCCCGCCGCTGGACTTGCGCCTGATTGCTGGCACCACCGTCGCCCTTGAAGGCCTGGTGCGTTCCGGTCAGTTCGAAGAGGCGCTGTATTACCAGCTCAACGTGGTGCCGCTGGAAATCCCGCCGCTGCGCCAGCGCCAGGAAGATGTGCCTGACCTGGTCCGGTTCTATGCCGAGTATTTTCCCAGCCGCGACGGCGTGCCGTACCGTCATTTCTCGGTCGCGGCCCAGAACCGGCTGCGCCAGCACCACTGGCCGGGCAACCTGCGCGAGCTGAAAAACCTGGTCCAGCGCCTGCTGATTCTGGGTGGCGATGACGATGTCTCGGTGGCTGAGGTCGAAGAAGCCCTGAGCCAGACCGATACCGGCCGCCGCGGTGGCGAAGCCCAGGTGCCGGAACTGTTCCAGCTGCCGCTGCGCGAAGCGCGCGAGGAATTCGAGCGCCAGTACCTGACCTACAAGCTCAAGTCGGTCGATGGTAGCGTCGGCAAGCTGGCCGAGGTGGTCGAGATGGAACGGACCCACCTGTACCGCAAGCTGCGCCAGCTCGGCGTGGATCCCAAGCAGGTCTGAGCGCCTGGCAACCGAGGCAAGAGGCTCTCGACGTCATGCAAATCATCATTCTCGGCGCTGGACAGGTGGGCAGCGGCATGGCCCGCAGCCTGTCACGTGAGGAAAACGACATCACCGTGGTCGATACCGATCTCGATCGTTTGCGCGAACTGCAGGAAAAGCTGGATATCCGGACCGTGCTTGGTCATGCTGCCCACCCGCAGACCCTGATCCGGGCCGGCATCGAGGATGCTGACCTGTTGATTGCGCTGACCAACTCCGACGAGACCAACATGGTCGCCTGCCAGGTTGCCTACTCGCTGTTCAACACCCCGACCAAGGTCGCCCGGGTGCGCGCCGCCGACTACCTCGCCCATCCCGAGCTGTTCAATCGCGAGCACGCGCCCATCGACGTGCTGATCAGCCCGGAAAAACTGGTCACCGATCACGTCCAGCGCCTGATCGAGTACCCCGGTGCGCTGCAGGTGCTGGATTTCGCCGATGGCCGTGCCCAGCTCGTCGCCACCCGCGCCTTCCACGACGGTCCGCTGGTGGGCCGCGAGCTGAAATCACTGCGAGACAAGCTGCCCAAGGGCGTTGATGCGCGCGTCGCCGCGATATTTCGCAACGACAAGGCGATCATGCCGGAGGGCGACACGGTCATCGAAGTCGACGACATCGTGTTCTTCCTGGCTGCAACTCGCGACATTCCGCTGGTCATGCGCGAGCTCAGGCGCATGGCTCGGCCAGCCACTCGCATCATGCTGGCCGGGGGCGGCAATATTGGAGCCAACCTGGCTCGCCGCCTGGAGCGCAAGCACCATGTCAAGATCATCGAGCGTGATCCACGCCAGGCCGAGCTGATTGCCGATGAACTGGATACCACCATCGTGCTGGTCGGCGACTGTGCCGACGAAGATCTGCTGCACGAGGAGGGTATCGACGAGATCGACGTTTACTGCGCCCTGACCAACGATGACGAGGCCAATATCCTCTCCTCGATGCTGGCCAAGCGCATGGGCGCCGACAAGGTCATCACCCTGATCAACCGCCCGGCCTACGTCGACCTGGTAGAGTCGGATCGCATCGACGTGGCGGTCAGCCCGCAGCAGGTCACCATCGGCGCGCTGCTGACCCATATCCGCAAAGGTCACATGGTGCGCGTGCACTCGCTAAGGCGAGGCGCGGCCGAGGCGATCGAAGCGGTCGCCCATGGCGTGCCCGGGCAGTCCCGGGTGGTCGGCAAACGCATCGAGGAAATCGACCTGCCGCCGGATACCAGCATCGGCGGTATCGTGCGCGGTGAAGAAGTCATCATCGCCCACCACGATGTGATGATCCAGAACGACGATCACGTCATCCTGTTTGTCGCCGACCAGCGCCAGATCCGCCAGGTCGAACGACTGTTTTCGGTCGACGCGGTGTTCATGTGATTCGCCTGCGCGCCTACGCGCCGGTCCAGCGCGTGGTCGGCGTGCTGCTGATCTTCATCAGCATTGGTTTCATCCCGCCGCTGGTGTTTGCCCTGGTCAACGGCGATGGTGCGGCCCATGCTTTCGTGGCCAGCCTGCTGGGGGTCAGTGCTGCCGGGGCGCTGCTGTACTGGCCGGTGCGAAGGGCCCGGCGCGAGCTTCGGATCAGCGATGGTTTCCTGGTCGTGGTCGCTTGCTGGGGCGTGGTCTGCCTGGCCGGCGCCATCCCCTTCGTGCTCGCTCTTGACGCCAGCCTGGCCGATGCCGTATTCGAGTCCACCTCGGGCATAACGACCACCGGCGCAACGGTGTTTTCCGGCCTTGGCGAGATGCCGATCTCGATTCGCTGGTACCGTCAGCAGCTGCAGTGGATGGGTGGTTTGGGGATTATTGTCCTGGCCGTCGCCATCCTGCCCATGCTGCGCGTCGGTGGCATGCAGGTCTACAAGGCCGAGGCGACCGGTCCGGTCAAGGAGTCGCGCCTGACTCCGCGCATTGCCGAAACAGCCAAGGCCTTGTGGTTGATCTACATCGGGCTTACCGCGGTTTGTGCGGCCGCCTACTGGGCCGCCGGGATGACCCTGTTCGACGCCGTCTGCCATGCCTTCACCACCATTGCCACGGCCGGATTTTCAACCCATGATGGCTCAATCGGCCACTTTGACAGCGCATTGATCGACTGGCTGGTGGTGTTTTTCATGTTTGTCGCCAGCGTCAATTTTGCCCTTCACTTCCTGGCCCTGCGTCGGGCCAGCGCCCAGGTCTACCTGAAGGACCCGGAACTGAAGCTGTTTGTCATCCTGCTGCTGATCATCTCGATCCTCATCACGCTGCTGCTTTGGCGCCAGCAGGTCTACGACAGCCTGTGGGAATCTATTCGCTTTGCCGCTTTCCAGGCCGTGTCCTACACCACGACCACCGGTTTCGGTACCGCTGATGTGTACCTCTGGCCCGGCACCTTGCCGCTGCTGCTGATCCTCATCTCGGGTCTGGGCGGCTGTGCCGGTGCAACCACCGGTGGTTTCAAGATCATTCGCGTCTACCTGGTTACCAAGCAGGGCCTGCGCGAGCTGCAGCGCCTGATTCACCCGCGCTCGGTCGTGCCGCTGAAGTTGGGCGGACGCACCTTGAACCAGGAAGTGGCCAATGCCGTCTGGGGCTTTGTCTCGCTCTACATTCTTTGCATCGTCGTCCTGACCCTGATCGTTGCCGGCATCGAAGAAGACCTGGTCACCGCGGTTTCGGTCGTCTTCTCGGCCATGAACAACTTGGGTCCTGCCCTGGGCGAGGCCGGGGCCAACTGGGGTCCATTGAGCAACGCCACGAAGTGGCTGATGAGCTTTGCCATGCTGCTGGGACGGCTGGAAATCTTCACGATACTGGTGCTGCTGACACCCTCGTACTGGCGCCACTGAGGCGCTGGGGTAGAGGGAACCCTGAACCCTGCCTTCTCCCCGTCGCCCCTGCAACATCACACCGACCAGAACACCAAAAAAAACAGCACCGCCCGATACAGCATCAGGGCCGGTATCAGCCACACGTTGATCGCCGCAGCCAGCAGGACGGCCTTGGCCCAGCCGAGCTGGTATACCTTGCGCACTGCTGGCAGGGTCCAGGCGAAACCCAGTCCCATCAGGATGACAGTGGCGATGAAATCCTGCAGCTCGATATTGTCTGTGGTGAACCAGCCAAGCAGGAATGGCAGGCTGATCAGCCAGCCGAATACCAGGCTGATCAACAGGAAAAAGGCGGTCCAATGGGTGGCCATGACCAGGTGCACAATCGAGCCTTCGCGACGCAAGGCCAGCAGTACCAGCGGTGCCAGCATGATCAGCGGGATCATGATGATGATCAGCGTGCGCGAATAGATGTCCACGCGTGAATTGAACAGGCGCGCATAGTCAATCAAGCGGCCGCGTGCGTCCTGCTGTGCTTCGTCCAGCTTTCGGTCCGGCTGCAGCAAGCTGAGCGTGACCTGGCGCCACTCCTCGCTGGCCAGAGGAGGCTCATTGAGCTTGTCGTTGACCAGTCTCGAGGCCACTGCCTGGTGCAGAAATCCTTCGGCCCCGATATGCCACTGCAGCTCGGTGGTGAAGGTATTCCAGGCGGTCAGGAAGAAGTACAGCAGGTTGATCAACAGAAACAGGTGCAGCGGTCGCATCCAGCGCACGCGTCGGCCGGCCAGGTAGTCGGCCGTCAGCAGGCCGGGTTTGAACATCAGCGCGCGCAGGCTGCCCCAGAAGCGGCCTTCCAGATTGGTCAGCGCATCCAGCAGCTCGCCCAGGTACTTCCGGATTGTCAGGTCACCCGGCTTGCGCGCACGCTCCCCGCACTGCGCGCACCAGGGCCCGGCCAGTTCGGCGCCGCAGTTGGCGCAACGGCTTTTTTCCACGGCAGGCTCCCTCGCATGCGTCAACCGAGTATAAGCAGTCGACAGGGGCGGTGGGGAGTTGGCTTACAGTACCCCGGTTGCTTCCAGGATCATGCCCAGGCCGGCCATGATGGCCACGGTGGTGAGCAGGCCGCGGCGCAGGATGAACAACAGGGCGGCGGCGATCAGGCTCAGCAGCAGGGCAGGCAGGTGGAGGGTGGCGAAAGTCGGCCACTCGATAATCACGGGACCGATGCTCAGCACCTCGCTGTCGGCAAACAACAGGCGCAGGCCGAACCAGAGTCCGAGATAGGCGATCACGCCGACCACGGCCGCGGTAATGCCGCGCAGTGCGCCGCTGATGCGTGCGTTGCCGCGCAACTTCTCGACCTGGGGAGCGAATAGAAAGATCCACAGAAAGGAGGGCGCGAACATCACCCAGGTGGTCAATAGTGCCCCGAGGCTGCCGGCCAGCATGGCGTCGAGCAGGGTGTCGTGGCGCCAGGCGGCGAGAAAGCCGACGAACTGGGTGACCAGAATCAGCGGTCCCGGCGTGGTTTCGGCCAGACCCAGGCCATCCAGCATTTCGCCGGCGGTGATCCATGCCTGCGCTTCGGCCGCGTACTGGGCCACCCATGCCAGCACGGCATAAGCGCCGCCGAAGCTCAATACCGACATCAGGCTGAAGAACCCAGCCAACCGACTCCATACCGAGTCCGCGCCCAGCCAGGCAAACAGGATCGCGACCGGCAGCAGCCAGGCCGAGGCCGTGATCCACACGGCCGGCCAGTGGGTGCGGCCGTGGCTGCCAGGTGTGACCGTGCCCGGCGGTGTCCGCGCATAAAGCAGCAGCCCAACCAGACCGGCCCCGACAATCACCAGCGGAAACGGGAGGTTGAACAGGTACATGGCAACCAGGGCCAGGCCCGCCAGCACCAGTCCGGAGGCCCCCTGAACCACCTTTCCGGCCATCCGCACCAGGGCCTGGATGACGATGGCCAGTACCGCGCATTTCAGACCGAACAGCAGGCCCTCTGCCAGCGGGGTCTGGCCCACGGTGACGTAGAGCAGACTCAGAGCGAGCATGATCAGCGCGCCCGGGAGAATGAACAGCAAGCCGGCCACAAGCCCGCCGCGCACCCCGTGCATCAGCCATCCGATATAGGTGGCCAGCTGCTGCGCTTCCGGCCCGGGCAGCAGCATGCAGAAGTTCAGCGCGTGATTGAACCGTTCCTGGTCCAGCCAGCGCTTTTCCTCCACGATCAGACGTTGCATCACGCCGATCTGGGCCGCTGGCCCGCCGAAACTCAGTATCGCGACCTTGAACCAGACGGCGGCTGATTCGGTCAGGTTAGGCGGGGGCGCTGGGTTCACCCTGCAATGATAGCAATCATTTTTCCTCGGATTCGTCGTGTTCAGGGTCAACCCCCGCCATATCGCGCAGGTCCACCCGGCCTCTGGGCATGGCGTCAAACAGGATCATTTCTTGTTCGATGACATGGTGGAAATCCCAGCGCTCGGGGTCGTAGTAATCCCTGGCCAGATGCACCTGGCCGAATTGGTCAACGATTCTTTGATGGGGACTTTTCGTGCCGCGCGCTGACCTTGGGCGCCGAAGCGCCTGCTGCATGCGCTGATGGGTGCGCTCAACAGCGACAGCATCACCGTATTCCGGCAGCAGTTCCTCTTCAAGGATCGCCCTGGCTTTGACCTGTTCTGTTTCCTCGAGCTGTTGGAATACTGCCCTGGCGGCTGCCACCATATCGGGATAGCGCCGTTCTGCCGCCAGCTCGAACCAGGCCCAGGCCCTGGCTGGGTCTTGATCGACCCCGTGGCCGTGGTAGTACATCACGCCCAGGTTGTGCTGAGCCAGTTTGTCAGCCCAGTGGGCAGCGCGCTTGAGGCTGTGGCGGGCGCGAAAATAGCGTCCAGCCTGTAAGTGCTCGCCGGCCTCAAGGTAGGCTCTAAAACCCGGCGTATGCTGGGCGTAATGAATGGTGTCGGCCGTTGTCTCCGATGCCGACAGCAAGGCCAGCAGGCAGGCCAGTCCAGCCAATATGCTTCTGATAGTCATGGTCGCTTCCCCTGTCCTTTGCGTTCAGTTTCTCATTGCTTGACGCTCCCGGGCGGAGAAAGGTTGGAAGCAAGGACCGGTGCCCAGCGGCGTATACAATGTCTGCAATGCGTTTTTTTCCAACCTTTTTTATCCTGCCAGCGTCTTGACTGTGCATGGATGCCACCGCCGTGCCAGGGATTGATGCCTGCCAGCGCGATGCCGACTGGGTTGTGTCGGCCCGCGCGGGTTGTCAGCAGTCATTTCAAGCCCTGTACCAGAACCATGCCGGCCGTCTGATGCCAATGCTGTGGCGGATGAGCGGCGGCGATGCCGGTCGCGCCCAGGACTGGCTGCAGGAGTGCTTTCTGAAAGCCTGGCGTCACCTTGACCAGCTTGACGATCCGCTACGCTTTGGAGCCTGGCTGAAGCGCCTGGCCATTAACCTGGCCCTGTCGGACCGTCGGCGCCAGCAGTTGACAACGGTGAACGAAGGCATGGAGTTGCAGGCAGCCCCGGCACCGCCCTGGCCGGCCGCGGACCAGGATCTGGAGCGGGCCATAGCCGCGCTGCCTGAGCGCGCGCGCCAGGTGCTGGTGCTGTTCTGCCTGGAGGGGTTTACCCACGCAGAGATTGCCCGATGCATGAGCATTGACGAAGGCACTTCCAAGGGGCAGCTGCATCGAGCCAGACAAATTTTGAAGGATTCACTGTCATGACGATTGACGACAAAAAATTGGACCAGCGCCTTGCGGCACTTCAACGCGAGTGTGATCCACCGCCCGAGGTGTGGGTCCAGGTCTCGACCCAGCTCCCGGCACGCGGATCGCGCCCAGCGCATCGGCGTTGGCTGGCGATGGCTGCTGTCCTGTGCGGTCTGGCCGTTGGATTGGCGCTGCTGCTGGGGCAGGCGGGCCTGTGGCAACCGGATAGCGCACCCGGGCTGGTTGACCAGCCTGCCGTGCCGACGACTCAAGAACATCACGCCGAGTGGCAACCGGCCCTGCAGCGCCAGGCGGTATTTGACACGGCCTGGGAAGAGAATGAAGCAGCCATCAAGGCCCTGGAGCAGGCCTTGGCTGCTGAGCCAGGTAATCTGCTGCTGAAGGAGTTCATGGCCGAAGCCCGACTGCGCCAGTCCAAGCTGATCGAGCTGGCGCTGAGAATTGACAAGCTTGAAGCACCAAGCGGGGTACAGCTATGAAGCACGAATCTCTGCCAGTGGTTTTACCGTCAGCACCCGTCTTGGCCATACTCCTGGCCCTGGCAATCCCGGTGCCATCGCACGCCAGCGGGGTTTGGCCCATGGCCGCCGATGGACGTTTGCTGCTGGAGGTTTCCAACGGCTTGTTCGTCATAACCGGAAATGATGGCACTGAACTGCGCGTGGCAACGGCGGCCAACGGGCAGGCGGTGTCTTCAGACATCAGTGGGACTGAGCAGGCCTGGACGCTGCGCTTTGACAGCGTCGATACCGGTGAACCAATCACCATCGAACTGCCGGCGACGGCCGAGCTGGAGATCCAGGGCGATCAGGCTGGTCTGGTGGTCTTCGACATGAACGGCCCGCGTCTGCAGATGCAGTCTGGAAGTGGTGCCGTCAGGGTTGAGCGTTCGCGACCCGGGCGCTTGGTGGTCGAAAGCGTGGATGGCCCGATGCAGCTTCGCAGCCTGGGTCGCCGAGAGTCACGGCTGAGCAGTCTGGACGGCGCTATCGAAGCCAGCGGTGAGAGCGAAAGGCTCTGGCTTCGGACCTTGTCCGGACAGGTTGATTTGAACCTGCAGGCGCTACTGGATCTGGATGCTGAGACCTTGTCGGGCACTCTGACCGCGCACCTGAGTCCGCTTGAGGATGCAGTCCTGCGCGCACGCACGCACAGCGGCACCCTGCATATCGCCCTGCCGCCCGACAGCGGGCTGGACCTGCGCGCAGAATCGCACACGGGCCTGATCAGCAGCGAGTTTGGCGGCGCGGCCGGACCAGGGCAGGGTTCCAACAAGCGGCTGGTGCACCGCAGTGGCAATGGTCAAATCCGCGCTGAACTACGCAGTGTCGATGGGCCGATCGAAGTGACCCGGCTTCGTTCCACGGCCCGAGTGCTGGTCTTCAGGGAGCATCAGCATAGATCACCCAGTCGCGTATTTGGTCAACGCCGAACCCGCCAGGACACCGCCATGTGGAGTGGCGTGGTTGACTTTGGCGTCGACGGCGAGCACCGGGTAAGCCTGCAGGCTGGCCAATATGCCGAGCTCGACATCGCGCTCGATGCTCGCCACGTCCATGCTCGCCATGCCGAGTTGCCTGACCCGGTGGAGCTGGAGGTCATTGGCCTGGAGCCGGTGCTTTACTGTCTCGGGATTGCTCCCTACCGGCGCTGGGTCGGTAGTTACGATACGCCGCAAGTCCTGGTAGGGTTCGAGTTGTCGCATCGGCCATGCCCTGAGTCTGCCGAATTGGCCGAGTACGAGCGTATCGACGCGGATTCAATCGAAGTCGATTGAAGGCGGTCGATCTTGGTTATCATGCAGGCTGCTGCATAGTCATGGCCGCGATGAATGAAGCCCGACCAAGGTGAAATGACCGAGCCGCTGCTGCTGCCCGACCTGTCCTGGCAGCAGGTGCTCTGGATCCTGCTGGCCTTGCTGGTCACCGGCTGGCTGATCTGGTTGCTGGGTCCGGTGCTTACCCCGTTCCTGTTCAGCGCGCTGCTGGCCTACATGGCAGACCCGATCGTGAACCGCCTGGAGCGGATGAACATGCGTCGTGAGATCGCCGTCTCGGTGGTCTTCCTGGCCGTGCTGCTGATCTTTGCCGGTGTCTTGCTGCTGATCATCCCGGTTCTGGTACGCGAAATCATTGATCTTTTCAATCGCCTGCCAGGCTATGCCGAGCGGCTGCAGGAGAACTTTCAGCCCTGGATCGAGGAATACCTGGATGTTCAGATCGACACCGAGACCTTCGATGCGGCCCGAATCCGTGAGTTGCTGGAGGAGAACTTCGAAAGCATTGCCAAGGCCTCGCGCGCAACCTGGTCTTATCTGAGCGAGTCCGGTGCCCGCTTCATTATCTGGATTACCGGTATCTTCCTGATCCCGCTGGTGACTTTTTACCTGATGCGTGACTGGCATCGGGCGCTGGACGCGATTCGCGACGTGCTGCCGCGCAAGATCGAGCCGGTGGTAGTGCGCCTGGCGCGCGACTGTGACGAAGCGCTCGGTGGCTTTCTGCGCGGACAGCTTCTGGTCATGCTGGGCCAGGGGCTGATCTATGCCATTGGCCTGTGGCTGATCGGTCTCAACAATGGCCTGGCCATTGGTGCCATCGCCGGGCTGGTCAGTTTCGTGCCGTACCTGGGCGCAATCATCGGGGTTTCGCTGGCGGTGATCACGGCCCTGATCCAGGATACCGCCAGTTTTGGCCTGGGGGTGGAAAGTCGCCTGGTATTCCTGCTCCTTGTCGGTGCCGTGTTTACCGTGGGTCAACTGGTCGAGAGTTTTCTGCTCACGCCCAACCTGATCGGTGATCGCATCGGCATGCATCCGGTGCTGGTGATTTTCACTGTCCTTGCCGGCGGCTTCTTGTTCGGATTCATCGGTGTTCTGCTGGCTTTGCCGGTGGCTGCTGCCGGCACCGTGCTGGTGCGCTTCTTTTACCTCAACTACAAGGCCAGCCGTATCTACGATGAGGGTGGGGGAGCGCCGGGCGACTCCCTGCCGGTCGATGATGGCAGCGCTGGCTGACGGGCAGGACGGCCGGTGTCCGATGCGCTTGCGGTCGACCCCAGGGCTGTCTTCGCCGCCGGTCGGCTGATTGCCCTGCCGACTGAAACCGTCTACGGTCTGGCGGCACCGATCGATCGCCCGGACCTGGTTGCCAGGATCTTCGAGCTCAAGGGACGTCCGGCGAGCAACCCGTTGATTGTGCATGTCGGCAGTATTGAGCAGGCACGATCATGCGTAAGCCAGTGGCCCGAGCTCGCCCAGCGCCTGGCCGAGCGCTTCTGGCCTGGCCCGCTGACCCTGGTCCTGCCCAAGGCAGCCCATATCAGCGATGCCATCACCGCCGGCCAGCCCACCGTGGCCTTGCGCATGCCCGACCACCCGCTAGCCCTGGCCATCCTCAACGCCAGTCCGGCACCGCTGGTGGCACCCAGCGCCAATCTCTTCACCCGCTTGTCGCCGACCCGTGCCGAAGACGTGCGAGCCGTATTCGAGCCCGCCGATGTCGAGGTGGTTGACGGCGGCCCCTGTCGCGTTGGTATCGAGTCCACGATCCTTGGCCTGGATATTGACACCAGGACCCTGCGCTGGCTCAGACCAGGCCAGATCAGTCAGTCCGATATCACAGCCGAGCTGCCGCCCGGCTGGAAGCTGAAAGTGATTTCGGAGCGCTCGAAAGAGGCGATAGACGTGACGCCAGGTCGCATGCAAGAGCACTATCGGCCGGCCAAGCCGCTGACTGTGGTGATATCCGAGCGCTCGGCCGAGACAGTGTTCTCCGATGTCGGGGCCGGATGGAGGCTGGTGAGCCTGCCACAGGAAGCATCAGCCGCGGCTCGCCGGCTTTATCGGGCGCTCAGGGAGGCAGACCAGGACCATGTCGCGCGCCTGGGGCTGTGCCTGCCCCCTTGCTGCCTGGATCAGCCACCCTGGGAAGGCGTGGTCAATCGTCTGCGCAAGGCGGCCAGCCAATGGCATGACGAGCGTGCGCTGGGCCCGTACCGAGCCTGATTTGCCACTTGGGCGACTAACGTATCCGCCCGAACCATCGGGTGAGGCCCGGTGCCCGGGTTGGTTTCGCGGTCGGGTTTGGCCGTGGCTTGTCCAATTCCCGACATAGTTCGAGGAAGTCCTCAAGCAGGTAGGGGTTGAACTGGTAGGGGTTGAATTCATGCAGACCGTGCTGGTGGAGCAGGCGCACCAGTTTGCGCTCCAGGCCAGCGTAGCGAAGGCGCCCAGGCTGGAGTCTGCGCTGCGTAATCGGGCGCAGGTCGATGATGTGCGGCTCACGATGTCGCTCGTCTTGCTTGGTGCGATGGTAAAAGCGTTTGACGGCAGGCTTTCGGCCTTCAACGATGGTCAGGAAAAAAGAGTTGCCGCAATGGAATACGCCGCCCAATCGCAGGTCTTCTGCCGCAGTGCCGGCCGGTCGCATCATGCGAGCCAGCTCTATTTCCATGCCGCGGGCGTGGGCCCAGTGAGTGAAGTTGGCGCTGCTACAGTAACTCAGCCTTAGCAGGTGGTGCTTTTTGTACGGCTTGAAATGGGACATGTCGCCTCCTGACCAGTCCGACCGCTTGCCATTTGCACGGTTCTGGTGGAAAAACCATAGCAGTTCAGGCTTCCAAGGTCACGTTTTTCGTGATGTTGACCCGGCAACGAAATACCTACGGTATTCGTTGCACGGCATTTGCGGCGCATGTCCGTGTAGGCCTTCGCTCATAGGTCCCGGCCGTTCCGGCCGGGCATTAACGCGGCAATTCATTTGATTGCCGCGTTAATAGCGGTGCGCCTTGTACGGATTGTGGCCGTCGGGTTGGCGGCTGAAACGCTTGTAAAGCCACAGGTACTGGGCCGGGGCCTGGCGGATGGCGTTTTCCAGCCACTGGTTAATCGGCGTCAGTGCGTTTGCCGGGTCAGGATCGCCAATGGATTCGGCAGCCGCCTGGAAGTGCAGCCGCCAGCCGCGGCCCTTCGGTTGCCGTAGCGCGCTGCAGAAGAACACCGCGCAGCCGGTGCGTCGGGCCAGGCCGGTGACCAGGGTCATGGTCAGGGCCGACTGACCGAACAGGGGCACAAACGCGCCATCGCCGCGCTTGGGCTGGATATCGGCGGCGACGGCCACGGCCTGGTGCTTTTTCAGTTGGCCAAGCAGCTGGCGCAAGGCGGGGCTGCCGCCGGGGACCATGCGTCCGCCAAAGCGTTCGCGCGGGCGGGTGATGAAGGCATCCAGGGCCTTGTTTTCGGGTGCTCGGTACAAGGTGGCCAGCGGCAAGTGCAGCGCCAGGTAGAGGTTGAGCAGCTCCCAGTTGCCGATATGAGCGCTGACGAGCAGCACACCCCGCTCGGCATTGGCTGCCTCCTCAACCGCCTCCCAGCCGGCGGTTTCGATATGGGCGTGCAGGCGTTCTTTTGACCAGTGAAACACGGCGCCGGCCTCGAACACCAGCCGACACTGCTCGACCAGGTAATCACGGTGCAATCGCCGCCGCTCAGCCGGCTCAAGCTCCGGAAAACACAGCGCCAGGTTGGTGGCAATCACGCTGTGCTTTTTCCATGGCACCCAGTACAACAGGCGGCCAAGCGGCCAGGCTGCGGCATGGAGCAGCCCAAGCGGCAGCCAGGACAGCAGCCGGGTTAGGCCATTGGCAAGAAGCAGCAGCAAATTCATCTAGGATAGATCGCAGGCAGGCCCGGTGGTCGAATGCCAAAGCGCTTGTAGCTCCACAGATACTGCGCGGGCGCTTCCCGAATACGCGCTTCCAGCCACTGATGCAGGCACTGGTTGGCGA
>SLQY01000080.1 GCA_007131235.1 Wenzhouxiangella sp.
AGGGCGATTCGCATCGGGTCATCCTCGCCGTCACGCTCCACGGTCAGGGCGACGTCTGTTCCCGGCGTGCCACGCAGCCAGGTGGTGGCCATGCTGGTGTTGTCCGGGGTCAGCGCCTCGTCGTCAATGGCAATGATGCGATCACCCGGTTGAAGGCCGGCGCGCCGGGCCGGTGAATCGCCGATGGCATCGATCACGCGCAGATGATCGTCCTGCACGGCGATGCGGATGCCGAGCCCACCATAGCGGCCGGACGCCTGTTCTTCAACGTTTCGAAACTCGTCGGCATCGAGCCAGACTGAATGGACGTCAAGCTCGGAGAGCATGCCGCGAATGGCGGCATTGAGCAAAGTTCGATCGTCGACATCATCAACATGATGGGACTTGATGTAGCCCCAGGCGTCGGCAAAGGCGCGCAAATCCTCGAGACCAAGCTGGTCGGCTCGGCTGCTGGCCGCACCCAGCAGCAGTGTCAGGGCCATCATGCCGCTGAGCAGACAAGGCACGGATTTGGTCGGATCGGCAAACATCAGCCTGCGCCAGTTGCAGAGACAAGCCTGAAATCTATCATCTTTTCGACGTCAAATCATCGTCGCATCCAGCCGGCGGGATTGATCGGCTGACCATCTCGGCGCAGTTCAAAATAAAGACCGGTCTGTCCGGCGCCACCGGAATCGCCAACCGTTGCAATCACTTCGGCTGGTCGCACCCAGTCGCCCACGTCCCGCAGCAGGGCTTCGTTGTGAGCGTAGAGCGACATGAAACCGTCGCCATGTTCGATGATCAGGATCAGGCCGTAGCCGCGCAGCCAATCGGCGTATGCCACGCGGCCGTAAGCGACCGCCTTTACCTCGCTTCCTGCAGGTGCGTCAAACAGCCAACCGTTCCAGACCAGCTCGCCGGCGCGACGTTCGCCGAAGCGGCGCTGAACGCTGCCGACACTGATCGGCAGCGGCAGTTGGCCGCGCAGCTCGCTGATGGGCGTGACCTCGACCTCCGGCGGAATGTCGGCCAGGGCCTGAGACAGTTCATCAATCAGCTCGGCCAGCTCGGCGGCGGCGCTCTCCAGGGCGGCCAGCTCCTCCTGGCGCGAGCGAATTCGCTGCTCCAGGCGCTGGAGGGCCTGCTGACGGTCATCGCGCGCCTGCTCGAGTTCCTGGATATCTCGCTGCTGGCGTTCGGCCAGTCGCTCCAGTTCAGCCTGGCGTGCCATTACTGCCAGGCGATTGTCTTCAAGGGCATCAACCGTGCTGGCCAGGGCCTGGATCGCGCGCAGCCGCGACCGGGTCAGGTAGCCGTGGTAGGCCAGCGATCGATTCAGGGGGCGCGGGTCGTCCTGACCCAGCACCAGGCGCAGCCTGGACGGGTTGCCCTGGCGGTGGGCCAGGGCGAGCTGACCGGCCAGGATCGCGCTGTTGTCTTCCATCTGCCCGTTCAGCCTGGCCTGCTCGGTACTCAGCGCTGCCAACTCCTGCTGCTGCTCATCAATCAGGGTCAGGGTTTGCCGCCGGGCTCTTTCCGCGCCTGACACCGCGCGCTCACTGTCGGCGACTTCGTCGAGAACGACATCGCGCTGGCCTAGCGCCGCGCCGAGCCGTTGGCGAATCCCCTCGATCTGGGCGCGCATCTGGTCGAGCTGCGCTTCGAGCTCAACGCGGTCGACCCCGTCTCCCTGCGCCCACGCGGCAAGACTGCCGCCGAGCAGGAATGCGGTCAGCATCAGCATGGCCAGGGGCCGAAAGCAGGCCTGATCGGCCCTGGCAGGGCTTGCCGGGCAAGTCCGGCAACGCAGAAAATGACGGCCGGTGGAAGCCCGGTACATGCAATAGGCTCGCTCAACGCACCAGTGAGCGACCGCTCATGGCCGCGGGAGCTGGCAGGCCGAGGAGGTCAAGCATGGTTGGTGCAAGGTCGCGCAGGCTGCCGTGCTCGGCCAGCCCAATTTGGCGCGGGCCCACGTAGACCAGTGGCACGAGATTGGTCGTGTGCGCGGTGTGTACCTGTCCATTGGTCGGATCTGTCATTTGCTCGACATTGCCGTGGTCTGCGGTGATCAGCATTTCCCCGCCGGCGCTTCGGGTGGCAGCGACCACCGCCCCAAGCAATTCATCGACGGCCTCCACGGCGGCCACGGCGGCGTCGAACTTGCCGGAGTGTCCGACCATATCGGGGTTGGCCACGTTGGCCACGATGACGTCGAATTGACCGCCCTCGATCGCCTCCACCAGGCGCCGGGACAGCTCGGGCGCACTCATCTCCGGCTGCAAATCGTAGGTGGCCACTTTCGGTGATGGAATAAGCTCGCGCTCCTCGCCGTCAAAGACTTTCTCTTCGCCGCCGTTGAAAAAATAGGTGACGTGGGCGTACTTTTCCGTTTCGGCGATTCGCAGCTGACGCAGGTGGTGGCGCGACAGCACCTCGCCGAGCAGGTCGTGCATGGGCGTCGGCGGGAAGGCGACCAGCGCCGGCAGGTCGTCCTGGTAGCGGGTCATGGTGACCAGGGCTTCCAGGCGCGGACGTCGGGCCTCGAAACCGGAGAAGTCCGGTGCGACCAGGGCGTGAGCGAGTTGCCGCGCGCGATCAGCGCGAAAATTGATGAATATGACCACATCGCCGTCGTTGATTCGGCAACCGTCACCGACCAGGGTGGGGGGCACGAACTCGTCATCTTCGGCACGCTCATACGCCGCTGCCAGCGCTGCCGTGCCGGAGCTTGCATGATGATCGGACCTTGCTTCGGCAATCGCGCGCCAGGCCTGCTCGGTGCGCTCCCAGCGCTGGTCCCTGTCCATCGCGTAGTAGCGTCCGCAAATCGAGGCAAGCCTTGCCTTTGGGTGCGCGGCCAGAAAATCCTCGAGGCGCTCGAGCGAAGGCGCTGCGCTGCGCGGTGGCATGTCGCGGCCGTCCAGGAAGGCATGCACGGCTACCTCGGAGGCCGCGTGTTCGACGGCCATGTCGATGACGGCCAGAAAGTGATCCTCGTGGCTGTGCACGCCGCCTGGCGAAAGCAGGCCCATGACATGGACCCGGCCTCCTGTTTTCTCGGCGCGGGCCAAGCCTTCGAGCAGGGCCTCGTTGGCTTTGAATTCACCGTCCTTGATCGCCTTGCCGATCCGGGTGAGTTCCTGGTAGACGATGCGACCGGCACCGATATTCATGTGACCGACCTCGGAATTGCCCATTTGTCCTGACGGCAGTCCAACGGCCTCGCCAGAAGTTTGCAGCAATCCGTGCGGGCAGGCTGCCCACAGTTGATCCCAGTTCGGTGTCCGGCCGGTGCTGATGGCATTGTCGGCGGCCGCTTCGCGGTGTCCCCAGCCATCGAGAATCAAGAGCGTCAGCGGTTTTTTACGACTCATCTCCAGATCACCTTAAGTTGATTTGATTTTATTTCAGTAGCTTGAGAAAGACTTCTCAAAAGATTCAATATCAAGCCCGGGTGCGGCGCACGCAATCTGGCACCCCATCGCTGGCATTATTCCACAATCGACTACCGGCCAGTCGCCGCTGGCGTATGCCACGCTTGTTGGAGTGTCGGCCAGTTTGCCAAGGGTACCGCAAAGCCCGCCGCGCCTCGCCGAGGCGTTGTTTCCAGGGATTGTTTCTACTGCAACTGGCATCGGCCGTGAATTTCTTGGATAATGGCGGGCTTTGGTTTGCAACAAGTCCATATGGAACAGTTTCTCGAGTTTGTCGGCAACAACCTGATCCTGTCCGGTCTCTTCGTTGCCGTGCTGATTGCCTGGCTGGCCTGGGAGTTTGCCCGGCTGGCGCGCAAGTGGAAAGAACTCGGCAGCGCCGAGGCCGTGCGCCTGATCAATCGCGAAGATCCGCTGATCATTGATGCCTCAAGCAGCGCAGACTACGCCAAGGGCCACATCATCAACGCGATCAACGTCACCCTGTCGCGGATTGAAGCCGGCAACAAGGAACTGCTCAAGCAGCGCGAGCGACCCGTTCTGGTCTATTGCAAGAACGGACAGGCCTCGCCGCAGGTCGCCAACCGGCTGGTTGGCCTGGGCTTTACCCAGGTTCATGTGCTCAGCGGTGGCCTGGCCCAGTGGGTCGCAGACCAGCAACCGGTCAGTCGGCAGAAAGGTGCGGCGCGCAAGAAGGATCGCAAGAACGAGGCCGGCAAGCCACGCAAGAAGAAATCCACCGAGACCGAGCAGCCATCCCAGGATTGAAACTGCTAGCTCGATCTACTCTCATCTATTCAAACAGACCAGGAATTCAATACCATGGCAGAAGAAAACCAGACTCCGGAAGCGGCCGCCCAGGGCGGCAATCAGCAGCAAGGTGCGCAGATGGTCGTCCAGCACGTGTACCTCAAGGATGCCTCCTACGAGGCCCCTTCACCGCACGAGCTGGAACAGGCCCAGGGTCAGCCCGACATCAACCTGAACCTGGCTCAGCGCACCAACCAGATCGGCGAAGGTCGCTGGGAGGTCGTATTGACCGTGACCGTGACGGCCAAGCAGGGTGACAAGACCGCGTTCATCTGCGAAGTGCAATACGGCGGCCTGTTCCAGTTTTCCGGGTTCAGTGAAGAGCAAATGCCCTACGTGGTCAACGTGCTTTGCCCCAACGTGCTGTTCCCCTACAACCGCACCCAGGTCGCCAACATGGTCCAGGCCGGCGGTTTCTACCTGCCACCGATTCAGCCGATCAACTTCGAAGCTGTCTTCCGTCAGCGCATGGCTGAAGCCCAGGGCCAGGGTGGCCAGCCAGCGCCGGGCGACGCGCCACAGTGACCTCTCGCGTTGCCGTGCTGGGCGCCGGTTCCTGGGGAACCGCCCTGGCCATGCAACTGGCCCGCCTGGATCACGACGTCTGCCTTTGGGCGCGTGATCCAGAGCAGGCTGAGCAAATGCAGCGGCAGCGGCTCAACCAGCGTTACCTGCCCGAGTTTCCTCTGGCCAGCAACATCAGGGTCACTGCAGACCTGGACGAGGCGGTGAGCCACGGCCAACGCGTCCTCCTGGTCACGCCTTCTCACGGCTTTCCGGAAACGCTGGAACGCATCCGTCCGCGTCTCGATGCCGATATCGGGCTGGCCTGGGCGACCAAGGGATTCGAGCCGGGTAGCGGCCGCTTGCTTCATGAGGTGGCCGAGGAACTGCTCGGTGCCGAGGTACCCCTGGCGCTGGTCAGCGGTCCGTCGTTTGCCCGCGAGGTCGCTGCAGGACTGCCCACGGCCGTGACGGTGGCCGCCAGCACTCCCGATTTTGGCGCTACCTGGGCCTCGCTGCTGCACGGCTCGGGGTTTCGCGCCTATTACACCGCAGACCTGGTTGGCGCCGAACTTGGGGGCGCAATCAAGAATGTCCTGGCCGTGGCCTGTGGCATGGCCGACGGCATGTCGCTGGGCGCCAATACGCGCGCAGCGCTCATCACCCGCGGGCTGGCTGAAATCATGCGCCTCGGCAAGGCGCTAAAGGCCGATCCGCGCACGCTGATGGGCCTGGCCGGCATCGGCGACCTGGTCCTGACCTGCACCGGCGATCTGTCTCGCAACCGCCGGCTGGGGCTGGCCCTGGGGCGCGGTCAGAGTATCGAGGAAGCGAAGGCCGAAATCGGCCAGGTAGTCGAGGGAATCAAGACCGCAGAGGAGACCATGCGATTGGCCGAGCGCCATGGCGTGGAAATGCCGATTACCGAACAGGTCCACGGCATCCTGTTCAAGGGCTGGAGTGCGCGCAAGGGCGTGACCATGCTGATGGAACGAGATTTGAAGCGCGAAACCGAGTAGGCAGCCAAAGCCATTCGGGTTGTCGTCCTGGACTCAGTCCGGGTCGACAAAACCCATCTGACGCCACCCTTCATAGACCGCAACCGCAACGGCGTTCGACAGGTTCAGGCTTCGTGAGCTGGGCCGTTGCGGAATTCGCAAACGCCGGTCGGCATCGAACCTGGCCAGCACGTCATCCGGCAGGCCCCGAGTCTCGGGGCCAAACAACAGCGCATCGCCCGGCTGGAACTGCCACCGCGTGTAGCATCGTTCGGCACGCGTGGAAAACGCCAACCAGCGAGCGCCGGGCAGTGCCTGCATGCACGCATCGAGACCCTGGTGGTGGTGAATTCTTGCTCGATCGCTGTGATCCAGTCCAGCGCGGCGCAAGCGGCGATCATCGAGCATGAATCCCAGCGGGCCAATCAGGTGCAGCGTGGCTGGCACATTGGCGCACAGCCGAATGATGTTGCCCGTGTTGGGCGGAATTTCGGGCTCGAACAGAACGACATGGAACAGGGCAGGGGATGCCTGACCATCGCTGTCGTGGCGGGCTGCGCGGTCGGGATCAGGCTCGATCAAGGGTGGCTTGATTCCATCTGGCTAAACGCGTATTGTATGCTGAGCGACACAAGATATTGTGTCAGGCGTTAGTATCAGGCACAACAGGTTGTGAACAAGTCGTTGCACAACCTGTGCATAACTTATAACAAGCATCTACTTTCAAGAGGTTGCGGCATGAGCGTTTCGGCAGAAGCCTTGACAGCGGCACTTCCCGAGATTGCCTTCCAGCAAGCATCGCTGGACATCTGGGACAAGAAGTACCGCCTCAAGTCCAAAACGGGGGAAATCATTGACGTCGAGATCGATGACACTTACAAGCGAGTGGCTCGAGCCCTGGCTGACGTCGAGCAAACTGCGGAGGCCCGTCAACATTGGTACCGGGAGTTCCTGTGGGCGCTCAGGCGTGGTGCCATCCCGGCCGGGCGCATTACCTCCAATGCCGGTGCCCTGGCGCACAAGCCAGCTACCTCGACGATCAACTGCACGGTCTCGGGCACCATCGGTGACTCGATGAACGACATCCTGGGCAAGGTTCACGAGGCGGGCCTGACCCTGAAGGCCGGCTGCGGAATCGGATACGAGTTCTCGACCCTGCGCCCCAAGGGTGCCTACGTCTCCGGGGCGGGTGCCTATACCTCCGGCCCGCTGTCGTTCATGGACATCTACGACAAGATGTGTTTTACCGTGTCATCGGCTGGCGGTCGTCGCGGCGCCCAAATGGCAACCTTCGATATTTCCCATCCCGACGTGGCCGATTTCATCCGGGCCAAGCGTGAAAACGGTGTCCTGCGGCAGTTCAACTGCTCGCTGCTGATCACCGACGACTTCATCCGAGCCGTCCGTGACGACGGTCAATGGCCGCTGGTTTTCCCCGTGCTCAGTAGCGAGGCCGACGATGTCGATCTGAACGACCCTGCAAAGGTCGTGTGGCGCGACTGGCCGGCCGTTGAAGGCTATGTCAGCAACGAGGAAGGCCTGGTCGCCTGCAAGATCTATCGGCATGTGCCGGCGCGGCGGCTTTGGAACATGATCATGACCTCGACCTATGACTTTGCCGAGCCCGGCTTCGTCCTGGTCGACCGGATCAACGAGCAGAACAACAATTGGTGGTGCGAGAACATCCGCGCTACGAATCCATGCGGAGAACAGCCTTTGCCGGCCTATGGAGCCTGTCTGCTGGGCTCGGTCAACCTGACCCGGTTCGTCGAGGAGCCGTTTACCGAGCAGGCCCGGTTCAACTGGGATGAGTATCGGCGCACCGTCAAGATCTTTACCCGCATGCTCGATAACGTGGTCGAAATCAATGGTCTGCCGTTGGAGAAACAGCGTCAGGAAATCGAGTACAAGCGTCGCCACGGCATGGGTTTCCTGGGCCTGGGATCGACGCTGACCATGCTGCGCGAGCAGTACGGTCGGGGAAACTCGCTGGAGTTTACCGAGCGGGTAGCGCGTGAAATGGCCGTTGCCGGTTGGGAAGTAGCGCTCGAGCTGGCCGAGGAGAAAGGCCCCGCGCCGATCATGAATGACGACTTTGAAGTCACACCGCACATGCTCAGGTTGCGTCCGGAGATGGTGCGCGATGGCTACAAGCCGGGTGACAAGGTGCCGGGCCGACTCCTCCATGCCCGCTACAGTCGCTACATGCAGAAAGTCGCCGAGGTGGCGCCGGACCTGGTCGATCGCCTGGCCGAAACCGGCGCTCGTTTCACGCACCATACCTCGATTGCGCCGACCGGGACGATCTCGCTGTCGCTGGCCAACAATGCATCGAATGGCATAGAGCCAAGTTTTGCCCATCACTACAATCGCAACGTCATCAGGGAAGGGCGCAAAAGCAAGGAAAAGGTCAGTGTCTATTCCTACGAGCTGCTGGCTTACCGGACCCTGGTCAACCCGGCGGCCATGCCGTACTCCGAAAACCCGGATGAACAGCTGCCGGATTATTTCGTTACCGCCGAAAGCATCACGCCGAAGGAGCATGTCACCATTCAGGCCGCGGCCCAGAAGTGGATCGACTCATCCATCTCCAAGACTGCCAACGTTCCCACCGACTATCCTTACGAGGACTTCAAGGACATTTACCTGTTTGCCTGGGAGCAGGGCCTGAAGGGTTGCACCACCTTCCGCTTCAACCCGGAAGCTTTCCAGGGGGTGCTGGTCACCGACAAGGACCTGGAGTCAACCACCTATGTCTTCGAGCTTGATGACGGTTCGACCATGGAACTCAAGGGTCACGAGGAAGTGGAATACGACGGCGAAACCCACACCGCCGCCAATCTGTTTGACGCCCTCAAGGAGGGCTACTACGGGAAATTCTGATCATGACTGTTCGCATAGACAAGAAAATCGTGGGCTACCAGGTCCGTGACCAGAAAAAGGACGAGGCCGTCCAGGCGGAAAAGAAGGCTGGCAAGAAAGCCGAAATTATTCGCATGCATGAAAAGCTGGAGCGGCCCGAAGGCATGGAGTGCCTGGAAGGTGCGACCTACAAGATCCGCACGCCCCTGGATGACCATGCTCTCTACGTGACCATCAACGATATCGTTCTCAATGCCGGCACCGAGCATGAGCAGCGGCGACCGTTTGAAATCTTCATCAATTCCAAGAATATGGACCACTTCCAGTGGATCGTGGCCCTGACCCGGGTGATGTCAGCGGTCTTCAGGAAGGGTGGGGATGTCACCTTCCTGTCCGAGGAGCTCCAGGCCGTGTTCGATCCCAAGGGCGGCTACTTCAAGCCCGGCGGACGTTTTGTGCCCTCCATCGTGGCTGATATTGGTGCTGTGGTCGAGCACCATTTCAAGCGCATTGGCATGCTGGAACCGGATGAAATGAGCGAGCAGCAGCAGCTGATGCTGGAGCAAAAGCGCGCTGAATTCGAAGCCAGGGAACAGGAAGCGGCGGAAAAAAAAACCCTGACTGATTCGCACGACACCGCGGCATCACTCAGTAGCACGGCAGGGGAGGCCAGTTACCCGGCCTCGGCGACAGTGTGTTTCAAATGCAACACCAAGGCCATGATTCTGCTTGACGGCTG
>SLQY01000224.1 GCA_007131235.1 Wenzhouxiangella sp.
AGCTTGCGTCGCTTACGCAGTGCGATGAACACTGCAAACAGCGAGCTTGCGGCGAGCATCAAAATCCCAGGCAGGAGTCGATACGCCTCCAACTGCAGCAGAATCAAGCCGATAACGATAGCGCTGACGGCCACCAACGAAAACCCGAGCAAAAATACGGTGTACTCGAAGGGCTTCGCTTCCGACCTATCGAGAGATTGAACGAAACGATGAAGTGTCCAGACGATCATCAGGCAGGAAGCCCCGATCAAGACGTAGGTGACAACTATCATTGGCTACCTCCGCGATTACCGAAACAAAAGAGCCTCCAGCACGCAGGAACGCTGGTTATCAGCTTGCCTGGCGAGATTCCGCCAATTATCATGCCAGAGTTGGTGATGCACTTGCATCGGGCCCTATTTTATCTTCGACAGGCTAACGTGCAAAGCGGGCGTCGTATAATGGTTATTACCTTGGCTTCCCAAGCCAAAGATGACGGTTCGATTCCGTTCGCCCGCTCCACTTCCTGATGTCTATCCCGGTGGTCGGCAAGGTCGAATCGGCATTGGCGGCCAGAGACCTTTTGCACCCCTCACGAGACGACCAATCCTGATATGACCGAAGCACTGGCCCAGGTCATCGAGCTGCTGCGCCTGGAGCGGATCGACGACAACCTGTTCCGTGGCGACAGCCACGACATCGGCGCCCCGCAGGTATTCGGTGGCCAGATTCTCGGCCAGGCGCTGGTGGCCGCCGAGCACACTGTCGATGATCGACGACCGCACTCCCTGCATGCCTATTTTTTGCGCCCGGGCGATTTCAACCACCCAGTGGTCTACCAGGTCGAACGCGCCCGCGACGGCGGGAGCTACAGCAATCGCCGCGTGGTGGCAATCCAGCATGGCCGGCCGATCCTCAACCTGACCGCCTCGTTCCACAACGGCGACCCCGGCTTCGACCACCAGGCCGAGATGCCGAAAGTGCCCGGCCCTGACGGACTGACCAGCACCCGCGATCTACACAAGGGCATCGCCGAGCGCGTGCCGGCCAAGCTCCGGCGCCTGCTCGAGCATCAGCCGCCGTTCGAGTTTCGCCCGGTCGAGACGCCGAAATTCATCGACCCGTCGGCGAGGCCGCCACGCAAGCACATCTGGATGCGCGCCTGGGCCGAGCTGCCCGAGGATGAGCGAATCCATCGCCACCTGCTGGCTTATGTCTCCGACTACGAACTGCTGGGCACGGCCACGCTGCCGCACGAGCTGGATTTCAGCAAGCGTCCGGTGCAGATGGCCAGCCTGGATCATGCGCTCTGGTTCCACCGCCCGCTGCGTGTCGATGACTGGCTCTTGTATGCCTGCGACAGCCCGAACAATGCCCAGGGCCGTGGCTTCTCACGCGGCCAGTTCTTCAGCCGGGACGGCACGCTGCTGGCCTCGGTGGCCCAGGAAGGCGTAATCCGACCGATCGATAGTCAACCCAAAAGGCCGGCCTGACCCCATCCAACCGGCACTTCATCGTGCCTCAGCGGACGATTGCAACATCAAAGAAACCGGAGGACGGCGCCCCAACCCGAACGAAGCAGAGCGCTGATACGTCACGCTAATCAGGAACCCCTTAACCCCTTCGCCCTTTCGCCCTTTCGCCCTTTCGCCCTTTCGCCCTTTTGCCCTTTTGCCCATTTTCCCTTTTGCCCTTTCCCCCTTTTCCCCTATCCTGAAGCCTCTTAACCATTCGGAGTCTACCCCAGCATGTGGACAACCCCCGATCTCTGTGACGCGCACGCCGATGACGTCGACGTCGTCACCGGCATTCACTGGCAGCACTTCGGCTCAGTCACACGCTTTGGCGGACCGATCGCGACGGTGAAGTGTTTCGAGGACAACTCGCGGGTCAAGGAAACCCTGGCCGAACCCGGCGAGGGCCGGGTGCTGGTTGTTGACGGCGGCGGTTCGCTGCGTCATGCCCTGATTGGCGACCTGATTGCCGGCAAGGCGAAGGAGATGGGCTGGGCCGGGGTGATCATTCACGGTGCCTGTCGTGACGTGGACGTGCTGGCCGGGATCGAGCTCGGGATCATGGCTCTGGGCTCGGTACCGATCAAGAGTGTCCGCCGCGGCGAAGGCCAGGCCGGGATAAGGATTTGCATCGGCGGCGCGCACTTTCAGCCCGGAGATCATGTCTATGCCGATGCCAACGGCATTGTGCGCGCCGAGCGAGCGCTGGTCTGACCGGCCACAGAACAAGCTGGCGCCTGCCCGCCGAGTGGGAGCCGCGCGCCGGCAGCCTGCTGGCCTGGCCCTACCTCGACGGTCCGGCACAAGCTGGCATCGAAGCCCTTTACCTTCGCCTGGTTGGCCTGCTGAGAGCCGTCGAACCAGTGTCCCTGCTGGTGGCCCCCGATGATCGGCGGCGCGTGGCCACGCTGCTGGGCGGAGAAGACGAGTCGCTGCGGCTTGAACCCCTGCTGAGCAACGATATATGGATGCGCGATGCCGGCCCGATCAGCGTGGTCGACGGGGCCGGGCAAACCGTCTTTCTGGACGGCAACTTCAACGGCTGGGGAAAGCGCTTTGCGCATGAGCTCGATGCCCTGCTGCCGCTGCTTCTTGCCCGACGCTGGCAGCAGCGCCGACAGCGACTGTCGCTGTGCCTGGAAGGCGGAGCCATCGAGGTCAACGGTGCTGGCCTGGCCGTGACGACAACCCCGGTCCTGACCCACCCCAACCGGGACAATCCTCCCGTCGCCCGGATCGAGGCAGAGCTGGAGCGCTGGCTGGGCGTGAAGCAACTGGTCTGGCTGCCGCACGGCCTGTCCATGGACCATACCGATGGTCATGTCGACAACCTGGTGCGCTTCGTGGCCAGGCAGCGCCTGGTTTGTGCCGTGGCCGGCCGGGACCATCCCGACCACGACCGCCTGGCCGAGAACAAGGCATTGCTGAGCGAGACCCTCGGCCCCGATGTCGAGTTGACCGATTTACCAGCCCCGAACATTCGGTCAAACGGACGCGGCTGGCTGCCTGCCAGCTACGCCAACTTCTATATCGCCCCCGGGCTGGTACTGGTGCCCACCTTCGGACACAATACGGACCAGAAGGCACTGGCCGTCCTGGAGGGGCTGATGCCGCAGCATCGGGTGGTTGGCCTGGACGCCCGCCCGGCGCTGGAGCATGGCGGTAGCCTGCACTGCATGATTCAACCACTGCACGGGGCCGTCGACCTGGAGAACCTGCAGCCATGAGCAACCTGACCCGGTCCACCCATTTTCGTGGTTTCACGCCCCTGGCTGCGGTCGCCGTGATCCTCGGCTTCTTCAGCGCCACGATGTTTTACGAGGCGGATGTGTTCTGGCCGGACACGGGGTTCACTTTCGGTGTAGCGCTGGCCGTGTCCGGCTGGGGTCTTTGGCGCAGCCGGGTGGGGCGGCTGCATCCGCTCTACCTGCGCGGCAATGCCGCCATCGGCGCGGCCCGGCTGGGGGTGATCGGGGCCGTACTCTGGTGCGGCTACGTGCTGTTTGCCCATGCCGACCCCACCATCACCGGCATCTGGACCGTGCTGTATGCGGTCATGGCGCTGGCCGCAATCAAGCTGTTCGGCCAGTTTGCCGCCGAGTATTTCGGCCCACGCCTGCGGGTCGACGTCTACGAGCGCAAGAACCTGGCCGCCGGCACCGTGGTCGGCTCATTCACTTTTGCCACCGGCCTGATCTTTGGCGGAGCCATGTGGGGCGAGATGGAGCCTGAATCGCTGGAGTACGGCTGGCTGTTCCGCCTGCTGCCCGGCTATGAAGACGGCTGGTGGATCACGCCCTGGTTCTTTCTGATGGGCTGGGCGATCCTGTTTTTCACCATGCGCTTCTGGTTCAAGCGTGAACATATCGACGCCCGTGAACGCATAGTCCGCGAGCGCGACCAAGCTGACGCCAACGCCTTTGCCTGCTTCTGCATTGCCTGCGCCATTACCATCGCCTACGCCGTCCAGGGCGACTACACCGGCTTTTTCGAGAGCCTGGCCGGCTTCAGCATCATCGCGTTGCCCATCCTGGCCCACGAAATCATGCGCCCGGCCAACCCGCGCGGTCAGCGTCGGCGCGGCGAGGGCTGGATCTATATCCTGATGGCCCTGATCGGCATTCTGACCATCCCCTGGTTTGGGCGGCTGTTCGGCCTGGCCCTTTGACCGACCAAGGTGCGCACCCTGCCCTGGCCACTGGCTGACGATGAAGTCTCTGCCGTCTACCGGCGCCTGCGACGCGACTTCTGCAAGTGGGACATTTATCACCGCGGTCAATCCAACCTGTTGCCAGATGTGCTCGTCCTGGGCCAGCAAGAACACAAGCTGCTGGTCAACGCTGCCCGAGAAGTCTGGCTGGCCTTGCGCGAGTTGGAAGCAAGGGTCGTCGAGTCGCCGCAGGCGCTTGCCGCCCTGGGCGTGCCCGAAACCCTGGTGCCGCTGCTGGCTGAGGCCGGACCGGCATCGCCGCGGATCACCCGCTGCGACTTTCACCTCGCCGCAGGTGGTCAATGGCTGATCTCGGAGTTCAACGAAGACGGACCCGGCGGCTATGCCGAGGCGCACGGCCTGGGCGAGGTACTGGCCGGCGACTGGGGTGAGCGCTTTCCGGGCCTGGCCACGGCTGGCGATCTGCGCCGGGCCCTGGTAGATACGCTCCAGCCCTATGGCCGAATCGGCCTGGTCTATCCCACCGCCTACACCGAGGATTTGCAGCAAATTGCGCTGATTGCTGACTGGCTGCGCGCGGACTCGCTGGAGGCGGTGACCGGCTCGCCGTCCAACCTGGTCTTCGACGGCGATCAAGCCATGATGTTCGACCAGCCGGTCGATGCGCTTTTTCGCTACTACCCCGGTGACTGGATCGGCGAGCTGCCCAACCTGGACGCCTGGGAAAAGGCGGCACGCAGCCTTCCGATGGTCAACAACCTGGCCGCGCTGGCAGCCCAGTCGAAGCGTTTCTACGCAGCCGCCGATCATCACGGACTTGGCCTGTCCGAGGCCAGTCGTAACACACTGGCCCGTTGGCTGCCCATTTCACGGTACCTGGAGCCGGCCCTGAAGTCACAGCTGCTTGCCGAGCGCAGCCAGTGGGTCCTCAAGCGAGCATTCGGACGCATGGGAGACTCGGTTCGCCTCGGCATTGCGCATAGCCCAACCGCTTGGGAAACAGTGGTTGAGCAAGCCCTGTCCGATCCCGAGCCGCACGCCATCCAGGCCCGTTTCGATGCCGCGCCGCTGTGGTTCAGCACCGGCCTGGGCTACGCAACGATTGGATTATTCCTGGTCGATGGCCATTTTGCCGGCTATTACAGTAGAGTAAGTCCTTATCCTTTGATCAATTACGACGCCTGCCATGTCGCCACGCTGGTCGAAATTGCTGGAACGACTGGGTAAGCCGCTGGGCCAGCCGGCCCCGGCCCCGGACATCTTCACCGCCGGCGCGGTTCGCCAGGGCTTGTGGCACGAGTTTCGGGACTGGGAAGCCTTGTTCCAACTCTACGGCCCGGCTGCCGACAGCCCCTGGCAGGCCTTTCACTGCCCGACCCTGTTTGCGGGAATCGACAGGCTGCGCCTGCAGCCGCGCCTGACCGAGCTGGCGCCTGAGGTGAGCGAGCCGCAGCCGGCCGGTGCCTGGCAGTGGCTGGGCCCGGACAGCCTCGTGCTGGTCGACCTCAAGGGCGCAGAAAGCGTGCAGCTGGCGGTGCGCATGCTGACCGAATGCCCGGGCGGAGCCCAGCTGGTCAGCGCCTTCGACCACTGGCCGGCGGCGAACCCGGTCAGACAGACGCTCAATGAATCCCGCTATGTCAACATGACACCGCTGCTCTGGCCTCCGCGAACGGTCGACCGCTCAGTGGCCATCGACTCGATGGATATCATCAACAGCATGGTGACCCTGGCACCCCAGGTCTACCAGCGTCGCCAGGCCGGCATCGCCTCCGATGCGCCGGGCATCTGGCTGTGCGACAGCCGCCGCCTGGTGGCGATGAAACCAGGCCCGGGCAACTTCGACAACCGTTACTACATCGACGACTCCATCCTGCCGGGACCCGAGCTGCTGGCTCTCCACAAGATCAGCCGGGTGGTCCTGGTCAGTATCAGCGCTGAGAATGATCCTTCCGACGATCTGTGCAGCTTCCTGAATGGATGCCACGGTCGCGGCATGACCTTGAGCCGGGTGGCGCTGGAGCAGCCCGAGACCTGGACCGTGCCCGTGCCGCTGCCACCACCACCGGCAGTCCGCCTGGCCGGACTGAAGTATCCAAAGAGCCAGGTTGGCGGCTTCGGCGTCAAGGTGCCGGTGCCGTCGGAAAGCTCGGGAGGCTCGTTCGCCGGTGCGGGCGGTTGAATGATGGATGGCCTGGGCTCATTCATCGACCGATATTTCCTGCATTTCAACGCCGGCCGCCTGGCCGAGGCGGCGCGCGCCTGTCATGCTCACCTGGATGCCGGCGGTCGCCTGTTCCTGGCCCTGGCCGGGGCAATGAGCACGGCGCGCATCGGACGCATCCTGGCACCGGCCATTCGGACCGGCCTGGTTCACGGCATCTCCTGCACCGGTGCCAACCTGGAAGAAGACGCCTTTCGCCTGATTGGCAGCGATCGCTTTGAAGACATTCCGGACTGGACCACGCTCAAGCCCGCCGAAGAAGCCGCCCTTCAGGCGCGCGGCGTCAACCGGGTCACCGACACCACCATTCCGGACGAGGTCATGGTGGCTCTGGAAGAACCCCTGCAGGCGCGCTGGCAGGCTGCGGCCCTGAGCGGTCGTAGCGCCACCCCGGCCGAATTCCTGCTCGACACCCTGGCCGACCCGGCCCTGTTGGCCCGCTACCAGAGCCCCGAAGACAGCTGGCTTTTGGCCGCGCGCGATTGCAAGGTGCCGATCTGGACGCCGGGCTGGGAGGACTCGACCACCGGCAATGCCTTCAGCGCGGCGGTGATGCGTGGCGAGATCGCCAGCCATGCCTGTGTCGAATCCGGCACAGCCCAGATGAATCGGCTGGTGCGCTGGTACCTGGAAAACTGCGACCCCGAGCCAGGCATCGGCTTTATCCAGGTCGGCGGCGGCATTGCCGGCGACTTTCCGATCTGCGTGGTGCCGCTGATTGCCAAGGAGCTGCAGATGCCAGATGTCCCTGCCTGGGGCTACTTCTGCCAGATCAGCGATGCCCAGCCCAGCTATGGCGGCTACTCCGGCGCACCGCCGAACGAAAAGATCGCCTGGGCCAAGCTCACCCCCGACACGCCCCGCTACAGCATCCAGTCTGACGCCACCATCGTGCTGCCGCTGTTGCTGGGCTACCTGCTGGAGGGCACTGAACTCGGTGCTCAGCCATAAGTCTCAGCAATAATGAGTCTCATGCCAATACAACCCCGCCGCAATCCAATGACCCATCCAAGGACCAAGAACATGTTGAGCCGCGCTTTGATTACACTCGCCCTGATCCTGCTGACCACGCTGGCCGTTGCCGAACAGGCCGAAGAGTCGGTCACCCTGTCCATACCCAACATGACCTGCATGTCCTGCGAAATGCGCATCGACCAGGCCCTGCGCGAAGTCGACGGCGTGGTTGATACCCAGTTCGACCTGGATGCCAAGACGGTCACGATTCAATACAACCCTGCCAAGACCAGCATCGAAGCCCTGACCGGCACCACTGAAGCCATCGGTTATCCGGCTACCGTCACCGCCGCAACCAGCTGACACCAAACCTCGCTGTCTGCGAATAACGTACGGGGTTGGAAAGTTCGCAAGGCATTTTTCTCGCCAAGACACGGAGGCGAGAGGAAAAGGTTCTTTTCCAGTTCAGTCCCCTACGAAACTCACTAACGCCTGACCCATAATTGTTATACTATAACGATTGAGTGTTGCGGCATATAGACCATGACTGACGGAAAACGGGTGCCGGTGACCGTGCTGACCGGGTTTCTGGGAGCCGGCAAGACCACTGTTCTGAATCATTTGATGCGCCAGCCCGAGCTCAGCGATGCGCTGGTGATCATCAACGAGTTCGGCGAAGTCGGCCTGGATCATCAGCTGGTCGCGCATGCCAACGAAGACACGGTCGTCGAGCTCAGCAGCGGCTGCCTGTGTTGCACCATTCGTGGCGACCTGGTCAAGACCCTGCGCGATGTCGACTGGCGCTACGCCCGTGACGGCAAGCGCTGGTTCAGCCGCGTCATCATCGAAACCACCGGCCTGGCTGATCCGGCACCCATCATCCACACCTTGTTGACCGACGGCCATATCGTCGACCGCTACGTGCTCGACGGGGTGGTCACCGTGGTCGACCTGGTCAACGCCGATAACACCCTCGACCAACAGCCCGAAGCCGTCAAGCAGGTGGCCATGGCCGATGCGCTGGTCCTGACCAAGGCCGACCTGGCCGACCTGGGCGCGCGCACGACTCTTGATCTGCGGCTCGCCAAGCTCAACCCGTCGGCCATTCGCCGCGAAGTGGCCGATGGACAGTTGGAACCTCGGTTCATCACCGGCCTGGGCCTGTTCGATACCGATGGCAAGATTGCCGATGTGGCCGGCTGGCTCAAGGCGGAGGCTTACCCGACCGACCACGACCACCATGAACATGGGCACGACGAAGAGCATCGCCATGACCATGCCCACGACCCTAATCGGCACGGCGATGACATCCACGCCCGCTGCTTTGAAATCGAACAACCGCTGGAGCCTGAGCGTGTCGATGCCCTGCTGGAAATGCTGCTGATGCTGGTCGGCGCCGATCTGCTGCGCGTCAAGGCCTTGCTGAACCTGCGCGGCAGTGACCGCCCACTGGTCATCCACGGCGTTCAACACGTCTTCCACCCGCCCGCGACGCTGGAAAGCTGGCCCGATGAAGACCGACGCAGCAAGTTGGTCTTCATCACACGCGGTGTACCGAACCGGCTGCTGGAGATCCTGGTCGAGACACTTTCCGAACCCACACCGGCCCGGTAAAACCATCGCTGGCCCGCCGCGTTGGGCGGTATACAAGTTCTATCGTTACGTAGGTGCCTCAGCTATTGGCCAGAGGCCCAGTCCAGTCCTGAATCCATGGTTGAGGCACCTGCGTAATCAGGCTCAAGCTTCCGCAAGAGTCCGGCACCGGGTGCAGGAATAGGGCGGAAACGGACTGAATGGAGCTGCTGTTCCAGAACGCACGTCACCGCTCGATTCTGGCCAGAATGGCCGTGACGGTTTGGCGCTTGGGAGCGACCGGGAAGCTGGCCAGGAAATTGCGGCACAGGCGTACAGTCAGATCAGGATAGCCGTGCTTTTCGCTGGCCTTGATCAGGGCCAGCATGGCGCTGGGCGTTTCCA
>SLQY01000141.1 GCA_007131235.1 Wenzhouxiangella sp.
AATCACCTCGACCGCCTGCCAGCACCGGATCAGCGCTCGCGCGCCATCGTTGCCCAGATGAAGGAAGACGAGGCTCGCCACGCCGACATGGCCGTCGCCCACGGCGCTCGCCGCCTGCCTGCCCCGATTCAGGGCCTGATGGCGATCACGGCGGGATTCATGAAGGCGATTGTTTACAGGGTTTGAAGCATTCAACTCCTGATGATTTTGCGCCGGATCTCTCCAGACACCATGTCGATGATCAACACCACGATGATGGTCAGGAGCAGGACCGCGGCCGCTTTCTCGAAGTGACGGTAGCGCAAGGTATTGAGCAGCACGCCACCGACGCCGCCGGCGCCGACAACGCCAAGGACGGCCGAGGCACGGATGTTGAGTTCGAAACGGAACAGCCAGTGGGCGACGATTTCGGGCAGCACCTGCGGCACGACGGCATAGCGCAGGGCCAGAATTCGGGAACCGCCCGAAGCCTCGACGGCCTCCACCGGCCCGAAGTCGATCGACTCAACGACCTCAGAACCCAGCTTGGTCAGCATGCCGATGGAGGAAATACCGATGGCCAGCGCGCCGGCGAATGGCCCCAGGCCGACGATGGGCACAAAGTAGATCGCCAGCAGGATTTCCGGAAAGGCCCGCGCAGTGGCCGAGACCAGCTTGACGAAGCGAGCAATGCGAGGAAACAGCGTGCGCGCGCCGAACAGGGCAAGCGGCAGCGACAGGATCGCGGCGATGATGGTGCCGATCCAGGCAATCTGGATAGATTCGGCCAGGGCCGGCAGAACCGTCTCCCAGCCATAGGCCATGTCGGCCGGGTAGAAGAACGACAGGACGCGGGCGACCTGAGCCGGCACCTGGATCATGCGTCCGGGCGAGAATTCGATCGCCAGCAGCGACCAGACAAACAGCGCCGCGATAATGAAGGTCGCCCAGCTTGCCCAGCCGATCTGCTTTTGCGGTGTGAGTAGGCCCGGTTTCGAACTCATGCCAGACGCTTCCTGATCGATTCCGATATCTGCTCGATGATCAGCACGGCAACGAGAACGGCCAGGATGATCATGGTGACGCGCTCGTATTCGAAGTTAGCCCGCTGGGTTTCCAGGATCATACCGATACCGCCGGCGCCAACCAGCCCCAGGACCATGGACGCGCGCACGTTCAGCTCGAAGGCATACAGCGCGTAGGACACGTAATGCTGCAGCCCCTGCGGAATTGCGCCGAACTGCACCATTTGCAGCCAGGTGCCGCCGCAGGCACGCACCGCCTCGGGCATGCCCATGTCAATGGACTCCAGCGACTCCGACCACAGCTTGGAAATCACCGCAATGGTGAACACCGACAGCGCCAGCGCGCCAGCCACCGGGCCAAAGCCGACGGCGGTGGCGAACAACATGGCCCAGAACAGGTCCGGCAACGTGCGCAGGATGTTCATGAAGTTGCGGTCGGCAAACCAGATAATCGGCCCCAGCGTCAGGTTGCGCGCGGCCAGAATGGCGACCGGGATCGACAGAATGCCGCCCACGACCGTGCCGACGATGGCGATATAGATCGTTTCCATGAAGGGATCGATCAGCCGCGGCAGGAAGGCAAAGTCGGGTGGCCAGGACTCCTGCAACAGGCGTGTTCCACCGGCCGAGTTGCACAGCAATTCGGTCAGCGAGAATCCGATGCCGTGCGCCGACCACCAGGACATGGCGACCAGAAACGCAATCGTGCCGCCCCACAGCGGCCAATTGCGCGCCGGTTTGGGAGGCACCATGGCCATCAGTCGATCACGTCCTCGTCGAGCACGTCATCCTCGGTGAAATCGCGACCATAAATGTTGCGGAAGTCATCGTCAGTGACGGTCGCAGCCGAGCCGTCGTAGACCAGCTCACCGAAACGCAGTCCGATAATGCGCTGGCCATACTTTCTGGCCAGGTCGAGGAAATGCAGGTTGACCAGCGTGGTGATACCCAGCTCGCGGTTGATGCGCACCAGATCCTGCATGATCTGATGGGTGGTGACCGGATCGAGCGAGGCCACCGGCTCGTCGGCCAGGATGATGGCTGGCTCCTGGGCCAACGCCCTGGCAATGCCGACACGCTGCTGCTGGCCACCCGAGAGTTGTGAGGCCTTGATCCAGGCCTTTTCGGTGATGCCGACCCTTTCCAGCGCCTTCATCGCAACTTCCTTGTCATGGGCCGGCCAGAGGTTGAACATGGCGCGCCATCCAGGCACGTGGGCCAGGCGGCCGATCAGCACGTTGGACATCACGGTCAGGCGTTTGACCAGGCGGAAGTCCTGGAAAATCATGCCGACTCGCTTGCGCAGCAGGCGTAGCTCGCGCCCGTCCTTTTGCGGTACGGCCACGCCGTCGACCTCGATCTGGCCGGACGTCAGCCGATTGAGTCCGTTGACCGCCCGCAGCAAGGTGGACTTGCCCGCACCCGAAGAACCGACGATGACCACGAACTCGCCAGGCTTGATCTCCAGGTTGAGATCCTTCATCCCTACGGTGCCGTTGGGGTAGACGATATTGGCGCCCGTAAAGCGGATCGAGCCCTGGCTGTTGTTGTTGCTCATTGTTTCTCCAGATCGAGCGCGGCGCTAGTTGCGCATGAATTCAAACGCGGCGCGCACCGGTTCATAGATGCCTTCGGGCGTGGGCATGAAGCCATCAATTTCGTACAGCACCCACAACACTTTTTCGTCATCGGGCAGATCGGCCTGCGACTCGGCCAGGTCGATGAAAGCGTTCTTGATCGCCTCGCGCAGATCGGGAGCGAGCCCCGGCCGGACCTGGACCCCGTCATTCGGGATCATGGGCGCGTAGTTGAACACGATGACACGCTCGCCGATGTCCGGAAACTGATTGCAGATCATGTTGCGCACATCGTCGTAGCTGACGCCGAAGCGCGCGTCTCCACCATAGACCGCCAGCGCGGCGGCATCATGGCCACGGACGAACAGACTGTTGATGTCGCGCTGATGGTCGATGCCCATCTCGCGCAGCTGCATGGCGGGAAACAGGAAGCCGGAGGTCGAGTTCGGATCGACGAAAGCCACCGATTGCTCGCGAAGAGACTCCAGATCACCCTCGCAGTAAGCAAAGCGCCGGGTCACACTTTCGCGCCCACGCACGCGCGCCTCGCACTGACGTTCTTCGAACCGAATCTCAGTCTCGCACACTGACGGATCGTTGGTGAACCACTGCGTGCGGTAACCGGTTTCACCGCGGCGGGTGGAAATCAGGATGGTTTCGATATCGTAGCGCCGGTCTGCCAGCATGGCCGCAAACGGCGGCAGCATGCCGATATCGGCCCGCCCGGAGCCCATGGCCTCGACCAGCCCGGTGTAGTCCATGGGCACAAAGGAGCGCACCCGCAAGCCCAAAGCCTCTTCGAGGTGGTCGGTCAGAGGATCGAGATTGTCGATCAACGCCTCAGCCTCCAGCGCCGGCACCAGGCCCAGGACCAGCTCTCTGGGCCAGCCGCGCTCATCGAGCTGCTCTTGCGGACAGCAGGCAACGATCATTACGGCGCCAATCACCATGGCGGCAATACGAAAAATGGGGGACACGCGCGAGTGACTGGTCAAAACGATGATCCTACCGCAATTGTGAGCATCGAAGGTAACAAGCACATGACGGTCGTCAATCCTCGAAACGGTAGCGCTGCCAGTGACCGGGAGCGCGATAGTTATGCTCGACGCGGGCCCGATCCATGGCCGAGAGCATGGCGCCATCGGGCTCGAGTCCAAGGTGTCCAGCCACGGCAGCCAGCGAGCTGGCCGGGTCATGGAACAGCTCTTCCAGCGGCAACACCTGCCAGTCCAACGGAGCGAGAACTCGGAGGCGATCGGCCAGGCCTTGCTCGCTTTGCCAGGCCGACAGCATCTGCCCCTGGTCGCGGTAACCGGTAAGTCGCCAATACAGGCGCAGGTCCGCCTCCGCGGCGGTAGGTGCAAGTACCGTTGCGCCCGGAAAGACGCGAGCCAGCCAGGCCAGATCCAGCATCGACAGCAGGCCAGGCTCGAGCAGCACCGACCGGGGTGCCTGCAGACGGCCGAAAGCGCGCAGGAAACGGCGTCGAATCAGGCGCGCATCGGCATCGTCCAGGACGGCGATGCGGGCAGGATCGGTCGGTATCTCCAGCTGGCGCCGGCGGTCGGCAAATCCGGCGCGAGGCAAGCACATCACCTGTCTGCTGGCCGCCAGGGCAGCCATCCATAGCTCGCGCCCGCTGCCGGGAACCCCGGCGATGAACACTGGCTGCGGTCGTCCATCGTCGACGCTTGCGACCCGACTGAAACGGTCGAACACCGCATCCCAGGCAGCCGCATTGGTCGCGGCAGGGTTGCCCACCACGACCGGCGCGCGCCACTCCCCTGCCCGCAGATGACTCTCAGCATCCTGATAGCGCTCGGCGCGGTCCAGGACCGTGGCCAGCAAAGCGTGCGTACGCGCCTTGTCCTCGGCATCCAGCCCCGATCTTTCCAGTAGGCCGGCCAATTGGGCAACAGCGCCATCATGATCCTCCAGCGACTGCATGATTTCGGCACCCAGCCAGATCACCGGCACCGGACTATCGGGCTGATCGAGCAGCGGCTTGAGCGCGTTCAGCGCTTCGCGTCCGTCTTCGGCCAGCAGCGCAAGACGGGCTGACAGGCGACGTGCAGCCGCGGCAACGAAGGCTTCTTCGCCGGTGGCACCGCTGCCGCCACCGTGGTCTTGATCGTTGCTGCCGAGATCGTGCAAGGTCGCTGCAAGCTGACGCGCCTGATCCACATCCCCCTCATGCTCGGCCAGCTGCGCCAACAGCAAAACACGCCGGGGCAGCCGTCTCACGGTGGGTCGGGCCAGCAGCAGCCGTGCCGGACCAGGCAAATCGGCCTCGAGGCAGAACTCGGCCGCTTCCAGGACAAGCGCTGGCGCGGCATCAGCGTCACTGACCAGCCGCTCGTACTGACCGCGCGCCTGGTCATGGCGGCCGAGCGAGCGGAGACAGCGAGCACAACCCAGATCAAGCTCGGCACCCGCCATCCCGCGCTGCCTGGCGGCGTTGAAGGCTGCCAGCGCCTGCTCGAATTGGCCCTGCTTCCCCTTGACCTGGCCCAGCAAAAATTGCGGAGCCGGATCCTGCGGTGCCGCCTGGCTGGCGTTGTCCAAACATTGCTCGGCGAAAGCCAGGTGTCCCTGGGCCAGCAGGACACGGGCCATGCTCATCTGCACAGTCGGCAGGTTCGGGTTGATGCGCAGCGCGCGTGAGGCCAGCTCGTGCGCATCATCAAGCTTGCCAGCTTCAACCATCAGCTCGGCCAGGGTGGCCAGTGCAGGCACGTGCTGACCGTCGGCGCGCAAGGCGGTCCGCAGGCCCGAAATCGCCTCGTCGCGCTTGCCGGCCAGCACATCGAGGCGCGCCATCAGGGTTCGGGCCGGCGCATGGTTGGGATCAAGCGCGAGGCAATGTTCAAAGCAACCGCGTGCTTCTTCCGCGCGACCCACGGCCGCCATCAGCCGCCCCCGGTGGAACTGGGCAGACAGGTACTCGGCATTCTCGGCGACCGCGCTGTCCAGGCGCGCCAGCGCACCCTCGAAATCGCCCCGAGCCTCATCGCAGTGTGCCAGCAAAGTCAAAAGCACCGGGTCTGCCGGGGACTGGCGCAGGGCTTGCAGACAAATATCGGCCGCCTGCCCGGCCTGGCCGGCAGATAACAGGCTCCTGGCCTGCGCTATCAAAGCTTGGTCAGAGGACATAATTCATTGATCAGTCGTTGTTCGATCCAGCTGTCCATGCGCCAGTTTTCGATGAATCCGCAATGGCCGCCGCGCGGCAGCACATCGAGGGCCAGCGCCGGCTCACTCGGCAGCTCATGAAAATCGCGCTCGGGAATGATGGGGTCATCGGCGGCGGTGATGATCAGCGTCGGCGTCTCAAGGCCGACGAGATAATCTTCCGCAACGGAATATCCCTCGAGGTATTCGTGCAGATTGGGGAACTCGGTGTAATGTTCAACCAGCCAGTCGGTCTGGCCACGCAGGGTCTTGAGCTTGAACCAGGCATCGAGATCAAAGTCCTCCGGAAACAGAGCTTGCTTGATTCGAAGAGAGCGTCGCCACTTGCGCACAAAGTAACTCTCGTACACCGACAGGCCGCCTTCCAGGGCATCGAGTACATGGCGCGGCCGAATGACCGGGCTGACAGCCACTGCCCGGGTCAGTTGAAAACCTTTCGCGGGTGCTTCGCGGGCCACGCGCAGGGTGAAGTTACCGCCAAGCGAAAAACCGACCAGGAAAACCGGCCGGTCACCGTAAGCCTGGCGCAGCCGGCCAACGCCATCAAGCACTTCTTCCAGGCGGCAGGAATGAAACAATTCCCGGTTGAGGTGATGAGAGGAGCCATGATCGCGCATGTTCAGGCGGAAGGTATCGAATCCGGCTGAATCCATCGCAACGGCCGTCGACAGCAGATAATTGGAATCTGCACTGCCCTCCCACCCATGCAGCAATATGACCTGCGCCTGACGACGGCTTGCCGCCGCGCTCTGGTTGCGAAAACCCAGAAGCCGGGTCCCGTCTGCTGTTTCGATCAACTCGCGTTGGCTGCGCCCCAGGTAGGCGGCGGCCAGGCGCTGGACACGATGGCGACGCCAGGGGCCCGATGTCAACAACGACTGAACATGGGCATTGCCAAGCAGTCCACGCGGCGCGAACAGCCTGTCTTCATTGCGCCTGGAATCAGGATTCATAAAACCGAGTTACCACGTCTTGAGCCTGGCGGGCCAGGGCGCTTCGACCGCCGGGACCCGGATGCAGACCTTCACCAATCATCAACTGTCCGGCACCCGGCGGCTGTGCCAGCAACCGAAACAGGTTGGCAACAAAGTTCTCACCGGGGCCGAACACCATGACATCGTGCAAGTCACCGCCGCGATAATAACGGATTGCGACCGGAACAATGGGCACACCTGTGCGCAGCGCCGGGGCAAACAGACGGGCATGGAAACGACCGACACCCCGTTCCGGGCGAATGCCGCCTTCGGGGAAAATACCAACCCGCTCGCCCTTGCGCAGCAAGGCGGCCATGCGCCGACTGGCCCGCGCACGGGAGGCCTCGCTGCCGCGCTGGATGAACAGCGTACCCGCCAGTTCGGCCAGCACACCGATGGCGGGCCAGGCGCGGATTTCGGCCTTGGCCACCAGCCACATCGGCCACAGCGCATGGAGAATGACAATATCCATCCAGCTGATGTGATTGGCCACAATCAGGCAGGGACCGGGTGGTAGCCGACCCTGGATCTGCAATCGGATGCCAAAAATGCGCAGCATCAGCCGCGACCAGGTCACATGCGAAACCTGGTGCAGACGTCGGCGGCCCACAGGCAGATTGCGCAGTCCCGGGACAAAGGTCAGCAATACGAGGGGAACGCCGATCAATACATGCAGCGCAAGCAGGGGAAAGCGCCACAACAGGCGCCAGGACAAAAGCCGTGTTGCCGGGGCGAGTTCAGTCATGATCCGGCCGTGGACGAGCGCAGCGCCAGCAGGTGGTGAACTGGCCTTCGAGGTGTTCCCCGCAGCCGGCGCAGGTCCAGTCGGCAGCGCAGCCACGGCGGTCGGCCCCTGCCAGGACTGCCGCCGCCCGCTCACGGTCGCTCGCGCGCACCCAGACCGATGGCCTTGCTCCCTCGGCGAAGTAGATTTCCACCGCCGCAGCCCACAGATCCATGCTGCGCGCTCGGGTTGGTATACCCTCGGCTTCGAGCAGCCCGCGCACGTATCCGATCTCGGTGGGATTGTCAGCCGTATGCAGGCAAATCCAGTCTTTCACGCAAAAGGCACTGGTCTGGTCCAATATTGGTCCGGCAGGTTAGCATAGCCGTCCATATACTCGATCAGCCGTCCACATTTTTGTCTCCCCGAACTTAGAAAATACCTGCATCGTGACCCTATCCCAGACCCATCGACGTATCCGCATTCAGCCCAGCGGCCGAGAATTTCGTGCCCGTTCCGGGGAAACCATCCTGGCTGCCGCCCTGCGGCAGGGCATCGTTTTGCCCTATAGCTGCAAGAACGGCACCTGTTCGAGCTGCAAGTGCCGGCTAATCGACGGCTCCGTCATCTACCCCTTCAATCCACCAGAAGCCCTGAGCCTGGAGGAGATCGCTTCGGGCCAGGCCCTGGCCTGCCAGGCCGTCGCTGCCGATGACGTTTCCATCGAAGCATGCGAAATCGAGCAGGTTGCTGATATCCCGGTGCGTACGCTTCCGGCGCGGGTCGAATCCATGACGCTGTACACGCCCCAGGTGATGTGCCTGCGCCTGAAGCTTCCGCGCGCAGCACGGCTGCAGTTCCTGGCCGGGCAGTACGTCGACGTCTTGCTTCCCGAGGGCAAGCGCCGCGCTTTCTCGATCGCATCGGCGCCATCGCAGAGCGACTACCTGGAACTGCATATCAAGCATGTCGACGGCGGCGGCTTTACCGGGCACGTGTTCGACGGCATGCAGCCCAAGGACATCCTGCGACTGCAAGGGCCTCTGGGCACCTTTTTCGTTCGGCGCCAATCGGAACGCCCGATCATCATGATGGGTGGCGGCACGGGCTTCGCACCACTGAAGTCAATGATCGAGGAGTTGATCGAGGCCGGCGACGATCGACCGATCGAACTGTTCTGGGGGGTCAGCCGCCAGGCCGACCTCTACGCCCGTGAGCAGATCGATCGCTGGGAGAAAGAGCTGGGCAGGCTTCGCTTTCATCCAGTACTGACCGACCCGGACCCCGGCTGGCGCGGCGACACCGGCCTGGTGCATCACGCAGTCCTGCGCGCTCACCCGGACCTATCGGCTTTCGATGTCTACATGAGCGGCCCACCGGCCATGGTGCACAGTGCCCGCCTGGCCTTCCTCGAGGCCGGAACCACCGAAGACCACTTGTTCTACGACTCCTTCGACTTCGCCCCGGATATACCGGTCCAGAGCCAGGAAACAGACACCTGAATCGAGCCTGCCGCTTGCCGACAGGCTCGATTACTGCTGATCTTAAACAGATCAATTCAGGTTTTCGAAACGATCCTGCAGCAGCTCCACCGGCAGCACCGCAAAGGCATCCGAATCCCCTGAATCAAGCTCCCCGGCCTGATCGCTGGCTCGAAGCTCAAAGCCATTGCCAACCTGGTCGATACTGAGATCACTGAATACGGCCACACCACCGGATACGGTGACTTGGGTCGTACCAGACAGCTCGGCCAGACCACTTGGATCAATGGCAAGCGACATCTCCACCACCGTAGAGGAATCCGCAGCAAACAGATC
>SLQY01000290.1 GCA_007131235.1 Wenzhouxiangella sp.
CGGACATCCGTCTGGAACGCTGCAAGTAGGTGCCAGCGTGCGCCAGGAAGGCGGCGCCTGGCGCGTCGCCAGGGTCAGTATGAGCCGTAGCGCCCGCGTGCTCATGGAGGGCTGGGTCCGGGTCCCGTCCTGATGCTGTTCGTCGTTGGGAGAGGCTTGACTTGATCGTGAGTGGTCTGGGGTGAGTGGGTGAGATCTGCAAGCTGGAAATATGGTGCACTGTTGCTTCTGGCGCTGGGCTGGCAGGCATGTCCGGCCCAGCCGGTGCTGGAGTTGCAATATCACTTCGACCGCTTTAGCAGTCATTCGGCGCTCGCCAACGCCCGGGTCAATACCGTTATCAGTGATGGCCAGGGCGTGGTGTGGATTGGCACCCAGGATGGCTTGCTGGAGTTCGATGGTACCCAGGTTCGCGCCCACCGTGCGGCCAGCCGGCCGGGCAGTTTGCTTGACAATCATGTGCTCAGCCTGTTGTTCGATAGGCAGGGGCGACTCTGGGTTGGCACCATGCAAGGGTTGGATCGGCTGGAGCCGGAGGGCGGCGAGTTTGCCGCTCGCAGCGCGCTGGACGACCGCAACTGGTTGACGGGCGTTACCGTCCTGTCGCTGCTGGAGGATCTGGATGGCAGTATCTGGGTCGGCACTTCCGAGTCTGGCCTGTATCGACTGAGCCCGGATGGCGAAATCATTGACCATCTCGACGACCGCGCTGGAGGCGGAGCGCTGTCGGCGCCGGACATCTGGGACCTGGTCTTCGATGCCGACGATGCTTTTCTGTGGGTGGCGACCGAGAGCGGTCTGGACCGGCTGGATCGACGCAGTCTCGAGGTTGTCGATCGACTGGTGCCGCCGGGCGATGCCGCAGACAGGCGTCAGCGATCGGCCGTGACCAGTGTGGTCGTTGGCGACAACGGTGATTTGTGGTTGACTACGCTGGCCGGTGCCTGGCACTACCGGGTCGCCGAGCAACGTTTTGAATCACTGGCCGGATGGACCGAGCACCTGGGCGGAGCGCAGATGCAGGTCCTGAAAGACGGTGATGGCGGTCTGTGGTTTTCGAGCCTGGAGTCGGGTGTCGTCCATTGTCCGCAGCCATCGACCGACTGTCGCAGTCTGGCTCACGACCCCGGGCTGGCCCGCTCGCTGCCAGGCAATGGCGTGCGGCGCAGCTACCTGGACCCGGATGGTCGCATCTGGCTGGCCACGACCAGTGGCCTGGCCCGCTTCGTGCCTGGGCGGCTGGACTGGGGACACTACCGATTGCGCGGACTTGAAAGTGCAGACCCGGAGGTCTGGGCACTGACACAGTGGCGCGATCAACTCTATCTCGGTACTTTCGCCCATGGGCTCTGGCGCGCGCCCTGGGCAGAACTGAAGGAACGTCGGCACACGGTTCCCATTGAACGCGTAGCCGTGGCCCACCCCAGTGCGTGGTCGCTGAAGGTCGACCGCAGGGACCGACTCTGGGTCAGTACTTTCGGCGGTGGCTTGTATCGCTTCGATGCACCTGATCGGCCGGCCCTGCACTTGCAACATGACCCGGATGATGCAACCAGCCTGTCGTTCAATCATGTCTGGCACCTGGCCGAGGATGAGGCCGGGATCTGGGCTGGAACCTACGGTGGCGGGCTGAACCTGCTGGATCCCGATAGCGGGGAACGCATCGAGGTCTGGTTGCCAGACAGTGAGCTCAGCATTTCCAGTCGCCGCGTGGTGTTGACCCTGCGTGACCCGGCAGGTCGGCTCTGGGCCGCGACTTATGGCGGCGGCCTGAATTACATGGATCCAACGCGCTCGGACTTCTCGGCATGGGACAGCGATCCGGCCAGGCCAGGCAGCTTGCCGCACGACTTCATTGTTGACCTGGCGATGTCGTCTGTCGGCGAGTTACTGGTGGCCACCGAGGGTGGCGGATTGGCGCGCCTGGTCGATCCGGACACGGGCCGATTCGAGACCCATGACGAGGAGAGCGGTCTGCTCAACGCCAACCTGTCCGGGCTGCGCTTCAGTGGAGACGGTGCACTATGGATCAGTCACAAGCGTGGTTTGCAGCGCTATCGGAATGGGCACTGGCAAAGCGCTCGCGCCATCGACGGTCTGCAGGATGACTACTTTTCCAGCCGCAGTCATGCAGCGCCCGAGCCAGGCTGGCTGGCTTTTGGTGGCCGCGCGGGTATCAACGTATTTGATGCGGATGCAATCGCTCTACCCGCGCCACCGGCCGCGCCACGCATCTCCGACATACGCCTGTATCGTGGCCAACAGCACCAGGCGTTGCGGTTTAGCACCGAGCGTGACTGGCGCCTGGATCCGGCGATAGATGCCATCGGCATCCGCTTTTCAAGCCATTACCTGGACGCGGAAATCGTCCCCTTGTTTCGCTATCGCCTCGATGGTGGCAGCTGGGTCGAGTCCCACGACGGCAACGTGGTGCTCAGCGGCCTGGCTCCAGGCCAATATCGCCTGGAGCTGCAAGCGGCCAGGGAAGATCGCCGGTGGAGTGAGTCCGCGGTCTGGTCCTTCAGAATTCGTCCGCCATGGTGGGCGAGTTCTCTGGCCTGGGTAACCTACAGCGCGCTGTTGTTGCTACTGATCGGCGTTGGCGTGCGCTATCGATTGCGGCGAATGGCCGCCCGCAACCGCCACTTGCAGTCATTGCTGGAGGCCAGGACTCGCGAACACCGGCTGCGTGTCAATGCATTGGAAGCGGCTCATCAGCAGGCGGTGAGCGAGGAGTTGCTGGCCCAGAAGCAACGCTTGTTCGCCACCATGGCCCATGAACTGCGCACGCCGCTGACCGCTCTTGCCCTGACGGTTGATGTGGAGCTGGACAGCAGCGGCCTGGCCCGGCAACGCCCGGGTGCCCTGGCCGCCATCCGCACGAACATCCGACGCCTGAACCGGGTCAGCCAGCAGATCCTGTCGCTGTCTGATGCCGTCGCCGACGATGCGCAGCCAGCCGAACCCGTCGAGCTGGGTGCCGAGGTCACAGCCATCACCAGTGCCTTGCGAGCCTTGCTGGCCGAGCGCGAGATCAGCATTGATCAGCAGGTGCCGGATGGCATCCATCTCAGTCTCAAGCCTGGCAGTCTCGAACTGATCCTGTTCAACCTGCTTGACAATGCCTGGAAATACGCCGGTCGTGGTGCCAGCCTCACCATTCGCGCTGCAAGGAACCCAGGCAGTGTTCTGATCGAAGTGATCGACGATGGTCCCGGTATGCCCGAGACACTTGCCGAACGCGCTTTTGAACACCGTAGTCGCGGGCCCGATCAAAGCCCGGTGACTGGCCAGGGTCTGGGTCTTGCCTCCGTGCGTGCGATGGTCGAAGCCAATCAAGGCAGCATTGATCTGCGCACCGCGCCCGGCATGGGATGTCACTATCAAATCGAGCTGCCGCTGGCTGAAGCAGATGCCAATTCGCCGCCTCAGACCGACCTCGATGATCCGGTCCATGATTCCGGCGCGGCTGGCAAGACGCTGGGCAGATTGCTGCTGGTTGAGGATGATGAGCAGCTGCGCGCGCTGATCGAGCGCTTGCTGGCCAGCGACTGGGAAATCCTGACCAGTGGGGACGGTGAGCAGGCGCTGCAGCTGGCCATGGAAGAACTTCCTGATCTGATTGTCAGCGATGTGGATCTGCCCGGCTTGCGTGGAGACGAATTGTGCCGCAGGATCAAGGACGACCCGGCCCTGGCCCACACGCCCGTTCTGTTGCTGACCGCCCTGGATGACCCGAAAGAGCAATCTGCTGGCCTGGCCGCCCGCGCCGATGACTACATCACCAAGCCCTTCGACGGCCAGGCGCTCAAGGCCCGACTGCGCAATCTCTGGCAAACCCTGGAACGAACGCGCGAGCACGCCCGCCGCAGCCTGCTGGAAGCGGCCGGTGACAATGGCAACGGGTCTGCCTTTGTCGAGGAACTGAAGCAGAAGGCCGAATCCTTGCTTGACCAGGGCCGTCTCAATGTCGACAGTCTTGCTGCTGCACTCAACGTTTCTACCCGCCATCTCGGGCGTCAATTCTCACGCCAACTGGGTGATCTGACACCGCGGGACTTTGTCGACCGTCTGCATGCCCGCCGGGCTGGTGAACGCATTGCCGCCGGTGCCACGCTGGAACAAGTCGCCGAAGAGCTTGGCTATGCCTCCAGTAGCTACCTCGGCCGCAAGTTCCGCCAGTGGTACGGCGTCAGCGTTCGACAGTACCGACAGAATGACGGGGCCTGAGCTGGCAAGGTCCGAATCTTGGCGAATCTAGTCCGAAATGTAACTTTTCCCCGAGGGCGGATTCTGCAAGACTTGATCCAGTCGTTTCACGGCGACACCCAAACGGCGCCAATCCTGGTCCGTCTGGGTTACAGGGGACGCACACAGGGCTAGCAAGCGGGGAACTCCAAAGTAGTGCCATGTGAAAGGGGAATGCCGGTGGTCCGAAGGGCCACCGGTTTTTTTTGAGCGTCTTCGATCGAAATGCGGGCGGCGTGGGGGCATGCCAACCTTTCCCTGGTCTTCCTTCCAACGACAGTCACTCCTTGCCGAGCGGCCTCGTTCCCGCTCGGATTTGATGCGACAATCTGGATTCTTGGGTGTCTTGGAGAATACGCATGATTTCAGTTCACCGGGTGACTCTGGCGCTGGTGCTGGCGATGGGCTTGTCAGGGCCAGGCTCCGCAGCTGACCAGATCGAGCAGGTCACGGTCTATACCGATCGGGCCGAAGTGGTTCGCCTGGCCGTAGTGGAGGTCGTGCCAGGGGAGCATCGCTTGCGTATTGCCGACCTGCCGGCAGGTCTCGATGCCGATTCCCTGCGACTTTCCATCCGCGAGGGCAATGGTTTCGCGCTCGGTGGCGTGGAGCTGCGGCGAGTGCGCGGTGCCGATCGGGTGCAGCCGCGGGCCCGAGAGTTCGAGGAGCTGATCCGTGATCTGGAGTGGCAGGGCCGTGGCCTGGACAATCGGATCCAGGCCCGCAACCTGCAGCTGCGCCTGATTGAATCAGTGGCGACCGGTTCCGAAGAAGGCGCGTCGCCCGGCAATCGCCTGGCCAGCCTGGAGAGCATTGGCAGCAGCGCCAAGGAGGTGCTGGCCAAGCGCCTGGCTTTGGAATCGGAGCGCGAGTCCTTGAACCGCGAACTGGAGCGTCTGCGGCGCGAGCTTGCTGACCTTGGCCAGGCCCAGCGCGACAGCGGCGAGGCGCTGATTGATTATCGCGCCGAGCGAGCGGGAACGGTGGCGCTGGAGCTTCGCTACGTGGTCGGGCAGGCTGGATGGGAGCCAATCTACGAGTGGCGGTTGGATACCGATGCTGGCGAGCTGCGCATCATTCAGCAAGCGGTTGTTCGTCAGAACAGCGGCGAGGATTGGCAGGAGGCGGAAATTCGGGTCGCCCTGGGGCAGCCGGCCGCGGGTGGTCGCTTGCCGGTGCTGTCGCCCTGGTATATCGATATCGCATCGCCGCCGCGACCAGCAGCAGCCATGGAATCGGCCGCCATGGACAGAGCCATGGTCACCGGCAGCCGTCAGATGGCAGCGCCTCAGCTGGAGGGCACCGAGATGGCCGCGGCCTGGCGCATCCCCGGTCGGGTCAACCTGCCGGGTGACAACAGTACGCGTCGGTTCGCGCTTAGTGAGCACCGGTTGGCGGCCGAGGTTGGCGCCCGCACGGTACCGCGGCGCCAGGCCCGGGCGTGGCTGTTTGCCAGCGCCGACTATGACGGCGAGGCCTGGTTGCCGCCGGGCCGGGTGTCGTTGTTCCAGGACGGTGGCCTGGTCGGGCAAACCCGCAGCAGCGGCCTGGCGCCGGGTAGCACCCTGGAGGCCAGTTTCGGGGTGGCCGAGCGGGTTGAAGTCAGCCATCGCATGGTGCGCGATACGCGCGGTTCGGACGGCGTGATTCGGCGCCAGAACCGCCTCGAGCGCGAATTCGAGATCGAGATCGTCAACCGCTACTCGCGGTCACTTGAAGTTACCGTGCTGGACCAGCTGCCGATCCCGCGCGACGAGCGCATCCAGGTTGAGTTGACCAGCGACAGCCGCGCGCCCAGCGAACGTGATTTTGACGACCAGGCCGGCGTGGTGGCGTGGATAGATAATTACCAGCCCGGCCAGAGACGTGACATCCGATTTGGCTACCGCGCCTTGTTTCCGCGTGATGTGGAGGACTTGAGTGGGTGGTGAGGAGGTAGGGTTACGTACTAGAAAAAGGCGCAACCAGTGCGAAGCCTTGGTGTCTGATAGGCTGTTGATTCATGACTATGGAGGGTCAATATGATTCGTTTGCTGCTTTTGGTAGTGTTTGGATTGTTGCTGGTTGGCTGTCAGCCGGCCGAGGAGCCGATGACTGATACCGGCGAGGTGTCCGAAGCCGTTGAGCCTGAAGAGGTTCTGGTCGAGCCGAACGGCGATCCGCAACCCGAGGAGGCGATACCGGAGGAAGTGATGGACGAGATGGATCCGCAGGAAGCCGATCCCGTGGCCTTGAGCCAGGGCAATCGCGAGTTTGCCCTGGCCGCCTTTCAGCGCCTGGTCGACGAAGAAGATGTCGACGATAACCTGTTGATCTCGCCGCACTCGATTCTTTCGGCCCTGGCCATGGTCTATGCCGGCGCGGAGGGCGAAACCCGCAGCCAGATGCGCGCGGCGTTGAGATTCGCCCTCGATGAGCCCGCCTTGCACCGGGCGTTTCAGGCCCTGGACGAGGCCCTGGCCGAGCGTGCCCAGATCGAGCGCGATGATGATGCGCGCGGATTCGAACTGAGCGTGGTCAACCGCTTGTGGGGGGCTCATGACGAGGGCTTTCTGCCGAGCTACCTGGAGCTGGTTGAGCGCCATTACGGCGCTGGCATTGAACGGGTCGATTTCGAGTCCGACCCCGACGCTGCCCGGCTGCAGATCAATGCCTGGGTGGAAGACCAGACCCGCGATCGAATCCAGAACCTGTTGCCGTCCGGGTCGCTCAATGAAGACACGCGCATGGTGCTGGTCAACGCGATCTATTTTCTGGCCAGCTGGCAGGATGCATTCGAAGAAGGTCAGACCCGAAGCGAGACTTTCCAGCGTCTGGATGGCTCCAGTGTCGATGCTCGCTTGATGCATCGTACCGGTCGTTATCCGGCGTTCATCGACGATCAGACCATTGCCGTGTCGATTCCCTACCTGGGCCGCGAGGTGTCGCTGCTGGCCCTGAAGCCGGCCAACGCGGAAGCCGACTTCGAGACCTGGCTGGCCGGGCTGGATCGTGAGCGATTCGATACCGCTGCAGCCGGTCTGGCAGCTCAGCGCGTCGCGTTGGCCTTTCCACGATTCACCGGCGACAGCAGTTTCCGGCTGGCCCGCTTGCTGCGTCAGATGGGCATGACCGAAGCGTTTTCACGCACCGAGGCCAACTTCGAGCGCATGAACGGCGTTGGCCCCGGGGTGATGGGACGTTCGTTGTACGTCGATGAGGTCTTCCACAAGACGTTCATCGACCTGGATGAAGCGGGTACTGAAGCTGCCGCCGCCACCGCCGTGGTGATGATGCGCCTGACCGCCATGCCGGTGGAAGATGACCCGATCACGATACGCTTCGACCGGCCTTTCATTTACGCGATCTACGACCACCCGACCAACACGATTCTTTTCCTCGGACGGGTGCTCGATCCCGGTCAGGGCTCCTGAGGGGTGGCTGAGGCCAGTATCTTCATTACCGGTGCCGGCTCGGGCATCGGCCGGGCGACGGCACGTTACTTTTCCGAGCGCGGCTGGTTTGTCGGTCTCTACGACGTCAATGCCAGCGCAGTAGCCGAGCTGGCTGAGGAACTGAGTGGTCCTGCATGCCACGGGCAGCTGGATGTCACTGACGCGGCCGCCTTCGAGGCGGCCGTTGCGGATTTCGGGGAGCACACCGGTGGGCAGATGACTGCCCTGTTCAACTGTGCCGGTGTGATGACCATGGGCGGTCTTGACCAGGTGGAACTGGCTGACCAGGTGCGCACCATTCGGGTCAATTTCGAGGCCGTGGTGATCGGCATCTATGCCGCGCTGCCGCTGCTGCGCCATTCACCCGATGCGGTCATTGTCAGCATGTCATCGGCGTCGGCCTTTTACGGTGTGCCGGAGCTGGCCGTCTACTCGGCCAGCAAGTTTGCCGTGCGTGGTCTGACCGAGGGTCTGAGTATCGAACTGGAGCGCGAGGGGATTCGCGTGGCTGACATCATGCCGCTGTACGTCAATACCCCACTGGTAACCGAACAAAAGAACCTGCTGGCCTCGGTCGACAGGCTGGGCAATCACCACAGCCCGGAAGAGATTGCCGAGCTGGTCTGGCACGCCGTCCACGGAAAGCGTGTGCACTGGGTGGCCGGCTGGCGACTGCGCATCCTGAGCCAGCTCGGCCGCTACCTGCCGTTCCTGGAACGGCCGATCATGAAGCGGGTGAGCAGGCGGCAGAGATAAGGGACGAAGTGTCCTTAGTGCTGCACCTGGAACACCCAGTGTTTCATCAGCAGGTAAGTCAGCAAGGGAACGATCAGGATCATGCCAGGCACGGCCCACAGTGGGTGAAGCTGGGCCTGGTGAACGACCAGCCAGACCAACAAGGTGTTCAGTCCAAGACTGCTGAGCGAGGTGACCATGAAGCGTGCGGTCAGGGCCGCACCGGTCGATTGCTGCCCGTGACCGGCAAAAGTCCAGTGGCTATGGCCGACCAGTGATACCAGCACTGCGCAGGCGTAGCCGATGAAATTGGCGGCCAGCGCGCTGCTCAGTGTTAGCGCGGCCAGCGCCGCGTAGACGCCTGCGTGGACCAGGGTGGCCGACAGCCCAACCAGCCCGAAGCGTCCCAGGCGCCAAAGCTCACGGAGTCGTTGATGTCGCATGGCCGCTTACAGCCAGCTCCATGTGAGTGTGATACCGGCGGTCATGATGGCGACGATGCTCATCAGCTTGACCAGGATGTTGAGGCTGGGTCCGGCCGTGTCCTTGAACGGATCGCCGACGGTGTCGCCGATGACCGCAGCGCGCCAGGCGGCTGAGTTCTTGCCGCCGAAGTGGCCGGCTTCGATATGCTTCTTGGCGTTGTCCCAGGCCCCACCTGCGTTGGACAGGAAAATGGCCAGGGCAAAGCCGCTGGACAGACCGCCAATCAGCAGGCCAATCACCCCGGCCACGCCGAGCACCAGGCCGGTCAAGACTGGTGCAAGAATGCCGAGGACGGCAGGCGCGATCATTTCGCGCTGGGCGCCGATGGTCGATATCGTCACGCAGCGGGCGTAGTCGGGCGGGACAGTGCCGGCCAGGATTTCAGGTGTTTCGCGAAACTGGCGCCGCACCTCGTCGACCATCAGGGCGGCGGCCTTGCCCACCGCTTGCACGGTCAGGCCGGTAAAGATGAAGGCGGTCATGGCTCCGAATAGGATGCCGATCAGGACCTGAGGGCTCAACAGGTTGACCTGGAAGTGGACCATGAAGTCGCCCAGGCTGGCCTCGGTCAGAACAACGCTATGGCCATGTCCCAGGGCCAGCAATTCCTGGCCGCGGGCAATCAGTTCGATGCGGATGACCTCGACGTAGCTGGCGACCAGGGCCAGCGCGGTCAGCGCCGCTGATCCGATCGCGAATCCCTTGCCGGTCGCGGCCGTCGTGTTGCCCAAGGCATCCAGGGCATCGGTGCGCGCGCGCGCTTGTGGGCCCAGACCGCTCATTTCTACGTTGCCACCGGCATTGTCGGCAATTGGTCCGTAGGCATCGCAGGCCAGGGTGATGCCGAGGGTCGAGAGCATGCCGACTGCGGCCAGGGCAATGCCGTACAAGCCCAGACCAGCGGCAGTCATATCAAAGCCTGCTCCCAGGCCAAAAGCCAGCAGTACGGCGGTACCGACGGTGAGTATTGGAATTGCGGTCGACAACATACCAACGCCGACGCCGGCAATGATTGCCGTGGCTGGTCCTCCAGTGGCCCGCTCGGCGATGCGCAAGGTGGGGCGGTAGCGGGCCGAGGTGGAATACTCGGTTGAGCGCCCGACGATGATCCCGGTCACCACACCTACGACCAGCGCACCCCATAGTCCCCAGGCACCTGGCAATTCCAGCCCGTGCAGAACAAGAGCTGCTGCCGCAATCAGGCCGCCGGCGGCCAGGTTGGTTCCCAGCCCCAGCGCCCGCAGCAGGTCGCCCTGTTCAGCGCCTTCGCGGGTTCGGACCAAAAGAATGCCGCCGATCGACAGCAAGATACCGCAGCCGGCAATGATCATCGGCGCTAGAATGGCCGCCAGCTGCAGCGCCGGATCGGCAAAGAATGCGGCGGCACCGAGCGCTGCGGCGGCCAGGATGGAGCTGCAGTAAGACTCGAACAAATCGGCACCCATGCCGGCCACGTCCCCCACGTTGTCGCCGACATTGTCGGCAATCACGGCGGGGTTGCGCAGATCGTCTTCGGGAATTCCGGTTTCGACCTTGCCGACCAGGTCGGCGCCAACGTCGGCGGCTTTGGTGTAGATGCCGCCGCCAACCCGGGCAAACAGAGCCTGCAGCGAGGCGCCGACGCTGAAGGTCAGCAGGGAGGTGGTGATCATCACCAGGCGGGCACCGTCAGTCGAAGGTGGAGTGAACCGATCAATCAGCCAGAACCAGAACAGCACGTTGGCAAGCCCCAGGCCCACTACCGCCAGGCCCATCACCGCGCCGCTGCGGAACGCTATTTTGAGGGCACCAGCCAGCGAGCTGCGCGCGGCCTGGGCGGTGCGGGTACTGGCCAGGGTGGCCGTTTGCATGCCGACAAAGCCAGCCAGGGCCGAAAACAGTCCGCCGGCAATAAAGGTCAGTGGCAGCCATCGATTCTGCAGCGTCAAGCCCCAGGCCAGCACGGCGAACAAGACAGCCAGGCTCGAGAAAGTAACCAGCATGACCCGGTACTGCTGGTTGAGATAGCTCATGGCTCCTTCGCGCACCAGGCGGCCAATGCGCTGCATGGCCTCGTTGCCCGGGTCGTTGCGCAGCATGAAGATGAAAAACAGCCCGGCACTGGCAAGGGCGGCCACCACGGCCAAGGGAGCAATCCAGTACAGGGTCGAAGTCATGGTGTCGCTCAGGAAAGGCAGTCAGGTCGTTGTGCTGAACTGGGCCGACCGCCACCAGCGCCTGTGCGTGGTTTCCAACGCCTCCAGCGCCGGGAACGGGTAGAACCCGAAATGGTTGTTGTCGCCGACGTAAATGCCGTGCTTGATCAGGCGATAAGACAGTCCTCCGCGGGCGCGGCGTTTGAACAGCTGGCTGCATTTTTCTGGTCGGCTGCCGAACACGCTCAGCAGGTCGCGCAAGTGATCGAGATCTGCATAGGGCAGGTTATCGGCGCAACCATCGACCGGATCGGTTGCGAGCTCGCCCAGCTCCAGGTCAGCAAACACAAGGCGCGGCAATCGAATCGGCGTGTCGGCTGCGGTGATTGCCTCGCAGAAGGCACGCGGCGGCAGTCGGCTGACAACCAGCGGTGTCACCGGGCAAAGTTCCTGGTAGAGATAGAGGCCGGGTTGATCGACCTTGCCGTCTTCGGCCCGGGCCAGTGAAAGTGTGATCCCGTCCGAGGTGACCAGGTGTAGTGAACCAAGGGCAGCAACTGGAATCCGTGCCAGGGTTTCATGGATGGACAGGTAGACCGAGCGCTTTGGGTTGCCCTGTTTGTCGGGAACACAGCGACGCCGGGCCATGTCCAGATCGAAGTTGCCTTCCAGGTGGCCCGGGTCGACATCAAAGAACATCGCTTCTTCACGGGAGTTGACGCGGGTGCCGACCGCGTAGTAGCTGCCAAAGGCGGCGGGGTCCAGCATGGAGGCAATCAGCGCTTGCGGAAACAGCGAAAGATAGTAATTTGGCTCGGCCATGATGTGAGCTGACCTCATTGCGGCACTGGGTCTGGCAAAAGGTAACACCAAAAGCTTTCGGATTTCTTGCATCCGTGTAGAGCTGGCAGCGCGCGCTGTGGCGGCAGTGCAGAGCTGGTTCTATACTAAGGAAGCTTTATCAGGGACGCCGATGATGAAACTTCGTGAAACACGAGACATTCTTGCCTTTATCGAACATCTGCATAGCCAGCTCGCTGCAGCCTGGGAGGCGTTGGACGAGAATGTCTCGGACCCGCGCTCGCACCTGTTGCTTGACTACCTGAAAGCACTGGAGGACAAGTCCAGTGAGAGTCTGCATGGCTACAATCGCGAGTCCTTCAATGCGGCGCTGAGTGAATGGGAGCAGGCGGAGTTTGATGACCGACCCGTGCACGAACGCCTGGCCCAGCTCCAGCACCCGGATGTACGCGCCGATGAGCTGCTTGATGCAGCGCTGGATATTGCCGAGTGGTTCGATACCTTCTATGCCGAGCTGGAACGGGCCAGCACCCTGCCCGAGCAGGGCGAGTTGTTCGCCAGCTTGCGCGAACATGCCGCCAAGCAAAAGCAGCGCCTGGTTCGCGATACCAACATGCTGAGCGATTTCTGACCTTCATTTACTGTAAATTTATTCACTATTATGGCATTATCCGTTATCGCGGATTGGTGCCTAATGCGCCAGACCAGATGGCTGATTGATCCACAATCGAGGAGTACCAGCACCTGTGCGCATGGTGGCCAAGTACCAATCACACGCCGAGGCAACCGAGCGGGCTGCTTTTCTGCAGGCCCATGGAATTGCCACCCACGTGTCCGACATGACGTCGATGCGCCCCAACCTGGCCCACCAGGGCCAGTACCGGGCCGGGCTGTGGGTGGTGCTGGAGGCGCAGTATGACGATGCGCTGGGCTTGCTTGAAGACCCCGATCACCACGTCAGTAATGCGCTGAGCGTCGACCAGCTCCAGCATTTGGAGACCAGCGGCATGGAGCAAGCCCGCAGTGACTTGCTCAAGTGGCTGCTGATCGTCGCTGTCGGCCTCGGAGCCATCGCGCTATGGGTCGTCCGCCTGGGGAGTGCTTGACGGAAGAATTACAGCAGGCCGTTGGCCTTAAGGCTGCGATATTGACTGACCAGGGCCGCGGGCAGGGCCGACGGGGGCAGATCCAGATGGATGACGCCAAGTTGGCGAAGGTGGCGGGTCGCTGCCCGGCGCTGACTGCGGTAAAGCGCGGTACCAGCGGCCAGGAGGGCGTCTTCCAGTCGCGCGGCGCGAGCTGACTGGGTTGCTTCTGCTCTGCTCGTGATCTGCTCGCGCAGGTCGGCCAGCACCACCAGGTGGCGTTTGCGCAGCAAGGCCAGGGCCGGGTCGAGTTCGTCGTGGTCTTCGTCGCGAAGATTGGTCAGGATGACAACCAGGCTGCGGCGGGTTTGCCGGTTCATCAGGTCAGTGGCGCCCACCAGAAAGTCGGGATAGGTCGGGCCAGCCTGCAAGTCGAACACCGTTTCCAGCAAGGCCTGGAACTGGCGCTGGCCGCGCCCGGGCGGCAGCAGGCGCTCGCGCCGATCCAGGCTGCCGAGGGTTTGCAGGGCGATCTCGTCGCCCTGCTTCAAGGCCACGTGGGCCAGCAGTAGCGTGGCGTTCAGGCACTGATCGAAGTGACTCAAGTGACCGTCCATGGCGCGCATGCGTCGCGAGCAGTCCAGCAGAAAGACCACGCGCTGGTCGCGCTCTTCCTGGTAATCCTTGGCAATCAGGCGGCGCATACGAGAGGTTGCATGCCAGTCGACCTGGCGCAGGCTGTCGCCCTGGCGATAGTCGCGCAGCTGGTGGAAGTCGGAGCCGCTGCCGCGGCGCTGCTTGAGATGGATGCCCATTTCTTCGAGTCGACGATCGCCGGCCAGGAGGCCGTATTCCAGCACCAGGTTGAAATTGGGGTAGACCCGGAACTCATCGTGACAGGGCTCGGTTCGCCGACGCCACCACAGGCCAAGTCTGCTCAGCCAGGCCAGGTGGCAGTGGGTCAATGTGAAGGATCCACGCTGGATGGCGCGGGCGCGCCAGGCAAGGCTGACTTGTTCGCCAGGGTTCAGGTGCAACCAGCGCGGCATGTCTTCTGCGAGCACGGGGCCTGGATATAACTCGTGCAGCAGCAGGGTGAATGGCCGCGGGCCCTGCAGGCTCAGTTCAGTGATCACGGTCACCGGGCTGTCCACTGGCCATTGGCGGGGGAGCTGCCGGCATATCTTGACCTGCGGTGGGTGTTTGAACAGGTCAGGCAAGTCCATGCCAGCGACCAGGGCCAGGCCGGCCCCGATCCACAGCCATCCGCTAGCCAGCAAGGCTGGCGCGCCGGCCAGGTGCAAGGCGACGGCCACGGCCAGCCAGATGGAGAGGGCCTTGAGCAGGCGTGGCGAAGGTTTGATCACTGACGCGGTACTTGCTGGGCGTCGACGATCTTGGTCAGCAAATCGTCGGCGCGTTGTCCTTCCATCTGCATTTCGGCGCTGAGCAGGATGCGATGGCGCAGGCAGGCGGTGGCAAAGCGCTTGATATCGTCAGGCACGACAAAATCCCGCTGGTCCATTACCGCGCTGGCCTGGGCGGCTCTGAGCAAGGCAATGCTGGCGCGCGGGCCGGCACCGATGCTGATGCCGGGCCATTCGCGCGTTGCTCGCACGATGGCGACCGCGTAGCTCGCCAGGGCTTCATCGATGCGCACGCCTCGGGCCAGTGCGCGCAGCGCCAATGCTCTGTCAGGGTCCAGCATGGGCTTGAGCGTTTGCGCCAGGCTGACCAGGTCATCGCGCATGCCGGCCAGGTTGAGGGCGATGCGGGTTTCATCACTGGCTGCCGGGTAGTCGATCAAAACCTTCATCAGGAAGCGGTCGAGCTGGGCTTCCGGCAACAGGTAGGTGCCTTCGTGCTCGATCGGGTTCTGGGTGGCAATCACGAGGAAGGGGTCGGGCACGGCCAAAGCCTTGCCTTCGATGGTTACCCGTCTTTCCTGCATCACCTCCAGCAAGGCAGCCTGGGTTTTGGCTGGTGCTCGGTTGATCTCGTCGGCCAGCAGTACGTTGCAGAATACCGGCCCGCGTCGCAGCCGGAAACGTTCCGTTTTCATGTCATACATGGCATGACCGGTGATGTCGGCCGGCATCAGGTCGGGAGTGAACTGGATGCGCGAAAACTGTCCACCCATGACCGTGGCCAGGCACTGGGCCAGCAAGGTCTTGGCCAGGCCAGGCACGCCTTCGATCATCAGGTGACCGCCGGCCAGCACGGCAGCCAGGGTCTGGTCAATGACCGGCGCCTGGCCGATGACAACCTGGTTCAGGGCATCGCGCACGGTAGAAAGCTGCTCGGCAGCCTGAGCGATGTCGGGTGAGGCAGCGGGGGTAGGGGCGTCTGTCATGGGGTGATCCTTTACAAGACGTGCATGAGCTGTTGATGGATGCGGACGAAGTCCTGCAGCTGTTTATGATGGTCGAAGTTGCGCAGATCCATGAACCAGGTCAGGGCTTCTTCGGACAGGTCGGGACAAAGGCGCGCCAGGTGTTGCAGGCGTGCCGCGCGATCGAGCTGGCGCCAGTCCGGGTAGCGGCAAAGCAGACGATCGAAGTGTGTTTCACGCAAGGCTCGCAGCAGCTGGTGACCGCGGTTATGGCGCCAATCGAATCGGGCGCTGGCCAGCAGCTGCTCGCGGAATTGCAGACCGGTCGTGGCATCTTCTTCAAGCGTCGGACCGAGCCGGACCAGTTTTGACCAGATCCACAGCGCCAGTAGCAGTGCCGCCAGGGTCCACAGCAGCGGTGCCTGGCGCCACAGCCAGCTCACCAGTCCACCGCCACCGGCGCGCTGCTGGAGGTAGACCCGTTCGATATCATCGTCGACCAGGGCCAGAAGCACAGCGGCGTGGTCTGCATCCAGCAATTCCCAGTTGCCCAGCCAGCGTCGGTCGGCGAGCAGGGTCACTTCACCGCCTGAGTGGGTGTAGCGGGCAAAGATGACCCGGTCACGATCACTGGACCAGCGCGTCACCGTGGCCGGCCAGGTTTGGGCTTCCAGGGTGGCAAGGCTGCGCAGTTTCAGACGATGGCCGTTTGTCGACCAGCGCTGGTAGGCAGGCTCTTGCGGCCGGCGCTCGCCGGACTGATCCTGCGGCGCTTCAGCATCGTCACTGGAGTCGAGCAGGCAAAATGGACAGCGGCGAATATTGTACGGATTGTGTGCCGCGTGCTCGCTGGTGCCGCTTCCCAAGGGCGCTACTGCCAGTAACTTTCCGCCGCGGCTGAGCCAGTCGCCGAGCTGGGTGGATTCGATTTCGCTTTGACGACCCAGGTCGTCGTGGATGATCAGCAGACTGCCCGTGGTCGACAGCGTGTCCAGCTCCTGCAGGTGGGTGAGATTCCGGGTATCAAATCCATTGGCCTTGAGCCAGCGCCCAGCCATATGAAAGCTTTCCGTAGTCAGGGCTGGATTGTCAGGCCATGGCACGTCCTCGTCGACGTACTCACCTGACAACAGCCACCATAGCCCGGCTCCGACGACCACGGCGATACTCAGCCCGATCCACCAGCGCTGGCGAGCCGCTGCGCTCATCGGCCCTGGCCGCCACAGTGCCTGTTCCAGGCCTGGTGCAAGGCCTGGAACTCGGCGTTGCCAGGGGTCTGGCTGGCCCAGGCCGTTCGTTGCCAGGCGCTTGTCAGTTGTTGCATCCAGGCCTCGGTCTCCGGTCCGGTCGGTGCGGCCTTGATCGCCCGCAATACCTCGCCCTCGGTGGCCGAGTTGGCTGCGTCTCCCGGCAGTAAGGCCGTGACCGCACCGCGATAGAGCAGGCTCAAGGCCAGGCGCGGATCTCCGCCGGACCAGGCTGAAAGGGCTGCGGCTGGGATGTCGTCGGGCGGCGAATCGGGCTGGCGCCAGGCGCGACGTTCCATGCGCCTTGCCCGGCCTATGTTGTCTGGCTCGGGGGATGCTGGTCCGGCCCGACGCCAGTTCGCGATCAACCAGATACAGGCGGCCAGCAGCAGGATGATCGCGAGTGCGCGCAGCAACCAGGCCAACGCGGAGAGATCGGGCAACGACAGGTCCCATGCAGGGTCGTTGTCGGGGCTGACCCTGACTCGAATGGTGCGACAGAACTGCGCATCAGGCTCGCCATACAATTGGCCCAGGCGCCGCTTGAGCGGGTCGTCGGCGCTGCTGAGCGATTCGATGTATGCCCCGCGCGTCTCGCAACTCAGCGCCTGGCCGCCGGCTTCTTCGGCCTGCGCCTGCAGGGCGGCAAGCATGCTCAGCACGATGGCCAGCATCCACTGCTGACCTGGGCGGTGACGTGCCCTGTTCATGTCACCCCGGCGGGTTCCGGTCTGTCTGCGCGCTCAGCCAGGCGACGCAGGGCAGGCTCCAGATCCCAGCACTCGAGGCGGCAACGCTGGTTCAGGTAGAGTCCGAACCCGCCGCCGACATAAAACGGTTCGACCAGCACGGCGGCCACGGCATAGGCCAGGATCAGCGCCGCCCAGAGCCCGTCGGCCAGACCGCCGGGGCCGATCCATCCAGGCGCGTTCAGGCCCTCCCATACCGTGGAGGGCAGTAACCAGCCGAACAGCGCGAACAAGCCAGCGACCAGGACGACCTCGAAGGCCGAAGCCATGAAGCTGAGGCTGGCACCGCTGCCGCCGGCGCCGTGGTTCAGGGCCCGTGTGCGAGCCTGTCGTTCGCTGCCGGTCAGGCGCTCGAGTTGCCAGATCGGCAAGCAAAAGCTGCGTGCCGGGTGGAGCCGATAGACGGTGAGACTGGCCAGGTGCAGTCCGCTCCACCATTGCTGACGCTCGCGCAGTAGCTGTCCGACTGTGGTGCGTTGTCCGAGTAGATCGCGGCTTAACAGGTGCAGCAGCGGCCGGTCCATGGATGGTTTGAGCCACCACAATACCAGCAGCCCCAGCGGCGGCTGCCAGAGGAATACCAGGCAGGCTAGCAGCAGGCATGGTAGCTGGAACATCGCGGCGGTCAGAATCAGCCTTGGCCAACTTGCGCGGGCCAGCTGCAGGCCAAGGTCTACGGCCTCGGCGCCTGGTCTGGGTCGCAGGCGAACTCGCTCAGCGTCCATCGGGAACTCGTCCGGTTCGGCGGCCGGCCAGCAGGAAATAGGCGATAACGCCCAGCCACAGGGCCCCGCCGACCAGGTACTTGACCATGACCGGCGCAGTGCTGGCCGACCAGAATGCCTCCAGGCCCGCGGCCAGCAACAGCATGACCATGACGCCATACAGCAGCCGGACTGCCTGGCCCGCGCCCTGGCGAAGGGCAGCCAGGCGCGACAAGCGACCCGGCAGCAGCAGGTTCAAGCCCATGCGGGCGCCAGCCACGCCGGCCAGAACGATGGCCGGCAGCTCCAGCGCACCGTGCCCGATCACGAAGCTCCAGAAGTTTTCGTGCAAGCCTTCAAAACTCAGATGGGCGGCCACGGCACCAATCATCACGCCGTTGAGCAACAGGATCAGACCGCTGCCCACGCCGAACAGCAGGCCGCCGGCAAAGGTGCGCAGCGCCACCCCGACATTGTTCATGATGTAGAAGGCGAACATCAGTACCTCACTTTCGGCACGGCCATCTCGGCCGGTGCCCGGATCTCGGGCATACATTTGTTCGTACTGCGCGACCATTTCCGGGCTCAAGACCCGATAGACGAACTCCGGTGTTGAGCCTATGTGCCAGAACAACCAGATAATAGGTCCGAAAAGCAGCACCGAGCACAGGGCAACCAGTCGCCACTCGGCCCGCACCATGCTCGGAAAGCCATGGCTGAAGAAGGCCGCGATATGGCCACTGACGGTCGTTTGGGGCCGGTACAGAAGGGCATGACCGGCATGGATCCAGGACTGCAGCTGTTGAATCAGCGCCAGGCTGTAGCCGCGCGAGACGGCCACCGCCAGGTCGTTGCACAGGCGCCGGTACTGTGCCGGAAAGTTGGCCGGCGGTGTCGCGCCGCGGCGCCGCGATTGCAGCCGTTGGAGCTGCTGGCGGTAGCGCTCCCAGTGCACCTCGCGATCAGCGACAAAGCGGGCCTGCTTCACTGGCGGCTTCCCCGGATCCAGCGCGCCCAGGCGGCCACCCGACTTGCGCTGTCGGCTCCGCTGTGCCCGGTCAGGGGGGAGAGCAGGTTGGCCAGCTCGCCGACCCGTTCCGGGTTGAGTTTGCCACTGCGCTCGGCAAATGACAGCAAGACTTGCTGCTCGTCAGGACTGAAGGCCAGGGGCGGGACTTCGACTGGCCCGTCGGGCAGTTCAGTAGGGCCGGACCTGGCTGCGCCGGTGTAGATGACCAGGGTGCCTGCGGCCAGATCGCCGAGGCGCTGGAAGCGGCGATTGCACATCATGCTGACCAGTCCGGCCGCGTAGGCGGCGGGCAGAAAGTCGACCTGGCGCAGCAGGTTGCGCACGATCGAAGGTCCCCAGGTCACAGGCGTGCCCAGCTCGTGGATCACGCGCAAACCAAACGCTTTCTTGCCAGGAGTTGCGCCGTTGGCCAGCACTTCAAACAGCACCGGGTACCACCAGTTGATTACGAACCAGGCCAGGAAAAACAGGGCCAAGCCAGTGGTGCCAAGCACGCTCAGGGCCAGTCCCAGTCCGATCATGATGCCGAGTCGAATGATCAGATCGATCAACCAGGCCAGCGCACGTGGTATGGGGCCTGCCGGATGCAGTGCCAGGTCTATCCCGTCCGGGGTTTCAACCGGGTAGCGGGTGTCGATCACGGCTATGGCACCGGCTTGCGCAAGCATGGCACCTTAGTCCGGGTCCTCGGCCAGGAAGAGGTCGCGGTAGGCGGGATAGGTGGAGATCATCAGAACCGGATAGACCACCAGCCAGCCCAGCAGCAAAGGAATAGCGCCCAGAATGATCAAGACCATTCCGAGCAGCCCATAGAGCAAAAAGGCCGGGATGTTGAGCAGGCAGGCCTTGAAGCTGAGCTTCATGGATTCAATCGGTTCGATGGCGTGAAAGACGATCAGGGCCGGGGCGAACCAGATGGCCATCAACACCGGAACAAACAACGCCATGTAAACCAGAAAGGCAACCAGGAACGCGACGCCTATGGAAGCACCTGGATCGGCAGTGAATACCGCCATCATCGAGCCGCCCATCACCACGGCGGTGAGCCCGGCGATCACCATGACCACCAGGGTGGCTCCCAGGTAAAGCAGCCCGGCTATTGCCAGCGGTCGAAAGTGCAGACTGAAACCGGCGAACAGGTCTTCGAAACGGACTTCACCCTGGTGCTTGGCGCGGTCCGACGCGATCATCCAGCCGCCAAAGAATAGCGGGTAGGCGGCGCTGGCCAAAAAGCCGATGATCGGCAACAGGCCGAGCCCCATGAACATTGCGCCCATGACAATGAACATGGCGATCCAGAGCCCGAACCGGACTTTGAATAATTGCCAGCCCTGCCCGATCCACTTGCTGCCATGGCCGGCAGGGCTGCGTCTGGGCTCCTCAAGTAATGGCCGGTCACCGTTGCCCTCGACGAGCGGTTCAATCGCCGCTTCCGGGGGTCGAAATGGATCGTGCTGATTAGTCATGACCATTCATTCTCTTGCAAAGTGCAATGGGATTGGCGGGCCGGGCCATCGGCTGTTCCTGTGCTGCATAAGGATATTCGAGCAGGTTAACGCATTATGGTTGACGCTGGCGGCGATTACGCTCGGTTATCAAGTTTGTTAGCATAGTGTGATATACAAAACGGTTTCAGGCGTTGGACAAGAAACTTACCCTGCAAGCTTACGGGCCTTTGATCGAGAGCATCCCGGATCCGGCCCTGATTGTCGACCGTGACGGCGCGATTGTCCAAGCCAGTCCTATTGCAGAACTGCTGCTCGACCCCAACGGGACTGGCCTGGCGGGCAGGTCTGTGCACGAGCTGGTGCCGAAACACCGTCGAGACGGCCACGCCGAGCGCATGGAGGGGTTCTGGAACAAGCCGATGCGACGACGGATGGGCGAGCGTGATTTCTCCGTCCGGCGCCTGGATGACAGCCTGTTCCCGGCCGACATCATGTTGGCGCCCCTTGCCTTGCAGGAAGGTCCCATGGTGCTGTGCGTCATCAGGGATCTGACCGAGCAGAAAGCGCAGGAAAACAAGCTGAAAGCCGCGCTGGAGCGTGAACGCCGGCTGGCCCTGTCCGATCCGCTGGTCGGCGTCGCCAATTCTCGCCATTTGCACCTGGCCATGGAGCATGAGATCGAGCAGTTGCGCCGCCACGGTCGCGCCTTTACCCTGATTTACCTGGATCTGGATGAATTCAAACCGCTCAACGATCAGTTCGGTCACGCTGAGGGTGACCGGGCTCTCATCGCCCTGGGCGAGGAGCTTCAGCGCATCGTTCGCAAGACCGATCTGGTTGCTCGGGTCGGCGGCGATGAGTTTGTGGTCATGATGATCGAAACCCCGAGAGCCGTGGCCCGCAAGCGGGTTCCGGAATTCCATGCCGCGGTATCGCGCTTTCTGAGTGATTCGCCGTGGGCAATCACGGCATCGGTCGGCGCTGCGGTGTTCAATGCGCCGCCCGAGTCAGTGCAAAACGCGATCAGCCGGGCCGATAGCTTGATGCTTCGGGTCAAGCGCCAGGGCCGCGATGGCTGCCTGGCCCACTATGGTGACCCCGACACCAGGATCGAATCCTGCGACCTGCGTCCAGGCCTCGTCGGCAGTGCTGATGAATTTACAACGATACCTTGAGCCGGCGAACCACCTCGCGGGCGCGTTCGCGGGCCTGACTGACATCGCGGCCGCGTGCCAGACCTACGCCCATTCGGCGCTTGCCCTCCACCACCGGTTTTCCGAACAGGCGCAGATCACTCTGGGGCACGGCCAGGGCGTGGTCCAGTGCTTCGAATCGGACCTGCTCGGAGTGGCCTTCGACCAGCAAGGCACACGATGCGCTGGGGCCGTTTGACTCGATGGTTTGAATCGGCAAGCCCAGGATCGCGCGCACGTGCAGGGCGAATTCCGAGAGGTGCTGCGAGACCAGGGTGACCAGGCCTGTATCATGCGGACGCGGTGAGACTTCGCTGAACCAGACCTGGTCGCCCTTGACGAACAGCTCCACACCGAACAGGCCGTAGCCCCCCAGTTCACCGGTGACCAGGCCGGCGATGCGCTCGGCCTCCATGCGAGCCAGTTCGCTCATCGGCTGCGGTTGCCAGGACTCGCGGTAATCGCCGTCGACCTGGATATGACCAATCGGCTCACAGAAGCTCATGCCGCCAGCATGGCGGACAGTCAGCAGGGTGATCTCGTAGTCGAAATCAACAAAACCCTCCACAATCACGCGGCCTTCGCCGGCTCGTCCGCCGGTCTGGGCGTAATCCCAGGCTTTGCCGACCTGGCTGCCCTGCTTGACCAGGCTCTGTCCCTTGCCAGAAGAAGACATCACGGGTTTGACCACGCAAGGCAGGCCAAGCTCGGCCACGGCCTGCTCGAACTCTTCCCGGGTCTCGGCAAACCGGTAGCTGGACGTCGGTAACTCCAGTTCCTCGGCGACCAGTCGGCGGATGCCTTCGCGGTTCATGGTCAGGTGGGCGGCGCGGGCCGTTGGCACCACCGTGTAGCCCTCGCTCTCCAGCAGTTTGAGCGTGTCGGTCGCTATTGCCTCGATCTCGGGCACGATCAGGTCAGGACGGTCCAGTTCGACCAGGCCATGCAGTGCCTGACCGTCGAGCATGTTGATGACATGCGAGCGATGCGCGACCTGCATCGCCGGCGCGTCCGGGTAGCGGTCTACCGCGATCACCTCGCAACCGAACCGCTGCAGTTCAATGGCCACTTCCTTGCCCAGCTCGCCGCTGCCCAGCAGCATGACTCGCCTGGCGGTGCGTGAAAGCGGCGTTCCAATCGTCGTCATTCAAAGATCCCCGGAAAAATTGGTTGGCAATCCATGCCAGGAGTTTAACCTTGCCAGGCCTGTGCGCGGTCAGCCGATCCTGGTCTTTATCTTTTCGACCACCGCCTGTGCGGACTGGACCCCGCTTTCCAGCAGGGGAACGCCCTCGTAGGCCCATGAGCCGCAGTAAAACAGGCGCCGGCCGGGCTGGGCATGCCACCGACGCAGATGCTCCAGTATGGCGGCTGTGCGCGACGTCACCACTGCGCGCTGCATGGGGATCCGCGCCAGGACCCGGTCGGGATCCGGTTCATAGAGCGGGTTCCAGGTCTGAAAGACCGGCGCCTTGCCGACCAGGGTGGGTTCGACGGCGTTGACCCAGACCGTGAACATCGATTGGGCCAGTGCCTGGTCAGCCTGGAAGTTGAGTGCCGTCCAGTCAGTTTTCCGGGCGGGCATGAAGCGTTCGTCGCGGTGCACAACCAGCTCGCCGCGAGCATACTTGACAGCTTCAAGCACCCGGCGCTCATCGGCAAACGGTGCCGCGTCGAGAAAGGCCAGCTGGTTGGCCTGGGTTGCAACAATGACATGGTCGAACCGGCCACCATCGTCGCGTGCGTTTGTCACGCTGATGGATTTTCGATTGAGGCGAACGCGCGTGACCGGGCTGCCCTTGTGACTGTCCACGTCCTCAGCCAGCGCGCTTGCCAGGGCCGCGGTGCCGCCATGTAGTCGCATGAGATTGCTACGATGAAGGATGCCGTGCAGCAGTTCCAGCAGCTGGCTTGCTGGCCATCGCAGCAAATGCTTCTCGTCGCAGGTGCAAATCGTTTTCAGAATGGGCAGGATCAGGCCGCGCCAGAACAGCGGATTAATGGACTTGTCCTGCAGTACTTCGCCGAGGGTCGTGTCCTTGCCCTTCGTCTGCCGAGTCACGTTCGCCAGGGCGAGCAGCCCCAGGCCGAGGCGCAGCGCGCGCCGGCCCAGGTAGTGCCATGAGCCGACCGTGGGCCACTGGGTCAGCGGCATTCTGCTGCTGCGAAACCAGGTCTTGCCATCGAGTTGGCTGCACGAAATGTAGACATTGACCGGGAAGGTTTCGATGCCCAGCTCGTGTGCCAGGGCCAACACGTTGTGCCAGGAATGTTCGCCCATCACTCGCAGCGGCACATCCACAATGCCTCCATCGACGTTCAGGGAGTGTGCTGCCATGCCGGCAACGGCTTCCTGTTCGAACAGGGTCACGCGCCAGCCTGCCTTGCGACAGGCGTGAACGGCACTCAAACCACTGATGCCGCTTCCGATAACGGCAATGGACTTGGACATTAGGCTGACTTTCCGGCTTGTAAACAGAGTACCGCGATAGCTTACACGCCCGCTCCGACAGACATGCACTTGACCGACACTTGCTGAAGTATGCTTTTGGCAACTCAATTTCGAAGAAACCTGATGAACATGCTGACATCGTCAAACAAGCCTGTACCACTGGCGCGGGCACTGGCCGTTTCCGGTTGTCTGATCCTTGCGCTGCTGCTGGCCGGCTGTGGCAGGGAGGGGCCGGCACAAGCGGTCAGCGAAGAGACTTTAGACGGAGTCGAACTTGACGCTTCGGATGGCGCAGCCACCGGCCCTGCTCGACCTGCCGGCGTGGCCGCCGCTCATCCGCTGGCCGTCGAGGCCGGGCTGGCGGTGCTCGAACGAGGCGGCAGCGCGGCCGACGCGGCCGTTGCCGTGCAGGCCATGCTCAGCCTCGTAGAGCCGCAAAGTTCCGGCATTGGCGGTGGTGCCTTTCTGCTGCACTATGCGGCCGATGGTGGTGCCGTGACCGCGTTCGACGGTCGCGAGATGGCACCCGCCGGTGCAGTCGCCGATATGTTTCTCGACGCCGACGGCGAACCGCTTGGCTGGTTCGATGCCATTATTGGTGGTCGTGCCACCGGTGTGCCGGGGGTCATGCCGATGCTGGGAGCGGTCCATGAACGATTCGGGCGGCTGCCCTGGTCGGAACTGTTTGCCGAGACTATCGCCGCTGCCGAAGACGGCTTCATGGTGCCTGAGCGTCTTGCCCGCTTTGCCGCTGGCGGTCGCTGGCCCCAGGCCGAGCAGCCGGATCTCATCGCATTGCTGAGTAATCAAGACGGTGAGCGCATCACGGCAGGGCAGACATGGCGCAATCCCGCTTTCGGCCAGACCCTGAGGGCAATGGCCGAGCTGGGTCCGCGCACCCTGCTCGAGCCCCCGCTATCCACGGCCATCATCGAGCGCACCGCGGCCTTCCCCCTGCCAGGCAGCTTGCGCCAGACTGACTTCGATGCCTACCAGCCCGGTATCGGGGAGCCGGTCTGTGGCCGCTTTTTCGAGTATCGCATCTGCGTGCCACCGCCGCCTTCCAGCGGCGTGTCCATGCTGCAAAAGCTCGCCATCCTCGAGCATACCGATATTGCCGACCGTGGCCCGCAAGATGCCAAGGCCTGGCTGCAGTTCGCCGAGGCCAGCCGCCTGATGTTTGCCGACCGTGACCGCTACATCGCCGATCCGGCCTTCGTTGATGTACCCCTGGATGGCTTGCTTGACCCGGACTACGTTGCCGAACGCGCCGCCCTGATTGGTGATCGCGCGGGGCCACTGCCCGCAGCAGGCACCCCACCGGGGGCCCGGTTTGCCGAGGATGACGGTTTCCGCCAGACCGGAACCAGTCATTTCGTGGTCGTCGATGCGCAAGGCAACGTGGTCACGATGACGACGTCGGTTGAGTCCATTTTTGGTTCGGGTCGGGTCGTTGAGGGGTTTTTCCTCAACAACCAGTTGACCGACTTCTCGTTTCGGCCAAGCGTGGACGGTGTACCGGTGGCCAATGCCGTAGCGCCCGGCAAACGACCGCGTTCGTCGATGGCTCCCGTGCTGGTGTTTGATGCCGATGATCGATTGATTGCCGCCCTGGGCTCGCCAGGCGGCTCTGCCATCCTCGTCTACAACGCCAAGACCCTGGTGGGTTTGTTGGCCTGGGGCTTGCCGCTGCAGGAAGCCATCAACTTGCCCAACCTGGTTGCCCTGGGCGAGAACTTCTTTGGCGAGGCCGGCCGTTTCCCGGAAACCGTGTTGGCCGAGTTGGCCGAGTTGGGTGTGGAGGTCAGGCCAGGACGGGGTGAGGAATCAGGCCTGCACGGGGTGGTATTCCATGCCGACGGTCGCATCGAAGGCGCAGCCGACCCGCGCCGAGAGGGAACCTGGCGCACCCTCGGCGACTGATCAGGTCTATTGTTCTGAATGAATTTTTAGGATATTTTCACAAAACTGTTACATTTCGTTGCTTATAGAAAACGCCAGCGGCTGGTTTTTCAGCTTTCTACCACCCAACAAAGGTGTTCTGCCATGAAGAAGAAGGGACTGTCAGTCGCTATTGCGGCTCTGTTGGCGGCGGGTTCCGCCGCCCATGCACAGGAAGAGGCCGATGAACGAACCGATCAGGGAACCGACGATCGCATCGTCGTGACCGGGACTCGCGTTGCCGGCCGTACGGCAACCGACACCGCGGTTCCGGTTGATGTGATCAACATAGGACAGCTCGAGACCTCGGGCACCACCGAGATCAACGAAGCGCTGGCCGTTGCCGTCCCGTCGTTCAACTTCCCGCGCCCGGGCCTGGCCGATGGTACCGACACCATTCGGCCGGCGACCTTGCGCGGTCTGGGTCCGGATCAGACCCTGGTGCTGGTCAATTCCAAGCGTCGCCACACGGCAGCACTGGTCAACGTCAATGGCACCATCGGCCGGGGGTCGGCCGCCGTTGATCTCAACACCATTCCGATGGGGGCGGTGGGCTCGCTGGAAATTCTGCGCGACGGCGCCTCGGCCCAGTATGGTTCCGATGCCATTGCCGGCGTTATCAACGTGTTATTGCGTGAGAACCGTTCAGGCGGTTCGCTGCGAGCCTCTTACGGTGCCCGCAACACGAAGTACACCACCCCGACGACACCGCCACCGGCTGGCGCGACCTGGAGTGCGCCCGAGAAGATCACGCGCAGCGTTACCGATGGTGAGGTGTTCACCGTCGGTGGCTGGGTTGGTCTGCCGCTGACCGACAGTGGTTTCCTGACCTTGAGCTTCGAGTACAAGGACCAGAATCGCACCGAGCGCGGCGGCTGGGATTATCGCCAGCAGTATCCCCTGGTCGATGGCCAGTTCGATCCTCGTGAGCAGACCATTGATCGCTTCAATGCCTGGTACGGTGAGCCGGACCTTGAGCAGTTGACCCTGTTTGCCAATATGGGAATTGACTTGGCCAACGGCGGGCGAGTCTATGGCTGGGCCAGCTACATGAGCCGGGAAGCGGTATCGGCCGGCTTCTACCGCCGCGCACTGGATGGTCGCAACGTCCTTGAGATTTATCCTGACGGATTCCTGCCCCAGATCAATCCGGAGGTCGATGATTACAGTATTGCTGTGGGGTACAACAACCTCATCGGTGAGTGGGATTTCGATACCTCTTTGGTCTACGGTGGTAACGAGATGGAGTTCACCATTCAGAACACGCTGAATGCCTCGATCGGACCGACCAGCAAGACGGTGTTCGATGCCGGTGGTTACGAATACGACCAGCTGGTGTTCAATGCCTCCGCCGTACGTTCCTATGATTTCGGCGGGCTGTACTCGCCGCTCAACGTAGCGGTTGGCGTGGAGGCCCGACGCGAAAGCTACAGCATCAATGCCGGGGAGCCCGACTCCTGGCGCAACGGTGGTCGCCTGCTGCCTAACGGCAATCCGGCTGCCTCGGGAGCGCAGGTCTTTCCGGGCTTTCGGCCGTCCAATGCAGTCAGCGAGAGCCGAAATGCCATCGGCGCATTCATCGACTTGGAAGCCGAGTTGACCGAGCGCCTGCTGGGCTCGGCCGCGGTGCGTTTTGAAAATTATTCGGACTTTGGCAGTGCCTTGACTGGCAAGGTCGCGCTACGTTACGACTTTACCGACGCCTTTGCCATGCGTGGTTCGGTTCAGAACGGATTCCGCGCGCCTTCGCTGCAGCAGCAATATTTCACCGCCACGTCGACCAACTTCATCAACGGGATTCCGTTCGACATCACGACCTTCCCGGTTGCCGACCCGGTGGCGCGGGCGCTGGGCTCATCGGACCTGGATGCCGAGGACTCAATCAA
>SLQY01000184.1 GCA_007131235.1 Wenzhouxiangella sp.
CAGATCGGGCACCAGCGCCTCGGTGCTTTCAACAATCACCCTGCCCGCAACCGCTATGGGCTTGGATTCGCTGGGCACTTCGGTCAGATTGTCCTCGGTAATCGTGGTCAGGCGCGGAAAACCCTGGGCCAGTATGGCAATGTAGGGCATGCGCTCGTTGTTGATCATCGACTTGGTAATGCACAGGCGAGCACCGCTGGTGGACTCGGCCTCGGCCTGCTCGGTCAACGCTGCATAGCTGATCACGGGAACCTGCCAACCACGCCAGAGAAAGGTGCCCAGGAGCCACTCCGGCGCTCCCGCGACAGGCTCCGGTTCGCTGTAACCAACCACTTCGGCCACGGTCGCGTTGGGGATCAATATGTGGGTGCCGGTCAATGGCACCATCACGCTTCGAATTTCGCTCTCGGACATCGTCGCTTATCCTTCCGGCACCGTCATTTCCAGCAAATCGAACACATGCTGGACCAGGTCGGACTCCTGGTATGGTTTGGCCAGGTAGTCGTTCACACCCAGCTCGCGGGCACGTTGGCGATGCTTCTCACCGCTTCGCGAAGTGATCATCATCATGGGTACTTCTTTCAGGCGCGGATCGTTGCGCACGTGACTGGCCAACTCGTAGCCATCCATCCGCGGCATTTCGATATCAAGCAGGATCAGATCGGGCACCCGTTCGAACATGGCTTCGACAGCATCCAGGCCATCGCGGGCCGTCACCACTTCCAGGCCACGATGTTCGAGCACGCGCGAGGTCACACGGCGCATGGTGATAGAGTCGTCAACCACCATGACCAGCGGCGTCCGCTTGACTTCCTGGGCTCGCCGTTCCAGTACCGCGCCGCGACCCGGCACGATTTCCAGTTCGAAGGCACGCCGAATGAGCGGCCCCATGTCCAGAATCGGCACCACCTGGCCGTCACCGGTGATGGTGCCACCCAGAATGCCGGGGATGGAGCTGATCTGCGGACCAACCGGTTTGATGACGATTTCCCGATGTCCCATCAGGTCACTGACGCGCAATGCGGCGCGCTGCTCGCCGGCCTCGATCATCAGCAGCGACAGCGTGCCTCCCGATACATCTTCACTGGCCAGGTCAAGCTGCGGTTCCAGCTCGAGCAGGGGATACTGCTCGCCGGCATACTCCTGCAAGGGTTGCGGCGTTTCGATCTCGCGCAACCATTCATCAGCCAGGATTCGGGTCACGCCGCGCACTGCCTGTAGCGGGATTGCAAACTGCCGATCGGCTGCCCGCACCATGATCGCCTGCATGACGGTCAGTGAAAGCGGGATGCGGATAATGAACTGGGCACCCTGGCCAGGTTCACTCTGGACGCTGACACTGCCGCCGATCTGGCGAACCTCGTTGGCGACCACGTCCATGCCAATACCCCGGCCGGACAGTTCGCTGACCTGCTCGGCCGTGGTGAAACCGGAGCGGAATATCATCTTCGACAAATCGGCATTGCTCAGACTCGCATCGGCATCGATCAAGCCACGGTCGACGGCCCGCGCCCGGATAGCGTCCAGGTTGAGTCCTGCACCGTCGTCAGACACCCGCATGACCAGTTCGGTTGCTTCTCGACCGACGTCAATGGTGATGGTGCCGGTCTCCGGTTTGTCACGCTCAAGGCGCTGTGCGGGCCGCTCGATGCCGTGGCTGACGGCGTTTCTCAACAAGTGCTCAAGGGGTGCGGTCACGCGATCAAGTACGTTGCGGTCAAGCTCACCTTCACCGCCGACCTGGACGCGCAGCTGAACCTTCTTCTCGACTTCACGGGCCGCGTTGCGGACCACGCGGCGGAAACGCGGCAGCAAGGTGCCGAACGACACCATGCGCGCCTGCATCAAACCTTCCTGCAGCTCCGTGTTGACCCGGGACTGCTGCATCAGCAGGGTTTCAGACTGGCGCGTCGCATCATCGAGGATGCCGGTCAGGCTGGTCAGGTCGTTGACTGACTCGGCCAGCGCGCGCGAAAGCTGCTGAATGGTCGAGTAGCGGTCCAGTTCCAGCGGGTCGAACGCTTCATCGGCCGGGCCATGCTCGCGCTCGTAGCGCGCCAGGATTTGCGCCTCGGTCTCGATTTCGAGCTTGCGCAGCTGATCGCGCAAACGGATGACCGTCTCATCCACTTCACCGACGTTGCTACGAAACACGCTGATCTGCTGCTCCAACCGGGAGCGAAAGATACTGATTTCGCCTGCGTAATTGACCAGCTCATCGATCAGGGCAGACGGTACGCGCAAGGTTTCCGCCCGCGCGGTATCGCTTTCGTCTGCCACCGCGCCAGTGCGTTCCGCCGGCTCGGTCAGCTCGGGCAAAATGACCGCATCTTCGATTTCTTCGGCCTGTTCGGCAAACATGTCGCTGATCGAACGAACCGGCATCGGTTTGCGGTCGATGACCGCCTCGATCATGGAGTGCAGGTGGTCACAGCCCACTTCCAGCGCGTCAACGCGATCGCTGGTCGGGTCTTTCAGTCCAGCGGCAATGCCTTCGAGCAATTCCTCCATGACATGCGCGACCTGGCCAATCGGGTTGAGACCCACCATGCGGGCACTGCCCTTGATCGTGTGCAGATCGCGCTGCAGGGCCGTGACCAGGTTCTTGTCATCCGGGGCATCACGCCATTTCTGCAGCACTTCGTCGGCGTGTTCCAGCAACTCCTGGCCTTCCTCGAGAAAGGCCTCGAGCAGATCCTCGTTGACCTCGGAGTAATCCACCTCGACCAACTTTTCTTCCACCGGCGCGATGTCATCGGCCGGCGCCACCGGTCGTTCCGGCACAAAGCGACTGACAAACCGCTCGGTGTCTTCATGCGCATCGCGCTCGCCTGTTTCTGTCGCGGGGTCGAGTGCAGCGTCCTCGGCGGCAGTCTCATCCTCGAGTGCCGACTCATCCTCTACAGCAGCCTCATCCTCGAGTGCCGACTCATCCTCTACAGCAGCCTCATCCTCAAGTGCCGACTCGTCTTCAAATACCGACTCATTGTCGAGTATCGATTCATCCTCATCGACCGACTCATCTTCAAATACTGACTCGTCCTCCGACACGGGTTCATCATCAAGTACTGACTCTGCCTCAACGGCCGGCTCATCTTCGAGTGCCGACTCGTCTTCCAGCACCGGCTCATCCTCGACAACGGCCTCATCCTCGAGTGTTGAATCGTCCTCAAGGCCAGCATCTTCATCAACTGACGAGGTATCAGCGGCGGTCGGGGCCGCCTCTTCGGTATGGTCATCGGCTTCATCGCCGGTCAGCTCAGCGAACTCATCAGCAGAGACAATCGCCCTGTCGCTGTCGGTCTTGCCAACAGCATCGGGCGCGACAACAGCATCATCAGCTTCTTCTTCGTCCTGAACCTCGACCTCTTCGCCGTCTGACTCATCCTCGCCCGCTGCCTTTTCAAGCTGATCCGACTCGATCTCCCGGTCGACTGAATCCAGTTCGTCGGCGATGGGTTCATCAACCTCGTCAAGCTCGAATATATCGAGATTGTCATCGGCCTCGGGATCGAACGCAGCCTCGGAGGTGAATGCTTCCTCCTCGTCGGACTCCAGCTCGGGTGTGGTTGCCTGATCGGACGATCCTTCAAGCGCCAGATCCTGCTCCAAATCATCGGTAGTGTCGACGCTGCTGGGCTGATCTCCGGTGCGCTCGCGATGGGCCTGGTTGTGCAGTTCGCGCAACTCTCTGGCCAGCTCGCTGGTCTGGAACACATCATCGTCGACCGGGTCACAGCGCAGCCGGTCGAGGCGCCTGGCGAACAGCTCGCTGCAGTGAACCATGGCAACCAGGCCCGCGCGTGATGGCGGCGCCACGCACAGCGACAGCTCTTCAAGGTACGATTCGAGAATCTGGGCGGTTTCGGTCTCATCACCAATCGGAGCCAGGCGCATGGTGCCCTTCATGGTGTGAACGATCCTGACCAGGCTTTCGTCGATCGGCGGGACATGTCCGCTTTCCTCGGCCTTACTCAGCCACTGGTCATAAGCCTCGAGATTGTCCGACAACTCCTTGATCATCAACTCGATCAGGGTCGGATCCAGCTCTTCCAACTCGGGCGGCACCGCCAATCTATCGGTCGCTTCCTCACCCAGGTTGCCATCGGCAGCCATTTCCGCTCGCCCGGCCAGTGCAGCGCAGCTTTCCTCGCTGAACTCGCCAGGTCCGTCCCCGCTCAAGCGAGCCCGCATGCTTGGCAAATACTCCACGGCCTCGGCAACCAGCCCGGTGACCTCTGGCGTGGCCTGGATTTGACGATCCAGGATACGGTTGAGCATGTTTTCGATCTGCCAGGCAAATTCGCCGATTTCCATGGCACCAGCCATGCGGCCGGAGCCCTTCAACGAATGGAATGCGCGCCGGATGGTAACGGTGGTTTCATCGTCAGACGGATCCTGACGCCACTTCGGCACCAGCTCGTTGAGTGACTCAAGCTCCTGATCAAACTCCTCCAGGAAGATCTCGACGATGTCGAAATCATCGAACGCCGATCCAGTTGATGTTTGTTCGGTTGGGCTGTCTTTGGTGTCGTCCGACACCTGGGCCGATGTCTCCTGATCGGCATCAAGCTCGAAATCGTCGTCGAGGTCCAGCTCATCGACAAAATCGATATCCGCATCTTCATCATCGGCTTCGAGCTCTTCAAGCTCGGACGACTTCTCCTCAGAGAGCTCTTCGGGCAAGTCTTCAGGCGATTCTTCAAGGGGCCGTTCAAGGCTCTGTTCAGGGGACTCTTCAGGAGTCTCCCCAGGCGTTACTTCGAGAGTCTCGTCGGTACTCGCCTGATCGGCATCAACAGAAGCGGCGTCAGACTCAGGCCCAATGTCCAGCGACAGATCTTCAAAATCATCTTCATCGACCAGGTCGAGCCCAGCATCGATGGGCTCGTCGGTCTCGAAGTCCATGGCCGGCTCACTTTCCTCGACATCGTCCAGCTCTGCAAACTCCTCGCTTTCAGCTAGATCATCGAGGTCAGCGCCCAGCTGCTCGTCGACCGGCTCGGCCGGCGCTTCGGCAGCCGGCTCGGTAGCCTGGTCCCAATAGCCCAGCGCAGCCAGTCGATCGCGTGCCGAATGCAAATAGCGTTCGCCACGTTCGTCCCGAGTGGACAAGCTCTCGAGATAAAATTCGGTAACGGTCAGCGTTTCGGCCAGCGTATCCAGCGCGTCCGGATCGCCGTTGATGCCATCACCAAGATGGTCTCCGGCAAGGCGACCTGCGGCATTCAGCATAGCCGCGGCCTGGTCCAGCTCGGACAGGTACAAGGCGCCGGCAATGCGATCAAGAATCACCTGCGCCTCGCCCACGGCTCCGGTATCGGCCTTTTGCCGATTGACGGCGTCGAGCAAATGCTTGGCGTGGGCCAGATCCTCAAGCGCTTCCTTGACCAACTGCCGGGTTACCCGGCGCTGTTCTGTCGGCGGCAACAGCGTACCGGTCTCGTCGCCATCTTCATCAAAACCCATGCCGGCGGCCAGACCAAAACTCTCCTCGAGCTGTGACTCGACGACCAGCAGTTCACGCGCGACCATCAACAGGCCTGGATCTTCGGGGTCGGAGCCCATTTCCTGCAGTTTGCTGGCCTGGGCCTTGACCCGCTCGGCGAGGCGATCCAGCCCGAGCATACCGAGGCTCTCACCGACCGATTCCAGCATCGATGTCTGCTGCTGCAGCACCTCGGGATCGTGCTCACGCTCCAGCTGTGAGCCCAGGACGTCCTTGATTTTTGCCAGGTCCTCGCGGGCGGCCTGGGTCACGGCGGCAAACAGCGCGCGGTTGCGGCCAGCCAGGAAAACCTTGGCCTGGGCCACATGCTCAGGCGCATGGGCACCGAGGTTAAAGGCCTGGTGAACCTCAACCGCCAATGGTGCATCGGAGTTCGCCATCGCGACCTGGAACAGGAAGCCGCGACACAGCTCATCGGCGCGCTCGGACAACTCCGTCTCACCCGGGTTTTCGCTGGCGTTCTTGATCAGCACATCCAGGCGCGCAAACAGCCTGGTGCTGGCAGGCCCGGGGTGAAGATCCTTGTTGCTGAGCGCCGCGCAGACGGCAGCCGCAGCCCAGCCGACCCGGCGCACAGGCACGGGCAAAGCTTGCTGATCGCGCAGGACCAGGGCTGTTTCCGACAGTGCCGACAGCGTTTCGCTGTCTTCCTGCTTCATCAACATGCCGCGCAAGGCATGCTGATAGCGTCGCCGGATTTCATGGAGGTCGGGAACATCGTCACCGGTCACCTCAGGCAGTCCCGCCTGGCTGACATCCGGACGGAAGAAACTGGCCTCGTCGATGGGCTTGGTGCCGGCCGCGTGGCGCAGCTCGTTGATCGTCGGCAACACGACAATCGGAGCATCCTGCTGCGTGCTTTCCAGGTAGTCCAGGTAATCCGGCAGCGTGCCCGTGGCTTCCAGCAGGGCGCTGATGGCCTGGTCACGGTCCTTGACCTGGCCACTGCTAAGCGCGCTCAGCGCCGCGGCCATGGACTCGGCCACCAGCTTGCCGCTCTCAAACTCCATGATGGCCAGCGATCCGGCCACCTTTTCGCAGGCAGCGATGGCCTCGTCGAGGTCATCCGGTCGACTATCGACTTCATCGTCACCAAACCGCTCGACGGCAAGGCGGACTTCGTCGCACAATTCATCCAGCAGTGGTCGGGTCCACTGCAGGGACTGGTTACTCAGGCGCGTACTACTCATGTCCGCAGCCCCGCGGATGTTGGGTTGGGGTGGCAACGCATGCTTGGCTGACCTCTCTGACAGACTCGCTGATTCCCTGGTTGATCATGATTGCAAGCCAGGAGACTCAGGACTCATCCTCGGGAAGCGTAAAGTCAGACACCGAATCGCGCAGGTCACGAACCAGCTCGGCCAGGCTGGCCACTGACTTGGCGGTCTGTCCGGTACCTTCCGTGGTCTGCACCGAAATGTCTCGAATACTGTTCATCAACTGGGCGATCTTGGTTGCGTTGTTCGATTCTTCCTGGGCCTGACGCGAGATTTCCTGAATCAGTCCGGCAAGGTCGTTGGACACTTTCTCGATCGACTCCAGGGCGTCACCGGCATCCTCGGCCAGACGCGCACCCGAGACCACCTGCGTGGTTGTCTGCTCCATTGAATTGACGGCTTCGGCGGTATCGGCCTGAATGGTCTGAACCAGGGCTTCGATTCGCCGCGTAGCGTTGGTAGCACGTTCAGCCAGGCGCTGGACTTCGTCGGCAACGACGGCAAAGCCACGACCGGCACCGCCGGCAGAAGCGGCCTGAATGGCCGCGTTCAAAGCCAGAACGTTGGTCTGTTCGGAAATGCCGTTGATCAGCTCGACGATATCGCCAATCTCCTGCGAGGATTCACCCAGGCGCTTGATTCGCTTGGACGTTTCCTGGATCTGATCGCGGATATTGTCCATCCCGGAGATGGTCTGACGCACCATATCGGCACCGCGGTTGGCGATCTGGACCGAGCTTTGGGCGACATCGGCCGACTCGCTGGAGCGCTTCGCCATATCATCGAAAGACCGAGCCATTTCGTTGATGGTATCGGTGGCTTCACGAATCTCCTTGGCCTGGTGCTCTGAGGCCTCGGCCAGTTGAATCGTCGTTGCCCGCGTTTCCTGGGCCTGGGCGGCCACCTGCTGAGCGGTGTTGTTGACGCCGGCAACCAGGTCACGCAAGGCCTCAACAGCATAGTTGACCGAGTCAGCGATGGCCCCGGTCACATCTTCGGTAACCGTCGCCTGCACGGTCAGGTCACCATCAGCCAACGAGCTCATTTCGTCGAGCAGGCGCAAAATGGCGTCCTGGTTGCGCTGGTTGACATCGGCAGTGGCACGGGCGCGACGGCGCTGGGCCAGATAGGCGCTGAATCCAATCGCGAACAGGATCAGCAAGGCACCGGCAGCCAGCAGCAGGCCGGCAACGAGCGAAGGCCAGAATGCGTCATCGCCAAGTGTCGCGTACTCGCCGGCCAGGGCGCGGGCCTGATCAGTCAGATCCTCGGCGTCAAGGAAGATCTCATCGGCTGCCTCACGCACCTCGAACAGGTCGGTGGAAGCGGTCAGGATGGTGTCGACATCAATCCGGATCTCCTCGAACAGCGGAACCACCTCGGCCAGGCTTTCCAGGACTTGCGGATTGCGAGTAGCGGTAATATTGAGCCCTTCGTCGCCGTTGATCAGACCCTGTAGAACACGGTCGAACAGGTTGGCGTCACGGCTGAAGGCATCAGCCGCGGTGATGGCACCGGTACCGCCGGCCATGATGTCGCCGACTCGGCGCAGCATGCGATCGGCAAGGACCAGCTGTCGACTGGCGACGTAAATCTGAACTGACGGCGCGCCGGTCTCGATCATTCGTCTGACCACATCGTCGGACTGGGCCTGAAGCTGGGGAATATTGGTCGAGAATGCAGCGGCAGAGTCAGCCAGCTCGATCACCAGGTCGGTACGCTCCAGGATCTGGCCGGCAAAACCGTCGATTCGACTCCACAGCTGCTCCATGGTCGACAATGAATCATTGACCCGGCTCGGCGACGCCGGCAGCCCGGTGGCCGGATTGCCGCGGCGCAGCGTGCCTATGGCATTATCGATGATGTCGCGCGTCCGGCTCAGCTCGTCGAAGGCGTCGAAGTTACCGACCGCCGACTCACCGGCTGCCTTGGCCAACTGCTGAGCTCGCACCTGGATGTCGGTGGTGAGTGCCAGATACTGCGTCTCCTGCTGGTTGCGCTGGTTAAGCAGGAAGAAGTTGTACGCCACCAGGCCCAGAAAAAGGACCAGCAGTACGAACAGCAATAGCTGTGCTGGAGAAAGTCGCTGCTCGGTTGATTGCGTGACCACGCTACTCATGCCTTCACCTCATGATTCATCGTTCGTTTCGTCGCTCTGCGAGTAGTGGGAACTGGTCCCTTCGGCTCTGTTCCGCCTGACTGCGGAATGATTCTGACTGTCTTAATCACTGCTTTACTGCCCTCCCCTGCTGGTCTGGACCTGCGCTTGCAGGTCAGTGCTGGTCCGAGATCACTGCTCCCGAGCACCGTCCATGAAATCCATCCGTCGCGCCAGTTCTTCCATCCGGAAAACACCCCAGCGGCGCTCCCCGGAAGGAAACTCGTGGCTGACCATGTCGCTCAACTCGGTTCCGGCCCAGTCGGGCGAGGCCGCCAGGTCGTCGGTGTGGAAGTGACGCTGCCCGAAGACTTCATCGACGACCAGCCCGGCCAATCGACCCTGGAACTTGGTCAGAATCAGGCGGGTACGTGCCGTAATCGGCGTTCGGGTCCCGAACAAGTACCAGCCCAGATCGGAAACCGGGGCCAGGTTGCCTCGAACATTGGCCACTCCCAGCAACCAGTCTTTCGTACCCGGCACCGGGTAAAACGGGGGGAATGCGATGATTTCCTCGATCTGGTCGATGCGGCAGGTCAGGTGATGCGCACCGAGTCGAAAAACGACCCCGTCCCAATTGCTGATCTGCTGTTGCCGGCTGGCTTCACCAACGTCATGATCGACACTGCGGCGCTCGAAATCAGCCAGCAGGCCGAACAGGCCACCACCGCGCATGCCCTGACTGTGTGTTGAATGCTCCCCTTTCATGATCCCTCGCGCTGGTTCAATCTGTCGACGCCGACTCAGGCCGGCGCGCTGCTGCCGACCTGGTCGCGCACTGCCGACAACAATTCGTCGCGGGTAAACGGCTTGGTCAGATACTGATCCGAGCCGACAATCCTGCCGCGAGCCTTGTCGAACAAGCCGTCCTTGCTGGTCAGCATGATGACCGGCACCTTGCGGAAACGACTGTTGTTCTTGATGATGGCACAGGTCTGATAACCATCCAGACGCGGCATCATGATGTCGACGAAAATGAGGTCCGGTTCGTGCTTGTGAATCAAGGCCAGGGCTTCAAACCCATCGTTGGCAGTGATCACCTCGCAGCCTTCGCGGCTCAGCATGGTTTCGGCCGAGCGCCGGATGGTGCGGCTGTCATCGATCAGCATGATCTTCAGACCGCCCAGGCCGGCGTTTTCGTTTTCCTGTGTCTGTTCGTTATCTGCGCTCATTGTGGTTTCGCTGGTATGGGCCCTCGGTGGAGGCAGCTTTCTCCCCGCCTAGGTTAGTCGATCTTTGTCGTTTTTGCCAATCCGGTAGAATACATACCTTCAAGCGGATGGCGAATAAGGAATTTTCACCCGATTCTGCCCCATGCGCGCGGCCATGTACAGGCCTCAATAGCCTTCCCGGAGCATTGATGAACAAGTATCTCGTCATGGTGATGGATGACATCGCCGCCATCAAGGTGGCCAAAGACACCTCTTTTGCCCTGCTACTCGAGGCCCAGCGCCGCGGCTATGAGCTGCGTTATCTCAATGAGCAGGACCTGTTTCTGACCGATGGAACCACCCAGGCCCGGATGCGTGGCATCCAGGTCATGGATGATCCCGACCACTGGTTCGAGCTAGGCACGGAGGAGACCCGGCCGCTTGGAGGCGACGACCTGGTGATGATGCGCGCCGACCCACCGGTGGATGCATCCTACCTGTACGCCACCTACCTGCTGGAAAGGGCCGAGAGCGCCGGAGCCCGCGTTGTCAACCGGCCCCGCGCCCTGCGTGATTTCAACGAGAAACTGGCGATCGCCCGTTTCCCCGACCTGATTCCCGCCACGCTGGTCAGCAGTTCGGCACGGCGAATTCGCGCTTTTGTCGAGCAGCAAGGCAAGGCAGTCCTCAAACCGCTGGACGGCATGGGCGGGCGCGGCATCTTCATGACCGCAATCGACGATCCGAATCTGAACGTCATCATCGAAACCGTGACCGCCAACGGCGCGGAACTGGCCATGGCCCAGCAATTCCTGCCGGAAATCGTTGCTGGCGACAAACGAGTCCTGATGATCCATGGCCAGGCTGTACCGTGGATGCTGGCCCGCATTCCCGGTGCCCAGGACTTCCGCGGCAACCTGGCCCGGGGCGGGCGCGGCGAAGGGCGACCGATCGGACAGGCGGAACGTCGAATCGCCGAGGCGGTCGGCCCTGTCCTGGTCGAGCATGGCATCACCCTGGCCGGCCTTGACGTCATTGGCGATCGGCTTACCGAGATCAACGTCACCAGCCCGACCTGCGTCAGGGAACTTGACGCGCAGTTCGGAGCCAATATTGCAGGAGACCTGTTCGACGCCATCGAAGCATGACCACCGCACGCGCCCGTCCCGTTGCCAGCGATTCGCTCGTCCTCGCCGTTGCAGTTGCCGTCGGGCTGCATGCCGCCATCATCGGGCTGGTCCACTTCGAAGTCCTGGGTCAGCGACCGGACAACGTCCCGGCGAGCCTGGATGTCATCCTGGTTGAATGGGCCACCGAAACGCCGCCTGAAGAAGCCGACTTCCTGGCCCAGGTCAGCCAGCGCGGCGGCGGCGCCAGCCCCGACCTGCAGCGTCCCGCCGAAACCGTCCCTGCTGGCGAACCCGAGCCGGCCATCGAACCCGAGCCGGTGCAGGAGCCGTCAGACGCGCAACAGACCGAGGCCTCACCCAGCGAGTTGCTGGCCTACCAGGAACCAATCGAGGCCCTGCCCCTGCCGGAACGCATCGACCAGGCCAGCCAGGATCAGACCGATAGCCGGGAACTGATCCGTCAATCCCTGGCCATGGCACGCACGGCGCCCGATCGCTTTGCCGAAACCCAGGATTTCCCGGAACGCCCGCGCAGGCGGTTTGTCTCCGCCAATACCCAGGAGCACCTCTATGCAAGCTACATGCGCTCCTGGGTGGCAAAGGTCGAACGGGTCGGCAACCTCAACTACCCCGACCAGGCCCGGCGCATGAACCTGGAGGGCAGCCTGGTGTTGAGCGTGGACGTCCTGGCCGACGGCAGTGTCGACCAGATCCGCGTACTCAGGTCCTCGGGCTACGATGTGCTCGACGAAGCCGCCGTTCGTATCGTGCGCCTGTCCTCTCCCTTCGCCCCCCTGTCCGAAGAGATCCGCGCCGAGGTCGATATCTTGACCATCACCCGCACCTGGCAGTTCTCCAGCCGCTCGGGTCTGCGCTGACCATTTCAGCCACAGGCATCACCAGCAGCGGCCGGGTGCACTAGAATAGAATCGTGAGCTATCTCGAACAACAATTCCTGATCGCCATGCCTGGCATGGAAGACCCGAATTTCACCCGAGGGGTGACGTTGTTGTGCCAGCACAATGACGAGGGCGCGCTGGGCATCACCATCAATCGGCCATCGGAGTTCACCATGGCCGACGTGCTCGGCCAGATCGGCATCCCCTTCAGCAGCGAAGACTTGGTCCATATCCCGGTTTTCGAGGGCGGCCCTGTTCACCCCGAGCGCGGCTTCGTCCTGCACGACGGTGATCCAAGGTGGGAATCCAGCATGCGCGTCGGCAAGAACATTGCCGTGACTACCTCGCGTGACATCCTCGAGGCTATCGCCGAAGGCAACGGGCCGGAGAAATTCCTGATGGCGCTGGGCTACGCTGGCTGGGGCGCCGGCCAGCTCGAGGACGAAATGCGTGACAATGCCTGGCTGAACGTCATGGCGCGATCAGATATCGTCTTCGACCTGCCGCCGGAGCAGCGCTGGGAGCAGGCCGTGGCCAGTCTCGGCATCAACGTCGGCAGCTTGCAGCCGGCAGGCGGCCATGCCTGATTGCCGGGCCGGCAACTGGCTGGCCATCGACTACGGCACGCGAACCATTGGTGTAGCCGTTGGCCACCCCCTGACGGGCTCGGCGCGGCCATTGCCACCGATCCGCAACACATCGAAAGCGCACCTCCATGAAAGCCTGGACACGCTGATCAAGCAATGGCAGCCCGGGGCTATCGTCGTCGGTCTGCCGCTGGATCGAGGCGGCGCGGAAACCGACATGAGTCGGCGTATCCGGCGCTTTGCCAACTGGCTGACCATGCTGGCACCAGATACTCACATCTGCCTGCATGACGAAAGGCTGAGCTCCGAGCATGCCGCGAGCGAGTTCGCCGGTCGGCGCCAGGCCGGGCGCGCACGCAAGCGCGATGCCGCCCGTCTCGACAGCATGGCCGCAGCCAAAATTCTTGAGTCCTGGATGAGTGAACAAGGCAATGACTGACCCGGCCACCCGCCACCTGCTGGACATCGAGACGCTGGAAGACCGCACCATTCGGGCCCTGCTCGACCGCGCCAAGGCCCTGTCGGCAGGTGCAGCACCCGGAACGCTGGACCGGACCGTGGCCAACCTGTTCTTCGAGCCCAGCACACGAACACGGGTTTCGTTCGAGCTGGCCGCCCTGCGCCTGGGCATGCGAGTGATCAATATCGAGCTCGATCGCTCCTCCTCCACCAAGGGCGAGACCTTGGTCGACACAACTGCCACACTGGCTGCCATGGGCGTGGACTGCATTGTCTTGCGCCATCCCGAGACCGGTCGCTGCCATCGCCTGGCTGCCGAAGTGCCGGCCGGGCTTTCCCTGCTCAATGCCGGCGATGGCAGCGGCCATCATCCCAGCCAGGCGCTGCTCGATGCCGCCACCATCGAAGCTCATGGCCCAGCCTGGCCTGAACTCGACCTCTGCATCGTTGGCGACATCCGCCATTCGCGCGTGGCACGCTCGGGACTGGCCCTGTTCCGCCGACTGCATGCCGCACGGCTGCGTATCGGCGGGCCGCCTGAACTCATGCCTGACGACATCGACCTGAGCGGCGTCGAAGTCTGCCGGACGCTGAGCGAAAGCATGGCAGGTGCCAACCTGGTGATGATGCTGCGGATCCAGCGCGAGCGCATGGACCAGGCCGGATGGCCCGATGCTGAGCGCTACCACAACGAATGGGGCTTGAGCGAACGCGCCTTGTCCCGGGCTGCGCCAGGCTGCCAAGTGATGCATCCTGGCCCCATCAACCGCGGCGTCGAAATCGCGGCAGACGTGGCCGATGGACCAAAATCGCTGATCCTGGATCAGGTACGCATGGGTGTTTTCATGCGCATGGCCATCCTCGAGTGGCTGGCCGGAGAAGCGATCGGGTCATGAGCGCGAAAACGGCATCGACATCGGCCTTTCAGGCCCCACCATGGCAGCACAACTACGCCGGAGGCTGCCGCCAGGTTGGCATCGAGCTCGAGATGGCTGGCATCAAGCCGGAACAAATGGCTGCCGCCGTCACGACCGTTATTGGTGGGAGGGCAGAGCGAAAGAGTGCTTTTCACACGCTGGTCAAGGACACCGAGCTGGGTGACTTCAGCATCGAGCTGGACGCCGATATCCTCAAGAATCGTGGCTATCAGACAGCCCTTGCTGAGGTCGGCATTGACCTGGGCAAGGGCGAAACCCGGGATACCCTGGAAACTGCACTTTCACGTGTAGCGGGCCTGGTCGTACCCATGGAGCTGGTCGCACCCCCGGTGGCCTGGACCGAACTGGCACGGCTGGACCAGATTCGTCTCGAGCTGCATCGAGCAGGGGCGCGCGGCACCCATGCCTCGACCTTTTACGCTTTCGGCATGCAGCTCAACATCGAGGTGGCCAGCCTGGATGCGGATCACTCTCTGGCCATCCTGCGCGCTTTCCTGCTTAAGTACGACTGGTTGCTGGAACGATCCAAGGTTGACCTCACCCGCCGTATCAGCCCCTATGTCCAGGCCTACCCGGAGGATTACGTCAACCATGTTCTGAACCCTGCCTATGCGCCCGATATCGCGCAGTTGATTGACGACTTCCTGCGCTTGACCCCGACCCGGAACCGACCACTCGACATGCTGCCCCTGTTTGCCCATATCGATCACGACCGGGTGATGGCAGCGGAGGTGGAAAAAGACCTGATCAAGCCGCGCCCGGCCTTTCACTACCGACTGCCCAACTGCCTGATTGATGAGCCCGACTGGACCCTTGCCATTGCCTGGAACGATTGGCTCGAAATCGAACGACTGGCTGCCGACAGCGATCGTCTCGAGCGCGTTCTGAAGCAGCATGCCGAGCAGCCCGGACTGCTTGGCACGCTGCTGAACAAGACGGAGGCATGGCTGAAGAAATGAAATCCAGGCCACGCATCGGCATCACCGGACCCGACAAGGGCGGCCTGGCTGCCTGGATTTTCACGGCCTGGGCCGTGCGTCGGGCCAGTGGTCGCCCGGTCCGGATTCGCCCGGCCCGGCCCATCGCCATAGGCGAAGTCGACGGCTTGATCATCGGCGGCGGGGCAGACGTGGCCCCGCAGCTATACGGGCAGCAGCGCAGGCTGGAACTCAAGGAGCTCGAGGACCGGGGCATGAACGGCTGGCGTCGCCTGCTCGGGCTGATCCTGTTCCCACTGCTGTTACTGGTCCGTCGTCTGCTGACAACCAAGACCACCGGCCTCAATGAAGCTCGCGATCAACTTGAAAAGATGCTGATCAACCAGGCCGACGAGCGCGGGCTGCCCATGCTCGGCATCTGCCGTGGCATGCAGTTGCTCAACGTCGCCGGCGGCGGCACCCTGCACCAGGACCTGGCCAACTTTTACGAGGAAACCCCGGCGATACGTTCGGTTTTGCCGCGCAAGCGCATCGAGATCGAGGCCGATTCGCTGCTGGCGCGCGTCCTGTCCGGCACCTCGGCTCGCGTCAATGCCTTGCACTCCCAGGCCATTGCCCGGGTTGGGCGTTCGTTTGTCGTTTGCGCCCGCGAAAGCAGCGGCGTGGTCCAGGCCATCGAACGCAGCGACCACCCCTTCGTGCTTGGCGTACAGTGGCACCCTGAGTACCTGCCCCAGCGCGCCGAACAACAAGCCCTGTTCCGAGGCCTGGTCACCGCCGCGAGAGACACCAATACCTGACATCAAGACGCTGCAGCAAACCCCGGCACTCTTCCAAACAAAAACATGGGAACCACCAAAAACAGCGAAGACACCGACCCAATCAAGTCGCTTTTCGGTGTCTTCGGTGACTTCGGTGGTTTAATGTTTGGTATTGATCACTCGGAATAGGCGTTCGCACGAGCATGAAACGCGGGATTGAACTGGATATCGATGAACTGCCATCGCTGAGCGCCTTTGTCAGCGAAACCTGGCGCCGCTTCCCCGATGACCGTGATCCGACCAAGAACCCGCCGTCGCCTGGCGCGGCAGAACTGCGCGATAACCCCGAACGCGCCCTCAGGCGCTTTCGGCAATTATCCTCGGTCAATATCCTGTGGCAAGACCTGACCGGGGCGATGGATATTGCCGAAACCGGGCACGCCATCTCTCGCCTGGCCCGGCACTGCCTGGAATTGGCCCTGGACGTGGCCGAACAGCGGGTCGCCGAGCGCCACGGCAACCTGGTCGACGAGGCCGGTGAAGCCATCCAGCTGGCCATACTCGGACTGGGCAAGCTGGGCGGCGATGAGCTGAACTTCAACTCCGACATCGACCTGGTCTTTGCCTACGACGGCAAGGGTCAGAGCGAAGGCCCGCGCCGCCTGGATGCGGCTGCATGGCTGAAACTGGTTGCCCGCGAACTGATTGGCCTGATGGATGGCACGACTGCCGATGGCCGCGTCTGGATTGTCGATACCCGTTTGCGCCCATTTGGCGACGCCGGTGCGTTGGTCTGGTCCATCGGCGCGATGGAGCAGTACTTCCTTAGCGAGGGACGAACCTGGGAGCGCTACGCCTGGCTCAAGGCTGGACCGGCAGCCGGCTCACAGCGCGTGGCCAGGCACCTGCTTGACGCGCTGTCGCCGTTCGTGTTTCGTCGCTATCTCGACTACGGAATTTTCGACAGCCTGCGCGATCTGCATCAGCGCATCGACGCCAGCGGTCGGGCGCGTTCCCGGCGCGACGATATCAAGCGCGGACCCGGTGGCATTCGCGAGCTGGAGTTCCTGATTCAAAGCCACCAGCTTTTGCGCGGCGGCCGTGAACCGTCCCTGCGCGAACGCGGTTTCTTGCCGGCCCTGGCTGCCTGTACCCGGCTTGGCCAGATCAATGCCAGCGACAGCGAAGCCCTCGGCCAGGCCTACGGATTCCTGCGCATTCTGGAAAACCGCCTTCAGGCTATGACCGCCCGCCAGGGTCATCACCTGCCTGAAGACCAGTCGGCTCGGTCCCGCCTGGCACGCCTGATGGGATGCTCGAACTGGGACGAACTGTGTGCCGAAATCAACCACCACCGCAACCTGGTGCGCAACCAGTTCGCCGCTCACTTCCGCACCGAGCAGACCGCAGCAGAAGCCCCAACGGAGCTTTGGCCGCCGACGCCAGCGTTGGCCGAGCGCCTGTCGCAGGCCGGTTTCGAGCAACCCGACGCCGTCCTTCACCTGCTGGAACGGCTGCATGAGCGCACTCGCTCGCGAGCACTGAGCGCCGAAGGCCGCCGACGTCTTGAGCGGCTCATGCCGCTGCTGATGAGCGAAGCCGGGAGTCATAGCCCGGCTGACATCGGCCTTGAAGACCTGCTGCGCCTGATCGATCAGATCAGCCGGCGCTCGGCTTACCTGTCACTGCTTTACGAGCGCCCGACAACGCTCAAACGCCTGGTCCGGGTATTTCGCAGCAGCGGCCGCCTGGCTGACTGGATTGTCGCCGCCCCGCAGCTGCTTGACGACCTGCTCGATCCGGTGCACGGTTTCGACCTGCCCAGCCCACCACAGCTTGAACCGGGTGAGGTCGAAGCCAATCTGCATGCACTGGGCCGCTGGCGCCAGGCCGGCTCCCTGCGCACGGCATTGGCCGAGCTGGACGGACGCATGGATTCGGCAAAAGCCGGCGAACGGCTTACCGCCATCGCGGCCGTCATCATCGAGCAAGTGCTGGGGCTGATCAGCGAAAACGAGCCGGACCTGGCGGTCATCGGCTACGGCAACCTCGGTGCCAGCCAGCTGCACTACAGCTCCGACCTCGATCTGGTCTTCCTGCACGTCGATGATCCGGCACCCGTGCGCACCGCCCAACGCCTGATCAGCTTCATGCAGATGCCGCTGCCCGGCGGTCGCCTGTTCGAAATCGATACCCGCCTGCGTCCCAACGGCCGTTCCGGCCTGCTGGTCAGCCGAGCCGACAGTTTCCACGACTATCAGTGCAAACAGGCCTGGACCTGGGAACATCAGGCCCTGATCCGGGCACGCTGGATCGCCGGCCATCCTGATCTTGCGGCCGATTTCGAAAAGACCCGCCGGGAAGTGCTGGCACGCCCGCGCGACCCGGAGCAGGTCCGCGCCGACCTGGCCGACATGCGCAGCCGGCAACGTCGGGAGCGTCAAGAGGACCCAGTCAAGCGTCTGCTCATCGACCTTCAGTACCTGGCCGAGCTGGGTGTGCTGGAACAAGCGCATCAGCAGCCGGCGCTGCTTGACCAGCGTCAGCCCTCGGAGCAGTTTCAGAGCCTGGGCGACTGCGGCTGGCTGGCGCCTGACTCAGCTCGCGAGCTGGCCTCGGCCTGGGCGGCACTCAATCGGCAACACCATATGAACTGGCTGGTACGCCAACCTGATACCGAACCGGCGCCGGAGCTTATCCGGCTGATCGAAGAATACTGGCAGCAAATGCTTGGCAGGTTCGAACGAAAGAACTGACCGCTTCAAGCTGGATCGCGCCTTGGGGCTGGTGCTGCGCGCAGCCGTTGCTCCTGCCCGATCCTGAGCGCGGCAACGCTGCCCCAGGCCGGTTAACTCGGTTCTAAAAAGCAGGCTGAACGTCCGATCAATCTTCAATATGCTCGCGGTAGGCGTCTGCGTCCATCAGGCTTTCGAGTTCGTCGGCGTCGTCGAGGCGCACGCTGAACAGCCAGCCGTCGCCGTAGGGGTCGTTGTTGACGATTTCCGGTCCGTCCACCAGCGCCTCGTTGACCGCGATGACCTCACCGGAAACGGGGCTGTAGATGTCGGAGGCGGCCTTGACCGATTCAACCACGGCGCAGGCATCACCCTGGCCGAAGGTGGCACCCTCTTCCGGCAGTTCGACGAACACCAGGTCACCCAACTGCTCCTGGGCATGATCGGTGATGCCGATCTTGACCACGCCATCCTCTTCCTGGCTGACCCATTCGTGGCTCTCGGAAAAGCGCAAATCAGAAGGTATTTCGCTCATGCTCGTCTTCCCTGGAAAATAACAACGGGCCAGATTTTATCAGGTCACGGATCAGGTCGGCAGTACAACTTTTCACGACCTTGTTCACCCGGCACCCGAATGCGATCGAGATCCCAGCCCGGTGAACAAGCAATCTTAGATTTGCGAAGGCCGCAGGCAGGCCTCACGGCGGCGGCGCAGGTTGAGCCAGTGGCCAACGATCAGCAACATGCCGCCCAGCGAGGTCAGCAATGCCGTACCCAGCGCGCCGAGCACACTGCCCTCGAGAATGGCCGCCAGAATGATCACAACCAGCCCGACCAGCCCGGGAAAAAACATCTGCCGATTGCGATGGACGCGGTAGCCTAGCGCAAAAGCCGCCAGGCTGACCGGAACGATCAGCGCCAGCAAAACGACGTGAAAGAGCTCTTCGCCGAGGAAACCCAGCGACATCAACGGGGTGAGCACGAGGACCAGGGGCAGCACAAGGCATTGCACCAGGCACAAGCCTGAAACACAAATAGCGGCACGATCCAGCGCGACGCCCTTGCTATCCTCGTTCTTTCTGTCCAGTACGGCTGCCATATGCGAACCTGCTTGCATGAGATCGAAATGATATAACATCAGCCATGTTGAATTCAGTCATTCTCACCATTTCCGGCGGATTCTTCAAAGCGCCATGAGTATGCCGGTCGCCCCCATTGTCCCGGCCGAGGTCACCTTCGACGGCGCGACACCGCTCTCGGCCCAGCATGCCGACAGCTACTTCATGCCCGGCCAGGGCGTGGCCGAGAGCCTGTTTGTCTTCATCGAGGCCAATGATCTGCCCGATCGCTTCAGCAAGCTGCAAGCCGGCCAGGTTTTCGTGATTGGTGAGACAGGCTTCGGCACCGGCTTGAACATGCTGCTGGCCGCTCGCGCCTTCCTCGCGCATGCGCCAGGCAGCGCCCACCTGCACCTGCAATCGGCCGAGCTGCACCCGCTGACCCGTGCCGACCTGGCCCGGGCGCTCTCACAATGGCCGGAGCTTGATCTCCTGGCCCAGCGCTTGCTGGCTGACTACCCGCCGCCCGTGCCCGGCTGGCATCGGGTCAACCTGGCCACGAATGTCAGCCTGACGATCATGCTCGGCGACGCCACAGCGCAATGGCGACAGGCCGAGATCGCCGTCGACGCCTGGTTTCTGGATGGTTTTGCGCCGGCCCGCAACCCGGATATCTGGCAACCAGCGCTGTTGGCTGCCCTGGCTGAGCGCTCTGCGCCTGGTGCCAGCCTGTCCAGCTTCACCGCAGCCGGCCAGGTTCGGCGCGACCTCGCCGAGGCCGGCTTCGATGTCTGGCGCGAATCCGGCTTCGGCAACAAGCGCCACCGCCTGGTCGGGCGCAAGCCGGGCCAGGCGGTCAGGACGGCGCTGCGGGCCGGTCGGGCGATCGTGGCCGGTGCCGGCCTGGCCGGCTCAACCGTCGCCCGCGCACTCGCCGAGCGTGGCTGGCAGGTAAGCGTGGTCGATCCGGACCCACCGGCCAGCGGCGCATCGGGCAATCTGTGTGGCGTTGTCTACACCACCCCCAGTCCCCACCTGACTGCCCAGAATCGCTTCTACCAAACCAGCCTGCTGGCCGCCATGCGCTGGTTTCGTACCCTGGATTTTCCGGCCAACCCGGAACTTGGTCGCCTCGAAGGCTTCATCCAGAAACCCGCCAATGCCCGCATGCGGGAAAAGCTGGCCAGGGCACGGGACAGCGGCGCCTGGCCCCCGGAGCTGCTTTCTCGAAACGGATCCTGTTATGAGATCCATGCGGGCGGCTACCTGCGCCCGGCGGCCTGGTGCCGCCACCTGCTCGACCACCCCTCCATCAGACTCAGCGTGGGTCGGGTGATCGACTTCCAGCCGGGCCCAGTACCGACCGTGCAGCTGGACAATGGCCGGGCAGCGCCGGCCGATGCGCTGATTCTGGCCACGGCCGGCAGCGTCCGGGAACTGCCTGGACTGGGCTGGCTGCCCCTTGGCAGCAGCCGGGGCCAGGTCAGCTATGTTGCAGCCACAGACCACAGTCGCGAATGGGCACAGCCATTCTGTCATGCCGGTTACCTGACACCAGTGCTGGCCGGGCTGCACTGTGTCGGCGCAACCTACGACCGTCGAGGAAAGGAGCTGAATATTGACCCGGCCGATGATGATCATAACCTGGCCCAACTCGGCCAATATCTCCCCGAACAGCATGCGGCACTGGGCGGAGAACAGGCCCGTGTGGTCGCCAGTCGCGTCGCACTTCGCTGCGAAAGTCCGGACCGTTTGCCGCTGGCCGGCCCGCTCCCCGATCCGTCATGCAATCCGCACCGCACCATGGCCAACATCTGTCTGACCATCGCCCACGGCTCGCGGGGCCTGACCCACACGCCCTTGTGCGCCGAGCTGCTGGCCGATCAGCTGAGCCGACGCCCGATCACGCTGGAACCCGAAATCCGGCGAGCCCTTGCGCCAGAACGCTTTGTTCTGCGCCGCCGCCGCCGCGAGCCCGACTGGCAACCGAACGAAGAATGACGCAGCGCGGCCAAAAGTGCGCACAAGGCTTCCTGCCGGATTCAAAAAGGCTACTATTGACAGGCATTTTCCTGCCAACCTCAAGGAGTCTAACCATGAGTGATCAAAACAGCCGCAAGGCTTTTATCGAATCGCTGAAAGAGAAACTCGACCAGCTTAACGAGGAAATCGATCGGCTCGAAGGCAAGGCCAGCGAGGCCAGCGGCAAGGCCGAGCAGAAGTATGAAGAACAATTGGCCGAAGTTCGCCAGAAGCAGGCCGAGATGAAAAACAAGCTCTCCGAACTGCGTGCTGCCGGCGAAGCCCAGTTCGAGCGTCTCAAGCTGGAGACCGAGCACGCCTGGAAAGCCTTCCAGAACTCATTCAAGTATTTCAAGTCGCACTTCAAGTAAACCGATGGCTTTTCCAACGCAGCGCCCTCGACGCTTGCGGGCCCAGGACTTTTCACGCCGGCTGGTTCGCGAAACCAGCCTGAGTGCCGCCGACCTGGTCTACCCGGTCTTTGTCCTGGAAAGGCAAGCTGCCCGCGAACCCATCCCATCCATGCCAGGGGTCGAACGGCTGGGTCTTGATGCCCTGCTGGAAACGGCCGAGCAATGCCTCGCCCTGGGCATTCCGGCCCTGGCCCTGTTCCCGGTCGTTGCGGCCGAGCGCAAGACTGACCAGGCCGAGGAGGCATGGCGCGAGGATGGTCTGGTTCAGTCCACGGTGCGGGCCCTGAAAAACCGTTTTCCAGAACTGGGCATCATCACCGACGTGGCGCTGGACCCCTATACCAGCCACGGTCTCGACGGACTGATCGATGATCAAGGCTACGTCGTCAACGACGACACCGTCGAAGCCCTGGTCAGGCAGGCCCTCAGTCATGCCCGCGCTGGCGCCGATGTCGTTGCCCCATCCGACATGATGGATGGTCGGATCGGTGCCATCCGGGCAGCCCTGGAGGCCGAGCGCTTCCACAACACGCTGATCCTGAGCTACGCGGCCAAGTACGCTTCGGCCTTTTACGGCCCGTTCCGCGATGCGGTTGGCTCGGCTGCAAACCTGGGCAAAAGCGGCAAGGAAACCTTCCAGATGGATCCTGCCAACAGCGATGAGGCGCTACACGAGGTTGCCATGGACCTGGAAGAAGGTGCCGACATGGTCATGGTCAAACCAGCCCTGCCCTACCTCGACATCATTCGCCGGGTCAAGGACGAGTTCGGCGTTCCCACGCTGGCCTACCATGTGTCCGGCGAATACGCCATGCTCAAGGCCGCTGCGGCCAACGGCTGGCTGGACGGCGACAAGGTCATGCTGGAATCGCTGCTGTCTATCCGCCGAGCCGGTGCCGACGCCATCCTGACCTATGCCGCACCCGACATCGCCCGGCAGCTCACCCAAATCTAACCAATTCGGTGTCTTCGGTGCCTTCGGTGGTTTCCCTGTTTTTCCAAGCCAACCCGATGGCGCCACGCCGACATTATGCCAATGAGAAGCCAGCATGACCCATAGCCTGCGCCTGGCGGTGTTCGGTGACCCGATCAGCCATACCCTGTCGCCGCGCATTCACGGCCTGTTTGGCCGCCAGCTTGGAATCGAGGTGGACTACCAGGCGATTCGCTGCCGTGAGCAGGAATTACCTGAAAAACTGACCGCACTGGCCGCTGCCGGTGGCATCGGTGCCAACCTGACCCTCCCACTCAAGCCGGCTGGCCTGCGCCATTGTCGTCAGCTGGACCAACCGGCCCGGCTGGCCCGGGCAGTCAACACACTTATGCTCAGTGAGCAGGGTTGGCTGGGCTTCAACACCGATGGCCCGGGGCTGATCCTTGACCTTGAGCGGCAGGGTTTCGCGCTGAACGGGGCCCGCATTCTCATCCTTGGTGCCGGCGGCGCCACTGCTGGCATCCTCGCGCCGCTGCTCAAGCAACACCCAGCCTGCATCACCTTGCTCAACCGCACGCCCGTGCGCGCCGCCAGCCTGGCTGAGCGCTTCGCTCACCTCGGCCCGATATCGGGGCACGCCCTGACCGCCAAGCCGCAAGGGCCCGGTCATGACCTGGTGATCCAGGCCACCAGCCTCGGTCATCAGGGCACCATGCCCGAGCTGAACGCGGGCTGGTTGCAGGCAACTGCCAAGGTTTACGATCTCAACTACGGTGCCGCCCACGAACCAGTGGCGCGCTGGGCCCGCGACCGGGGACTGGCAGTCAGCGGCGGGCTGGGGATGCTGGTGGGACAGGCTGCCCTGGCCTTCGAGATCTGGACCGGCCGACGCCCCTCGATCAGCGCCACCCTGGACCGGATGGCGGAAACAGATCTCAGCTGACCACGGTCACCGGCGTTTTCGTATGCCGCATGACCTTGTCCGACACGCTGCCCAGCAACAGTGACCCAAGCTGAGTCTGGCCGCGACGCCCCATGACCAGCAGCACATCACGGGCATCGTTCAGGTAATCAATGATCTCGCCGGCAACATCACCAATGCGAGCCACTTCCTCGATCGGGCCCTCGCGCTGGCTGATTTCGGATCGCACTGCATCAAAGGTCTGGCGGGCTGAACGGTCGCGAATATCTTCCAGGTCCTCCTGGCTCATGCCCAGCGCACCCGGCAGATCGCTGCTCATCAAGGGAAAGACGTGCAACATCACCAGGGGAGCATCCAGCGAATCGGCCAATCGAACCGCCGTGCGCGCAGCGCGCAACGCGTTGTCAGAACCATCGACCGCGACCACCACCTTTCGAAACGCATGCATATTCGTCCTCCTCGTTGAACGCATCATGCTACCACCGGTCGCGTTCAATCCCGCCAGGTAAAATGGCCGTCGCTACAGTCCAGCGCCGCCAGTCGCTTTTCACCGTCGGACTCAATGATCAGGGCACTGAGCGAGTTGCCCCAGACGCAGCCGGAATCCAGGCACACTACGCCATTTTGCTGAAACAAGCCGAGCATCGACCAGTGACCGAAGATCAAAGTCCACCGCTTCCAATCGCGGTGCAGATGGTGAAACCACGGTCGAAAGCCTTTCGGCGGTTTGCCCGGAACCCCCTTGGCCTCCAGTTCGAGCCGACCACGGGCATCGCAAAAGCGCATCCGCGTCATGACGTTGGTGATGGCCCGCATCCGACTGTGGTGAGGCTGACCCGGACGCCAACGGCGCGGTCGATCGCCGTACATGTGGGCAAAAAAAGTATGCGGATCCGTGGCCAGTGCGTGCTCGACTTCGGCAGCGCGCTTGCGTGCCCGCTTCGGGCCCCAGCGCGGATCCACGCCGGCGTGGACCATGGCCAGCTGGCGGCTGCCACTCTTCCACATCAGGGGCTGGCCCAGCAGCCATTGCAGCAGAATGTCACCGTCCGGCGCCTCGATGATCTCGTCGAACTCCCGGTTGCGCTTGCGCACCCGCGGATGGTGGTGCGCATAGGCCAGCAGGTGCAAGTCATGGTTGCCGAGCACGGTCATGGCCGCGGATCGCAGCTCATGGATCAGGCGCAGGCACTGCAAGGATTGACCGCCGCGGTTGACCAGGTCACCAGCAAAACGCAGCCGGTCACAGGCTGGGTCAAAGCGCAAAGCATCCAGCAGCCGCTTGAGTGGATCGGCGCAGCCTTGGACATCACCAATGAAGATCTGACGTTTCATGGGCCGCGATTGTACCTGTCCGGCTTGATGCCAATGGTAGCGTGAGCCGATTTCGGCAACTGCTCGACCCCGGGCGCCAAGGCTTCGATCCTGGCATGACCACAAGGGTGGTTGCAATCAGCGTCGACGGAACTCGGCGAAGACCAGTGCGTAAGCATTGCGATCATCGGCCGGCCGAGACTGCATGGAGACCAGCGCCCACTCCCGGGGCGAAAATTCCGGGAAACGGGTATCCCCGTCGATATCGGCGTCGATGAAGGTCAGTGCCAGCCTCGACGCCAGCGGCAATGCCTGGCGATAGACCTCCCCGCCGCCAATGACCATGACGCCATCGCTTTCATCGAGCGCAGCCAGGGCCTGCGCCAGGCTCCGGAACTGCTCAACTGTCGCTGGCAGATCGACAGCCGAGCGGCTGAGCACGATATTGCGCCGACCCGGCAAGGCCCGACCTATCGATTCGAATGTCTTGCGCCCCATCAGTACCGGGTGTCCCATGGTCACCTGTTTGAAGTGGGCCAGGTCGGCCGGCAGATGCCAGGGCATGTCGCCGCCCGCGCCAATAACGCCGTTTCTGGCCATGGCGGCAATCAGGGTCAGTTCAGGCATGGTCAGCTTGTCACCAAGGATTGAGTAAGTCATCTTGCCGAAACCAGGATATCGGCAGTGCACCGGCAACCGGCACATGCATCATCATGGCCGACTTCGACGGCGAGAGGGGATGGGGCAGGATTCGGCAATCAGCGGCCATCGCCAGAACCAGCGCGTCGGTGAGGTCCATACCCGTTACCTGGTAGCGGTCGATGCCAAACTGATCCATCAAGGCACCGACCAGGATCAGGTTGGTTACATCGGTATCGGCGTACTCGCCGCCAATATCCTCGTCACTGCGTTCCAGTTGCCGCCCCAGCGCCTCGGACAAGGCCATGCGATCCACCGGATCACCTCGGGCCAGGCCCAGCTGATTGACGAGACTAGCACCGTGCACACCACCGATTCCGACCACTCTGAACCCTGCACTGACCACGGCGGCAACCTGGGCAACCTGTTCGGCATCCAGCCATTCCACCAACGTCGCGACCAGACGTTCGGCCTCGTCTGAGCTGATCGGGTTGGGCGAGATGGCTCCAGCCGGCCGCTCCAGCACGGCCAGCGCGTGGTCACGAAACGTCACCGATGCGAGGTCGCTGTTGACATGCTGCCAGTTCCGGGTGTTGCGATCATGCCAGACCAATTGCTGGCTGCCAGCCCCGATATCCCAGACCAGCAGCCCCTCTGGCACCGCCCCGAATCGATCAGCGACCAGGCGGTAACCCAGGCGGGCTTCTTCTTCCGGCGAAATCACTCGCGCGACCAGCCCATATCTCTGCTGCCAGCTATCCAGCAGGGTCTGACCATCGATGGCCGTGCGAAACGCCTGGGTTGCGACCCCAACCAGGCGCTCGGCGCCCAGCGCACGGGCACGTGCGACAAGCTCCGACATGACCGCATCGGCCTCGCTTCTGATCTGCTCGGAGAAGCGATTGCCGCCGGAAGCCAGCAGGTCTCCGGCAAAGGACAGGCGCACGCTGCTACGGTGAATAACGACGGGAGCTGCCTCGCTGCAGGTTTCGAGCTCGACCACCAACATGCGGGTCGACCCCGACCCGATATCGAACACAGCCAGCCTGGCAGCCGCTGCCGGGTCAGCCGCCACCATTCGGGAGAAGCCAAGCAACAGCACCAGGCACAGGCCGGCGCGAACGACCGTGCCGGCCAAAGCGCAATGATTGAATCCCAACATGACGGCCATGTTAACCAATCCACCCCTTGCACGGCGACTGAACGTTGCCCGTCATTCGCGCTCCAAGCCCTCCGTAACCCGCTTTCATTGTTCTCGCCCATGCCGCCAATCTCCCCGCCCCAGCCCCGAACAGGTTCCGGCCTGGCCGGCATTTCGGTCGTTCTGATCGTTCGTGATGGCGCGCGCACGCTCAATCGCTGCCTGGCCAGCCTCGAGCGCTTCGAGGACGTTGTCGTTTACGACAACGGATCAAGCGACAACAGTGCCGGCATCGCCTCCGGCCATGCCAATGTCCGCCTGTTCCAAGGCAGCTTCGATGGCTTCGGACCCACCCGCAACAAGGCCGCCGCCCACGCCAGGCACGACTGGATCCTGGCCCTGGACGCTGACGAATGGCTGGATTCGACCGCGCTGGAAGCCGTCGCGCGCCTGAACCTGGATTCAAGCCCGGGCACGGTCTACGCCTTCCGACGACGCAATTGGCTGGTCGGCCGCCGCCTGCGCAGCCGCCTCGGACTCGAGCGGGTCAAGCGTCTGTACCATCGCCACCACTACCGGTTCGATGGCGGCGTCCACGAGCGCCTGCTCGACGTCCAGGATAAGCGCGCCCGCGCCGTCGTGCTGCCCGGACAGATGGGACATGATCCCTACCGCGATATCGGTCAGTTATTCGACAAGCGCTTGCGCTATGCCGACCCCAGGCTGCGCGGGCCAAGTCACCTCCATCCGGCACCGGCGCTACTGCGCGCAAGCTGGCGCTTCCTGCGCTGCTACCTGGTCCATTACGGCCTGATCGATGGCTGGCGGGGCCTGGTCC
>SLQY01000320.1 GCA_007131235.1 Wenzhouxiangella sp.
GCGTCCGAAGCCGTCGGTTACTTCGGTGTCAAAAGGGCGATTCGTGACCACTTCCTCGCCATTGAATTCCACGCTCCAGCTTTTGGCATCCAGGTTGAAGTCGACCACGAAGTTGAGCGTTTCTCCGGCCGTGTAACTGCCAACGGTATCCGGGAATAATCCAGCACCGTCTGCGGTGATGTTACCGAACGGCCTGATGAGAAGACTGCCGTAGGCTTCCGAAGCAGAGAATGGATTGCGGAACAGGACCTGGTACTCGTCCAGAGCAGAAGGCGTGATTTGAAAGCGGACACGAACCATGCCTTCGGTGATGCCGACATTGCCCGGAAGCTGAAAATGCACCGAGCCCGAACCACCGCTGGGCTTGCTGATCTCCAGCGCCTGGCCGCCTGACCCTGCAGCGATGACATCGGCTGTCATGCCGGCCGCGATACTCTGCGGTTGCCCGGCGGCAGCGCCTCCTGAACCAACAGGTCCCAGCGCTTGGTCCTCGAAATCGTAAAGGATTTCGGTAGCCAGCGGAAGCGGTGAGACCAGGCCGTCGGCGTGGCCCAGCTCGCAGAACGCAAACAGGAAGGCCAGGATCGGGATCAAAGAGGCTGGGCGAAGCAGTTTCATGGGCGGTATGACTCCGGTTCAGTCAACATCACGCGCGGTTCAGATCACCGCGCTCGAGCAAGTCAACCGAAGCATTGCCCAGCGCTTGGTCAAGCGCTTGCGCAAAACATCAAAAGATGTTCAAAAAAACATCAAACCACTGATTTTCAAGGCAGTGAGGGTGATTCGGCCGGGTGGCTACCGGTTGGTCGGCCGAGCGCTGACGTAGAGGTGGATGGTGCCTTCAACCACCACGGTGTCGTCGGCCCGCATGGCCTTGACCGCGACGGGGACATCGCCTTCTTGCCAGTCTTCGGGTTCGGTGGTGGCAACGATGCGCAGATCGGTATCGGCCTTGGCCGGGTAGCGCACCTCCATGCCCTTGGGGATCCAGCGCAGGTGACTGGGCACGGTGGCTTCGGCCAGGGCACCCATGGCCATTTCCAGACCATTGCAGATGGCAATCACGTGGACCGTGCCGATATGGTTCTGGACTTTCTTTCGCTTGGCGATCGTCAGTTCGCAATAGTTGGGCCGAAGCTCGGTGAAATTCGCGCCGATGGTCGCGAAATAAGGCGCCATGCGGCTGAATGCTCGGGAAAACATCCACTTGCCGGCTGGCCAGCGACAAAAACGCTGGTACAGATGCAAAACCTTATTCGGCCGCGGTGCGATCTTTGTTGTCATCTATCTCTATTTCCTCTCAGGTCTTCCTACTTAGCTCTCCTCGTCGGCCATCATCAGGTGACCGTCAAGAAACCGGCTGATCATTTCATGGACATGCACGCGCTGGCTGGTGCCGGCGATCGCGTGCTTCTCGCCAGGATAGGTCATCAGGTCGAAGGGGATTCGACGCTCCTGCAATGCCTGCATCAACAGCGTGGAGTGGGTGAACAGCACGTTGTCATCGGCCATGGGGTGGATCAGCAGCAGCGGGTCACGGATCTGGTGGGCGTAGGTCAGGACGTTGCCTTTCTTGTAGGCCTCGGGCTGATCCTGCGGTTTGCCCAGGTAGCGCTCGGTGTAGTGGGTATCGTACAGGGCCCAGTCGGTGACCGGAGCGACGGCGACGGCGGCAGCGAACTCACCCGGGTACTGGGCAGCGGCCATCAGCGCGAGGTAGCCGCCGTAGCTCCAACCGAAGATGCCGATGCGTTGCGGGTCGACAAAGTCCTGGTTCTTCAGCCAGTCCATGCCGACCATCTGGTCCACCATTTCAATGCGACCGAGTTTGAGGTAGGCGGCGTCCTGGAAGGCCCGGCCCTGGCGCACGATACCGCGGTTATCCAGGGTGAAAACCACGTAGCCCTTGCGTGCCATGTACTGATCGATCAGGGCGCGCCGACTCCAGCTGTTGGTGGCCAGGCGGTGAGTGGGTCCACCGTAGACGTGGAAGAACACGGGGTAGCGCTTGCCCGGCTGGAAGCCGGACGGTCGAATAATGCGATAGTGCAGGATCTGTTCATCGGGGCCGACCAGGTGGCCAAATTCGGTCTGCCGGTGATCTGGTCGAAAGGGCGCGTAGGGATGATCTGCTGTCACCCGGTTCTCGATCAGCCAGTTGATCCGCTCACCATCGGCCGAATGCAGCGACAGCTGGGGTGGTTGCTCGGTGCTGGAGAACTGGTTGACGAAGACTCGCGCGTTGCGGTCCATGCGCACGCTGTGCCAGCCCGAGCGGCGGGTAATGCGGGTAACGTTTTCCGGTGAGTTGGTTACAAGGGACTGGCGGTAGAGGTGCTTTTCCAGCGGAGAGACCTCGGCGGCGCTGAAGTAGACCATGCCCATTTCCTCGTCCACGCCCTCCAGTGCATCAACGTCCCAGTCTCCGCTGGTCAGCTGGCGCAGCAGCTCGCCTTCGGTGGAGTAGAGGTAGAGGTGATTGTAGCCGTCGCGCTCGGATGACCAGATAAAGGCGGGCAGGTTGTTCAGGAAGTGCAGATCGTCATGCAGGTTGATCCAGGTCTCCGTGGTCTCGGTCAGCAGCTCGCGCTGCTCGCCTCGGGCCAGGTCGGCCAGGATCAGTTCCAGGGTTTTCTGGTCACGGCTCTGGCGTTGGAAAGTCAGGCGCTCGCCATCCGGCAGCCAGTCGACTCGCGGGATGTAGATATCCTCGTTGTCGCCCAGGTCAATCCAGCGCGTGTTGCCGTCGTCGATATCGACCACGCCAAGCCGATAGGTGACGTTCGGGGTGCCGGTGAACGGGTAGCGCTGCTCGATGATACGAATGCTGCCGGCCTCGATCTCGTAACGCAGAGTTGGCTCGATCGGGCTTTCGTCCACCCGTAGAAAGGCGATCTGGCGGCTGTCGGGTGACCACCAGTAACCGGTGGAGCGTCCCATTTCTTCCTGGGCGATGAACTCGGCCATGCCGTTGGAAATGACTTCATCGCCGTCCTCGGTCAGGGCGGTCTCTACGCCGTCGGCAATGCGAGCGATCATCAGGTTACGATTGCGCACGAAGGCCACGTGCTCGCCGCTGGGCGAGATCTTGGGGTCGGTGTCGAAGTCTGCGCTGGCCGTGACCTGGTGCACTTCGCGCGCCTCTGCGCTCATGTCCAGCACGAAGATGTTGCCACCAAGCGGGAAGATCAGGAAGCGCCCGTCGGTCGACCAGCGATATTCGACGATGCCGCGCAGGGCGGCGATGCGGGCTCGCTCCCGCCGGGCCTGTTCCTCGACTGAGAGCTCGCCTTCTTCCTCGACCACCGCGTCGGCGGCCACCAGGACGCGTATTTCCCCATCGGCGATGTGGTACTCCCACAGGTCCATCAGGTCGCGGTCCTCGTCGCGGCCGCGCACGAAAGTCACCCGGTCACCGGTCGGGGACAGCTCGGCCTGGCGCAGTGACGGCCCGGACAGGTCCGGGCTTGCAAATATGCGCTCTATGGTCAGTTCCGGTTGGGCAGCGCAAAGGCTGGCGGACAGAAGTGCGGTCATCGTGGCGAGTATTCGGTAGGGCATTGGGTTCGAGGTTCAGGGTTCGGGGTTCAGGGTTTTAACAGCAGGCGGTTGATTGCGCTTTGTTCCACGGCTTCGCGGCTCCACGGCACGGTCCAGGGTTGGCCGGACAGGAAGTCGGGCAGGAAATCATCGAAATGGGGGCTCAACGGGTTGCCGGACTGGCCCAGGGTCAGGTTCAGGGTGAAGCTGTCGAGGTCCGACCAGTCGAGTACATAGCGCATCGAGGCACCGGCGCGAGCACGCAGCCTGGCACTGTCGGGATTGAAGCTGGCATAGGTGACGTTGAGTGAGCCGGCGTCTCCGCCCATGGGAATGGGGCCGCGGCTCAGGCGCAGCCAACGATCGAGCAGTCCGGCCTGGGCCATGGGATGTCGGATGGTCAAGTCCTGGATCATGCCCAGCGGCCACAGCCCGGGCCGCAGGGCATCATCCAGGGCAAGTCGCGAAGCCTCGTTCAAATCCCGCTTAGGCGCGGGGACGGCGGCAGGGCCGGCATGCAGCCACTCGTCGAGCACCACTTGCATGGTGCGCCAGGCTAGGGTCTCGTTGTCGCCGAAAAGTGCTCGCGGCAGAAAGTGCCACCAGCGTATGAACAGACCGGCGATTTCAGAGTCGGTGCGCATGACGCCATCCCAGTCCTGGATTTCGGCAGCAAGCCGGTCGCGGCCACTGTCCAGGGCGGTAGCGGCCAGCCAGTCTTTCCAGCTCACGGCGCGATCCGAGGTGCGGTCGAGCTGAAAACGGAGCATGTCGGCCGGAGAAAACTGGGCCTGGTTGGAGAGGTGATCGCTGATGCGGCGTTTGCGCAGGTGCTTGTAGAAACCGGGGATGGGATGGGGCCAATTGCCGTCGACGGCGTGGTTGTTGGCATTGGCCAGCCAGCCCTGTTCGGGGTTGAGGGCATGGGGGCGCTCGTCGGGCCGGTGGAAACCGTCCCAGCCATGGTCCGGGTTGGTTCCGTCGAGCACGGCAAAGTGGTGCCGATGACGACGGATCGGGATGGCGCTGGACTGGACATAGCCAATGTTGCCGGCCTGGTCGGAGTAACTCCAGTTGACTGACAAGGCGCCTACCTGGCTGGCCGCCTGACGGAACTCATCGAAGCCGGTCGCGGTGTGGATGGCCATGGCGTTGTCGAGCAGCTCGGCAACCGGCAGCTCGAAACCGGCCCACTGCATGACCAGGGCTTCATCGTCGGTCATTTCCAGCACCCGTCCGCGCGGACTGTACTGGAATTCCAGGGTCAAGGGGCGGTCATTGCCGCGCACCTGGAAGCTCTCGCTGCGCCGGTGCAGGCGCTCGGGGCCGTTCGCGGTGAGCAGCTGGTTCGGGTCGTCGGGATCGCGCGGGAAACGCCAGATTTCGAACAGGTCGACCGGGGCCACGGTAAAGGCCCAGGCAATGCGCCCATTGTGCCCCATGGCTACAAAGGGCATTCCGGGAGCGGTGACGCCGAGCAGGTTGAGCCCTTCGGCCGAATGCAGGCCGGCCGCAAACCACATGCCGGGGGCAACATCGTATTCCAGGTGAGGGTCGGAGGCGTGCAGCGCATGTCCGGTCACGGATCGCCCGGGCGAAATTACCCAGGTATTGGAACCTTCCGCCAGGTTGAAGCTGGGGATGGTGGGCCTGGCCCAGCCATCCAGCACTTCCAACCATTGCCTGGCCTGGTCGCCGTGCAGTTCGACCACCGCGCGCCAGGCCTCACTCATGCGCTGGACCAGCGTGGTGGCATAGAAACTCTGGTAATAGGCGATGGCCATGACGTCTTCGACACGCCAGGGCTCCGGCGCCTGGCGAAGCAGGGTGAATTCCGGCGGCAGTCGTTTGCCACTGTTGAGCTGGCGATTGATGCCATCGACGTAGGCCGATACCAGCCGATCGGTCGCCGGGCTCAAGGTCGGTCGTTCGTCCTCGATACGCTGGGCAAAACCCATCGGCCGGGTCACGAGATCCAGCTCCAGGCCGGGGCGGCCAAACAGCTCGGCCAACTCGCCGCGTGCCAATCGTCGGATCAGTTCCATCTGGAACAGTCGCTCGCTGGCGTGGAGCCATCCCAGGGCTCGATAGGCATCGGCATCGCTTTCGGCGTAGATTCGGGGAATGCCGCGAGCGTCAAACAGGATTTCAACCTCGGCATTCAGCGACTCCAGCCGTACCGTGCCCTCGTAGGCCATGACCGAATCGCTCATCCAGACCCGGCCGCCAAACCAGGCCGCGGCAATCAGCACGGGTACCGTGATCAGGCTGACCCAGAAGCTGCGCAGCAGCACGCTACGTGACGCAGACATGCGTAGAGATTCAGGCTGCGCTGACGGCGCGTGCGCCAGGGCCCGAGGGACGACCCAGGCTGCCATGAACCACGACCTGGTTGCGGCCATGCGACTTGGCCTCGTAAACGGCCTGGTCTGCGAGCCGGATCAGTTGTTCAAGGATGATCGGCCGTCCGGGCGGACGTGAACTGACACCGAGGCTGGCGGTGACCTTGATGCCGGCAGGGCGCAGGTTCTCGATGCGTTCGCGCAGTCCATGCGCGCGGTTTTCAGCGTCGCTTAACGGGCAGTGGGGCAGGATCAGCAGCATTTCTTCGCCACCGAAGCGTACGGCAAAGTCTTCTTCGCGACACGAGGCAGTGAGCATGGCGCCAACCGATGCCAGGGCCTGGTCCCCGACGAGGTGGCCGTGTTGGTCGTTGATTTCCTTGAAGTGGTCAAGATCCAGAATGATGACGCTCAAGTCCATGTCGTGACGATTGGCAGCCGAGGTGATCTTGGCGGCGAATTCGGCCAGCGAATTGCGATTGTAAAGCCCCGTCAGTGGATCGGTCATGGCCATTTCGTAGAGCTGGATGCGCTGCTGTTGGACCTTGTCGAAGAGTTGCTTTTGCACAACCAGGTTGCGAATTCTGGCCGCGGCTTCCTCACGGATCACCGGCTTGGGGATGAAATCATTGATGCCCAGGCGAAACAGCTCAACACGGCGAATGTCGTCATCGAGGCCGGACATGGCCAGGATGGGCGTGCGCATCTTGTCAGGATGGCGCTCGCGAAGCTGGCTGACCAGTGCGATGCCCGACATTTCTCCCTCGACCAGGATGTCGCTGATGACCAGGTCGTGCAGCTTGTCGTCGAAATGCTCGAAGGCATCGGCAGCGCTGACGAAGTGGTCCACCCCCAGGCCCAGGCTTTCCATCAGGCGAATCATCAACTTGAACACGGTGCGGCTGTCCTCGACGTACAGCACGCGACCGCTGAGCTGCTGGTCGTCGTGGCGAGCCATGCGCGAGGCGCGCTGGAAAAGATCTTCGATGCCGGTCTTGGGGCAAATGTCAGTGGCCCCGGCCTCGAAAGCGAGACGACGAGTGCGGTTGTCCTGGGCCGAGGTCAGCAGCACGATCGGCACACCGCGGCAGGTCGGCATGGTCCGCACCTGGCGGGTAAAGCGAATGCCGTCAATATCCGGCAGAGACAGGGATACGGCGATGAAATCCACGGTCTGATGTTCGAGCAGGCGCAGCCCGCTGATGCCATCGGTCGCAATCAGCGGGTCGTGACCAGCATGCAAAACCATCCGCTCCCAGACCGAACGGAATACCTTGCTGTGATCAACGAACAAAACCTTCATGGCGTGGAGTCCATCCCATATCGCTGCTCTGAATGTGCGAGCGATCGCGAACAAGCAGCATCGAAAAGCATAACTCCTGAAAATAGCATACCGAATGCGCAAAATCGCATTAGCAAAGGATTATTTGTGCAGTTTTTTAAGGTAATCTTGCGCTTTTCCGACAATGCTCAAGGAGTTTGGCACCGCCATGCCCAAAGCCAGTGAAGTGAAGCGAGGCCAGGTCATCGACCAGGACGGCACCGTGTTCGCAGTGCGCCAGATTGACCGTTCCGCGCCAACCGCGCGCGGTGGCGGCACGATTTACCGTTTCAAACTCGAGGCCATTCCCTCGGGAGATCGCCGTGAATTGACCTTCAAGGGCGACGACTTGCTAAAGGAGGCTGACCTGGTGCGTCGCCAGTGCGAGTACTCCTATCGTGACGGCGAGGACTTCGTGTTCATGGACAGCGAGGATTTCAGCCAGTACCTCCTGCCGGCGAGCGCGGTCGGCCATGCGGCCGGCTACATTACCGATGGCTTGCAGGGCATTTACGTGCTGATCATCGCTGATCAGCCGGTTGCCATCCAGCTGCCGCAGTCTGTGGTTCTGGCCGTTACCGACACGGCACCGGTAATGAAGGGTGCAACGGCGAGCAAGTCAAGCAAGCCGGCAACCCTGGAAACCGGTCTGGAAGTCATGGTGCCGGACTACATTACGCCGGGCGAAGTGATCAAGGTCAATACCGAGACCGGTGACTTCATGAGTCGGGCCTGATGTCTGAATCCGCAAAGCCTGACCTTGCAGCCCTGCGCGCTCAGCTTGACCGGGTCGATGCCGACCTGGTCAGTCTGGCCGCGCGCCGGCAGGAGATTGTCTCGACGATCGGGCAGCTCAAGCAGGGCGTGGGTCGCCAGGTGCGTGACTTTCGCCGTGAGCGGCAAGTGCTCGATCATGTGCGCCGCCGGGCCGTTGAAACCGGTCTCGATCCTGAACTGGCCGAGGAATTGCTCAAGCGCTTGATCGATGCCTCGCTGGCCCGGCAGGAGCAGGAACGAGGCCAGCGGACGGGCCGGGGTCGCGGCCAGCGGGCACTGGTCATTGGCGGCGCGGGTCGCCTCGGCGGCTGGCTGGCAGATTTTCTCGACAACCAGGGCTTCAACGTTCTGTTGGCTGATCCAGCGCTTGCCGATGACCGGGAGCAGGGGCGGTTCAGTGACTGGCGCCATGCGCCCCACGCTGTCGATCTGACGGTCGTGGCCTGCCCGATCGCAGTCAGTGCCGGCATTATCGAGGCGTTGTCCGATCGCGGGCAAGAGGGTCTTGTCCTAGAGGTGGCCTCGGTGAAGAGCGGCCTGATCGATACCCTGAGAAAGGCAGCGACCAATGGGTTGAGGATCTGTGCGGCCCATCCCATGTTCGGCCCTGATACTCGCCTGCTGGCCGGTCGCAACGTGCTGTTGATGGACGTGGGGTGCCGGGATGCCGTCGAAGCTGCCCGCGCCCTGTTCGACGACACCATGGCCGAGCTGCACGAGATTGATATCGATCGCCATGATCGCCTGATGGCGCTGGTGCTGGGTATGTCGCACGCGCTCAATATCGCCTTTTTTGCAGCCCTTGCCGAATCCGGGCTGCCGGCAGCCGAACTAAATGCTGCGGCCAGTACCACCTTCGCGCGTCAGTTGAGCATCGCTCGCAACGTGGCTGCGGAGAACCCGGCCCTGTATTTCGAGATCCAGTCTCTCAACCACCACGGTCAGTGGTCACGGCAGTTGCTCGCAGACGCGGTATCAAGCCTGTCCAGAGCCGTCGACGAAAGTCGGCCTGACGCCTTCATCACAGCGATGACGAAGGGGCGCAAGTACCTGGAGGAGTTGGGCTGAAGGAGCAAGGCTCAAGGAGCAAGGAGCAAGGAGCAAGGAGCAAGGAGCAAGGAGCAAGGAGCAAGGAGCAAGGAGCAAGGAGCAAGGAGCAAGGAGCAAGGAGCAAGGAGCAAGGAGCAAGGAGCAAGGAGCA
>SLQY01000264.1 GCA_007131235.1 Wenzhouxiangella sp.
CACCGAAAACTACTTATGGAGCCATCTGAGTGATTCCAACAAAGAAGATTTCGCTTACCCTGCTTGAGTATGCCGATCCGCTGATCAACGAGCTTGAAGCTGACTACACCCAAAGCGATTTGGAAGGTGTATTGCAATTGGCAACGTGCATATGGAATGCCTGCGTATTGGATCAATGGCACAATACTACTGAGAATGTTGAATTGCTAAGAGGGCAGGTCTCGATAGCCGAGAATTCAATTCCGACTGTAGTCGTTGAGGCCATGATCCAGCGGAAAAAGCAGGACTTCGGGGGCGACCCAAGGGCTATTACAAACGAATGTGTAGTTGTCAAAAACGGAGAGTATGTGGTCCGTGCGGAAGCACGGATTGATTTGCAAAACATCCCAGCTAAAGGCGGACGAGCCAATTGAGACGAGCAGGTAACAAAGGGTTCAACCGCACGCCCCGGAAAGCTCCGGGCCGGCAAAGCCGGGCGATTCCGGTGGCGGCGCCGATTAACCCAAACGTTATACGCTAGGACAGATGTGAATCCGGATCCATGCGCTCATGAAGAATTCGAATGATTTCCACCATGTCAGTTACGCGGTAGTAGATTATGTGGGATCCTTCGGGAAATTTGCGGTAGCCTAGAGAAATCTCATCGCAGATGTTACCGATAGAGTCATTTTCACTAATGAGCGCAGATGCTGCATCAAGCTGCCCAAGGTAGTGGTTTCTCTTTGCCTTCCCCCATCTGTGTTCAGTGAACCGACCAATCCGGAGCAAATCCTGTCGAGCGGCTCGGGACACCCGGAATTGGCCTTTAGCCACTTGCACTCTCGTCCAGTTCGGAGATCACAGATTCCAGCGAGTAGCTGTCGAATCCGCTTTCCTCGCCTTCTCGAAGTGCCTGGCGCAAAGCTCGAACTTTTTCCTCTCGTTCCTCAAGCAGCCGCAGGGCTGCTCGTACTACCTCGCTCGCGGAACCGTAGCGGCCCTCCGCCAGCTGTTGGGAAATAAACTCGTCAAAGTGTCCGCCTAGTGAAATACTGGTGTTCCGCGCCATACTGCACCCACTCGTTACCAAAGAATACCTGAATATGGTACGCGGGTGTAACAAAGTGTTCAACCGGACGCCGGCAAAGCCGGGCGTTTCCGGTGGCGGCGCCGGTTAACCCAAACGTTGGGCTTCAAAAGCACCGATTGACAGCATGTAGCCCATAGGCTACACTCTCCTGGTGGTTGAGGTACGAAAAACTCACACATTTGCCAAATGGCTGGACGGGCTGCGCGACGTGAGGGCCAAAGCCAGAATTCTGGTGCGGCTTCGTCGTCTTTCTCTTGGCAACTTTGGTGACTGGAAATCTGTCGGTGAAGGTGTCTCCGAACTTCGGATTGACTATGGTCCTGGATATCGGGTCTATTTGACTCGACAGGGCGGTTCGATCGTAATCCTACTTGCTGGCGGCACCAAGAAGTCCCAGATCCGTGATATTAAGCGAGCCATTTCCTTGGCTCAGGAGTTGTAGAAGGCAATGACCAAGACTCAAACATCTGAATTCGACGTTGCGGAACATCTCGGTACACAAGAGGAGATGCAAGCCTATCTCGAAGCATGCTTCGAAGATCCGGAGGTTGACGCCGCCTTAATTGCCAAGGCGCTCGGAGATATTGCGAGGGCAAGAGGCATGAGTCAGGTTGCTAGAGATTCCGGACTTTCGAGAGAAAGCCTGTATAAGGCGCTTTCGGGCGAACGTTCTCCGGAATTTGACACAATCTTGAAAGTTATGCGAGCACTAGGTATCCAGCTACATGCCGGCACCTTAGCCCAACAAAATGCTCAAGCGGACGCGGGGTAACGTTCGGGCCCGCGAAGCCGGAAAAGCTCAGTAGCCGCGCCGAGGTCTAAATTGGCTCGGTGAAAGCTGTACTGAAAAAGAACTTCGTGACAAATATGGCAAACTCCGCCCTGCGCGAGCCAATATCTAACAAAGGGTTCGACCGGGTGCCGGTAGGCTTCGCAGCGTCAAATCCGGGCGAGCTCAGTGGCGGTCAACGAAGTTGGAGAGGTGGCGGGCATTTACAGCGACGGACGTTTCGGTAGATTCAATGGGGAGTACCGTCAAGTTCCGTGGGAGGGTCGCTTCCGGGATTACCAGGTCCAAGATGGTATGCGAGTTCCCCGATGTGGTGAAGTCGGCTACCACAGAGACGGAGTACTGCAATTGGTCTGGAAAGGCAAGATCATCAATGTGCAGTATGAGTTTGAACCGTAAGTCGCGAACAGGCTCAAGTGCGTGGACTTTTCGGCCGCGAAAGCGCTACATTGGGTGTCGAGGAGGCAGAGGCGGCGTTTGCTCAACATACGGGTAAACGCAGTCAATTAATCATGCGGATCACAGTCGCCCTCCTATTGCTCACCGGACCACCCATGTACGTATTTGCCCGTTACCTTCGCGACAACGGGTTCATCTTCAGGAAGGAGGAAGGATGGGGCGTGCTTCCGCTAGTCGCAATGATCCTGTGGTTTGCTCTGGTCTCAATGACACTGAGCGCTGGACTAGGACAGTTCCTTTCTGGTGAAGTCTTTCCATACCAGGGGTTTTTGATTTTTCTGGTTTCCGGCATAGCATTCTCCGTGGCGATTTTTCCTAAACTTTCCGCGGAGTATTCTGAGACTTTACCGAAGCTGAGTGGAACCAATCTTGAGTGGATAATTGTCCTTCCGGCCTGGCTATGGATTCTGGTAGTCATCGGTTTGGCGGTATTCAATGTTGGCAATGATTAACCCGTCAAACTGCCTCTACAATTCAAATCTTGTGCGAAGAAATAGCCAACTATGAACGTCCTTTTTCTTCTCCTCGGCCTCGTCCTGCTTACTGTTGGCGGCGAAGCATTGATTCGTGGGGCGCTGGCAGCAGCAAAGCGCTTGAATATATCTCCCTTGCTAAGTGGTCTCGTGATCGTTGGCTTTGGAACGTCCGCACCCGAGTTGGTGGTATCAGTCAACGCGGCCATTGAAGGGCAGCCCGATATTGCAGTTGGCAACGTTGTTGGCAGTAACATCGGCAATATCCTGCTGATTCTGGGAATATGTGCGTTAATCACACCGTTAGGCGTCAAACCATTGGCCCTGCGCCGGGACGCTGTCACGGTTGTAGCAGCAAGCATTCTGTTCCTGGTTTTGGTTGGTGGTAGCGCCCTGGGACGACCAGATGCCGCTATTTTTCTGATTGCGCTGTTAGGCTACCTGGTATGGGCTTACTGGAGTGAGCGCTTTCGAGCCGCCCCTTCAGGTGACCTCCACAAAGCTGAAGCGGAGGAGCTTTCCGCATTGCCCAAAAACATGCTTTCGATTGTGCTGGCCTTGGTTCTGGGACTACTGCTGTTGGTTGGCGGATCGCGGGTACTGTTGATGGGTGCGGTGGGCATTGCCGAGCACCTGGGTGTATCCGAAGCTGTCATCGGTTTGACCCTGGTGGCAGTGGGTACGTCAATCCCCGAACTTTCGATAGCGGTTATAGCTGCGATCCGTCGTCACGCAGATGTGGCAGTTGGGAATATCCTGGGTAGTAATATTTTCAATTTGCTGGGAATTCTAGGAATTTCTGCTTTGCTCCAACCACTGCCGGTTTCTGTGAGAATTCTGCAGTTTGACCAGTGGGTTATGCTCGGTGCATCTCTGCTACTGCTCCTTTTCCTGTACACGGGCCGCCGTCTAAGCCGCAGGGAGGGTGGTGTTTTGTTGTTGTGCTACGGAATTTACCTCTGGTTGAGTTTTACGATGTTCAGTGGCTGACTGCTAATCCATCACCCGCACCTGCAATTGGGTCGTTGTACGCGATTGACGTGTATTGGAGCGGTTCAGCTGGAGAGTATTAATGAATACGGAGTTAAATACGGTCACCAGCTTTGCGCCCATCGCGGATGGGTCAGCACGCGTTTTGATCCTTGGAAGCATGCCCGGCATTCGCTCGCTGCAAACGGGTCAATACTACGCCCATCCCCGCAACGCCTTCTGGCCAATCATGGCCCATCTCTACGGCTTTAATTCAGGGTCTCCCTACGATGCGCGCGTAGATGCCTTGAAGGCATCAGGGATCGCCGTTTGGGACGTCCTGCGCGAATGTGTTCGTCCAGGAAGTCTGGACAGCGCTATTGAAAAGGGGTCGCGGGTGCCGAATGATTTTGTGTCTTTCTTTGCGACCTATCCAGGGATACGCTTGATAGCTTTCAATGGGGCCGAAGCAGCAAGAAGTTTCAACCGGTATGTTCTGCCGAATGCTGCTCCGCTTGATGTTCGATTCGCTCGTTTGCCGTCGTCGAGCCCTGCCCATGCGGTAGCGCTGGAGAAGAAAATCGCTGCATGGCAGCAGGCGCTCACGTTGTGAGTCTTATTGTGGAAGCGGGTGGGGAAGGTCAAAAACATTAAATCCTCCGTTGCGCAGTTCGTGGTCTCGACACGAAACAACGAAAGTTTGAGGAGCCATGTCCGGCGGGGAACTCGATGCTGAAGTGAGTCTGTGAACCGACTCACCGGCGTCTGAAAGCCGTTGTGGGACTTGGGTGGGACGCGGTCAATGGGTCAGGAATCAGCAACGAGGGCCAGTCCTCAGGACTGGGAACGTGTGAGGATTGGGTGTCCTTCGCTAACGTGGATGCCGAGTAGAACGGCCCTTGAGTGATTGACACGTACCCGGGAAAGAGCAACACTTAAACAATCTCATCGGCCGGTCCGCCATTTGCAGCCTTCGGGAATACAATTCTGAAGTCTTGGTTGACAATTGATGATGGTCGGGCTGTCGGATATCAGGAGCAAGCGCGATGCAAGTTGAATACGTCAACGTTTTCGTCAGCAATCTGTCTGACGCCGTGGCGTTTTATCGCGACAAGTTGGGGCTGGCCATGGAATTCTCCTCGGAGGAACACGGCTATGCGTCCTTTTCGGCCGGAAGTATTCGTCTTGGAGTGGCATTGGCGGGGCCCGATCAGGCTGAGCTGGCCGGGCGGCATACAGGTGTCGGTCTTGCGGTCGCCGACCTGGAGGCGGAGCACCGGCGGCTGACAGGTCTGGGAGTGAAGTTCACCATGCCACCGACCAGACAGCCGTGGGGCGGCTTCATGGCACTGATTTCCGACCCGGAGGGTAATATCTACTATCTTGACCAGGTTTCCGCAGCACACGGTTAGCCACTTGAACCGCGGGCAACAGAATGCATGGGGAATTTTCAGTGTCCCGCTTGCAGGTCGCCAGCGGTGGAGGGCAGACCGCAGGCCTGCTTTGAAATGGGAGTCATACGACAGTGAAAGTGTTGGGCATAATCCTGGTAATGCTGGTGGTGCTGATCCACTTCGGCTTCCTGGTCCTGGAGATGTTTTTCTGGGACCACCCTGTGGGACGTGAAATCTTCTCCATGACCCCGGCAGAGTCGGCTGCGTCGGCGGTCCTGGCGATGAACCAGGGCCTTTACAACGGTTTCCTCGCTGCGGGGCTGATCTGGGGGCTTTGGTCCGGACGGCTGGATGTCAAGGTATTCTTCCTGCTTTGCATCATAGTCGCCGGCGTGTTCGGCGCGCTGACCGCGAAAATCACGATTCTGTTTTCTCAGGCCTTGCCAGCACTCCTGGCCTTGATGGTTGTCTGGCTTTCTGCTGGCAATGCGAGGCCAACAGACCCTGCATAACAAAACGCACGCTCTGTCTACTAAGGTTGCCGACGGGGGTATCGAGGAAGCGTTGAATGCCGACAACCGCTTGATGGTCAGATAATCACGCGATGTGCCGACCCTCGCCCAGCGCGCTGTTGCGCGCACGGCAGATCAGCTTGAGCCACCGGGTAGGCAATCTTCCCAGACTTCCGCATCAATGCGTACGGTGAAGGGTTCGTTGCGCATGTCTACTTCCAGGCCTGCCTCAGCATAGAGCAGCCCGTTTGGGTCGGATTGATCCAGCACGTGAATGTGCAAGCCATCATGTACCGCGAGATGCCGTGGGCCTCGTCGCAGCTTGATCCGGGTGTCGCGCTGTTGTCCACAGATCAGTTCGAGGGTGTCGACGGTGATGGCGTCTGCTGCATCCAGGTAAGGGCTGAAGGGCGACAGAGATCCTTCGTGCGGCGCGGGCTGCAGTGCCAGCAGGTGGTTCATCAGGGCATATAGATCGACGCTGCGGACAGCCGGGGCCTGGCTACCGGCGGCAAACGACGGGCCGTGAATGAGCAGCATGCCGTGCATTTCTGCCAGGGCCGGATCCCAGCCATGCATGCCGAGCAGGGAAAAGCGACTGCGGCCGGCCATGTAGGGGCGATTGGAGATCATCCATTCCAGGTCGGCCTCGGCGAGCACGTCGGGAACGCGATGATGGCTGCCAAAGCGGTAACGCTCGGGGATGTCGTCACGAAGCCAGACCCGCATCCGCGGGTGGGCGCCGTCCAGGGCCTGGAAAATCTCTTCGGCGCTCATGTCGGTGGCCCAGATTTGCGCTGCAGGGCCCCAGTCGGAAACGATGACCCGACTCAGATCGAGATACTCATCGAGCATGATGTACTGGTCGAAGTCGACTCGGCTCATGCCGTGGTCGGAGACGACGATGATATGCATGCTATCGAGTAGCTCACGTTCTTCCAGGCCATTGAGCAACCGGTCTAGATGGCTGTCCACGTCGATGACTGCATCTCGAACCGGATCAGCGCGGGGGCCATGACGGTGACCCATCGAGTCGACGGTACTGAAGTAAAGGGTGATGAGGTCAGGACGGCTGTCTTCCGGCAGGTCGAGCCAGTCCAGGACCTGGTCGATGCGTTCTGCGTGCGGAGTTTCGCCAGCGTAGGGCTTCCAGTACGTAGGGCGAATGCGATGGATGCGTGCTTCCGAGCCTGGCCAGAAGAAGGTGGCGGCCGTCAGGCCCTGGCGCTCGGCGGTGACCCAGATCGGCTCTCCGCCCTGGTACCAGTAGCCGTCGCCAACGGCGTCGCGATTGCCCAGCGAGAAGCGCTGGTCGCGGAGCGGATCCCACATGCTATTGGCGACCACGCCGTGAGTACCCGGGTAGCGCCCCGTGACCAGCGTGTAGTGGGTAGGAAAGGTCTTGGTCGGAAACGCGTGGTGCAGGCTGTCTGCCTTCAGGCCCCCGGCAACCAGTCGATCCAGGGCCGGGGTGTCGGCCAGGTCGAAATAGTCGTGGCGAAAGCCGTCGATGGAAATCAGCAGGAGCGGATACGGACGAGCGGCGGCAGCGTCCTCAACGGATCGAGGCTCGGAGCGGCAGCCGCCCAGTGCGATAGCAACCAGCAGCAGGCAGACCAGGCGGAGTAGCAGGGTAGGCGACGACATGACGGTTAGAACGGGCAATGCTTGAACGAAACCGAAGTGTACTCACAAAACGATAACGGCACGATGATGGATCGATGCTTCGGGATATCGATCGGCTGAACGCTGTGGCCAGATTTCGGGCAAAATCTCGTATCAGAAGGATAATCGTGAACCTAATTTCAATGTCGAGGAGTTGAAAATGCCCAAGATTCTAGGCGGTTGCCTGATCGTTTTGCTTGTCCTGGCAATAGCCGGGGGGGTGACCGGATACTTCATGTTTGTCAAACCGGCCTACGAGTTTGCAACCGGCGTGACCGGATTTGCAACCGAGTACCAGGAACTGAACGAAAGCGTGCGCCAGCGCGGCTTCGAGCGACCGGCTGATGGCCAGATAACGCCGGCGCAGTTCCAGCGCTTCATGCAGGCCCAAGGCGAGATGCGTGCCGGTATGGAAGGCCGGCTTGAGGAACTGGACGAGAAGTGGCGCGAAACCCGGTCTGACCTGCAGCGACGCGAACGCGAGCCCAGCATCACCGAGATGGTGACGGCCTACCGCGACCTTGGCGATCTTTTGCTGGAGGCCAAGCGTCAGCAGGTTGCCGCCCTCAATCGCTATCGCTTCAGTCTCGAGGAATACGTATTCGTGCGCAATACGGTTTATCGGGCGCTTGGCGAAGAGGTGGCGGTTGCGGCTTTCGGTGACCAGGGTCCGCCGGACATGCAGCGTCAGGTATCGGACGAGATTCTCGAGCTGGTTGCCGAGCATCGCGAGGAAATCATGGAGAACTACGCTTTCGCCTGGTTTGGCCTGTAGCGATTTGCTGTGCGCAGGCATCTTCAAAAGCCCCGCCTGGTGCGGGGCTTTTTGCTGGCAGCTGATCCGTTAGGCATGGCCATGGGCATGTGCGAGAATTCCCGCTACGGCCCAGAATAAGCCTTGCCATGTCTTCCCGAGCCCGGATACCAGCCTTACTCCTGCTGCTTTGCTGTGGCTCGCTCCCGGCTGCGCAGTTTGCTGACCTGGCGACCTCGGAGTTTCAGGTCAATACCCACGTTGCCAGCGACCAACGGGTGCCGCACGTGGCCGCCGATGCCCTGGGACGTGCGGTGATCGTCTGGCAGTCGCGAAACCAGGACGGCTCGGTCTGGAGCGTTTATGGTCAGCGCCTGGACGCTGAGGCCAACCTGCTCGGAGCGGAGTTTCGGGTCAATGTGTTCAACCTGGGAATCCAGGACGGCCAGCGGGTAAACATGCTGCCGGATGGACGCTTTGCGGTGGTGTGGAATGGCCCGGACCGGACCAGCCAGTCCGCGGTGATCCAGATGCGGCGATTCCAGGCCAGCGGAGTGCCGGCCGGCGGTGATCGTCGCCTGAGCGAGGACCTGGCCCAGATCCAGATTCTGCCCGATATCGCGCTGCTCGAAGATGGCGCCGTGACTGCGGCCTGGGACGGGCGCGGGGTGATCGGGACCAATTTCAATATTCTGCTGCGCTATTTCGATGCCCAGGACCAGCCGCTGGGGCCGGTTAGAGTCGCCAACCAGTTCCAGGAGACCGCGCAGCGCAACACGGCCCTGGCGATGAACCAGCGCGGCGACAAGGTCGTGGCCTGGCAGAGTGCCTTGCAGGACGGCAGCGACTGGGGCGTGTTTGCACGCTGCATGAGCTTTGGCGGCATTGGTGGAGAAGAGTTTCTGGTCAACCAGACGACCCAAGGTGGCCAGGTTCAGCCGCGGATTGCCATGGCCGAAGACGGTCGGTTTGCCATCACCTGGCATGACAACACGGGCTTGAGCGGCTTGCAGTATCGCCGGGTCATGGTGCGATTGTACGA
>SLQY01000202.1 GCA_007131235.1 Wenzhouxiangella sp.
ATGTACCGAATTGTCGTTGTCAGCGTAATGATGGTCGGGCTGCTGCTGCAGTCGCAAGCTGCCATGGCGCGGGTGGACTTTACCGACCTGGTCGAAGAGTCGATTCCCGCCGTGGTCAATATCGAAACCGTGCGCTTTGGCTCGCGTCCCACGCAGCGTGGGGAAAGCAGCCAGGAAGCACCCGGGGACATTCCGGACCTGTTTCGCCGTTTTTTCGACATGCCGTTTGGCGAAGGTGGCCCCAGGGCCCAGCCGGATCGCCGCAGCGGGGGCTCGGGCTTCATCATCGAGGCCGATGGCCTGGTGGTGACCAATCACCACGTGGTCGAAGATGCCGACGAGATCATCGTTCGCCTGGCTGACCGCCGTGAATTCGAAGCCGAGTTGATTGGCTCGGATGCCGAAACCGACATTGCCGTGCTTCGTATCGAGGCGCGCGACCTGCCAACACTGAAGCTGGGTGAAAGCGATTCGCTGCGCCAGGGCGAGTGGGTGATCGCGATCGGTTCTCCGTTCTCCTTCGAGCAGTCAGTAACTGCCGGTATCGTCAGCGGCAAGGGTCGCACCCAGCGCACGCCACAGCAGCAGTACGTGCCGTTCATTCAGACCGATGTGGCGATCAACCGGGGCAATTCCGGCGGGCCACTCATTCGCACCGATGGCACCGTGGTCGGAGTCAATTCCTGGATCCTGAGTTCGCACGGTGGCAATATCGGGCTGTCCTTCGCGATTCCTGTCGAGGTGGCACAAAACTCCATCGAGCAGTTGCTGGAGTTTGGCCGAGTCTCGAGGGGCTACCTTGGCGTGGGCATCGAAATGATCACCAGGCAGAAAGCCGATGCGCTCAATCTTGATCGCCCGGCTGGTGCCCTGGTCAACCGGGTCGAGCCGGGCAGCCCTGCCGAAGGCGCCGGCATCGAGGTCGGTGATGTCATCGTCCGCTTCAACAACATGACTGTCGATGTGTTCTCGGATCTGCCGCCGCTGGTCGGGATGGTCCGTCCTGGCACGGAGGTGCCGGTGGAAATCTCGCGCTGGGGTGAGCGCATGACCAAGCAGGTAGCCGTGGCGCAGCGCGAGGAGCAGTTGGCCGACGACAGCGGTGAGCGCGTCCCCGACGCTGAGCCCAGCAACGCCCTCGGCCTGGCGGTAGAGTCGATAGACAGCGAAACGCGTCGACGTCTCGGAGACCCGCAGGGCGGCGTGTTGATCACCAATGTCGAGAGCGACAACGCCTACCGTGCTGGCGTTCGCCGCAACCAGGTGATTCTGATGATCAACAACCAGCCCATCGCTGATATGGACGACTTCCGCGAGATCGTGGATGCTCTGCCCGAAGGGCGGACCGTGGCGCTGCTGCTGCATCGAAGCGATGGCAGTACCACTTTCGTTGCCTACACGCCTGAATCATCGGGTTGAATGACGCCGGGCCGCCTCCCGGCCCGGTATAATGCCCGGCTTGTCTTCTCGTGCGCTTCCCGCTTCGGCGGGACGCGCCCCAGCGTGCCTGAATGATTTTGTGTGCCTGAATGACCCCTGTGTGCCTGAATGACTGATACCCGTCGCATCCGCAACTTTTCGATCATCGCCCATGTCGACCACGGCAAGTCCACGCTTGCCGATCGCTTCATCCAGGTCTGTGGTGGCTTGACCGATCGGGAAATGGCAGAGCAGGTGCTTGACTCCATGGATATCGAGCGCGAGCGAGGGATCACGATCAAGGCCCAGAGCGTGACGCTCAATTACACCGCAGAGGATGGGGAAACCTATCAGCTGAACTTCATTGACACGCCGGGACACGTCGATTTCTCCTACGAGGTGTCGCGATCCCTGGCGGCCTGTGAAGGCGCATTGCTGGTTGTTGATGCAGCCCAGGGTGTCGAAGCGCAGAGTGTCGCCAACTGCTATACCGCCGTCGAGCAGGGCCTGGAAGTTATTCCGGTGATCAACAAGATCGACCTGCCGGCCGCCGATCCGGAGCGGGTCAAGCACCAGATCGAAGATATCATTGGCATCGATGCGAACGATGCGCTGCTGGTCAGCGCCAAGACCGGAGAAGGCATTCGCGAGGTGCTGGAGGCGCTGGTCAAGCGCATCCCGCCGCCCGAAGATGCCGAAGACGGGCCGCTCCAGGCCCTGATTGTCGATTCCTGGTTCGATAATTACCTTGGCGTCAATTCCCTGGTCAGGATCAAGCGCGGCCGCCTGAACAAGGGTGACAAGATCCGGGTGATGACCACCGGCGAGGAGCACGACGCCGACCAGGTCGGCATCTTCACGCCCAAGCGTACCCAGAGCAAGGTGCTGGGCTGCGGCCAGGTGGGTTTCGTCGCTGCCGGGATCAAGGAAGTGCATGGCGCGCCAGTGGGCGATACCATCACCCATGCGCGCAACCCGGCCGATAAGCCGTTGCCGGGCTTCAAGCCCCTGCAACCGCGAGTGTTTGCCGGCGTTTTCCCGGTCGATAGCAGCGATTACCCGGATTTGCGCGAAGCCCTGGACAAGCTCCAGCTCAATGACTCGGCCTTGCAGTTCGAACCGGAAACCTCGGTCGCGCTGGGCTTTGGGTTTCGCTGCGGCTTTCTCGGCATGCTGCACATGGAGATCGTTCAAGAGCGGCTCGAACGCGAATACGATCTTGACCTGATCACCACCGCACCGACCGTGATCTACGAGCTGGCCCTGACCGATGGCGAGATCGTGCGCCTGGACAATCCGGCCAGCCTGCCGGCGATCAACAAGATTGCCGAGATCCGTGAGCCGATCATCATGGCCAATATCCTGGTGCCGCAAGAGTACGTTGGCGCGGTCATTGGCTTGTGCGAGGAGAAACGCGGGGCGCAGAAGGACATGCGCTTCCTGGGAGGTCAGGTGCAGCTGAGCTACGAGCTGCCGCTGTCGGAGGTGGTCATGGATTTCTTCGACCGGCTGAAATCCTGCTCTCGGGGCTTTGCCTCTTTTGAATACGACTTCGTACGCCACCAGGCCGGGCCGTTCGTGCGTCTTGACTTGCTTATCAATGGCGAAAAGGTCGATGCGCTGAGCACCATCGTCCATCGCCAGTTCGCCGAGCGGCGCGGGCGAGACCTGGCCGAGCGCATGCGCGAACTCATTCCGCGTCAGATGTTCGACATTGCCATCCAGGCTGCCATCGGGGCGCATATCATCGCGCGCTCCACGGTCAAGGCTTACCGCAAGAATGTGACCGCCAAGTGTTATGGCGGTGATATCACTCGCAAGCGCAAGCTGTTGGAGAAACAAAAAGCCGGCAAGCGCCGCATGAAGCAGGTGGGCAGCGTGGAAATCCCGCAGGAAGCCTTCCTGGCCGTACTCAGAAACGATAACGACAAGTGAGACGATAAGTGGACTATGCCCTGATCCTGACTCTCCTGACCCTGATCAGCGGCCTGCTCTGGGTTGCTGATCGGATTCGTCGTCGCGGTCGCCGCGAGGGCGTCGAAGATGGTGCCATCGGCAAGACAGTCGAGCTGTTCGGATCACTGTTCCCGGTGCTGATGCTGGTGTTGGTGATTCGGTCCTTCATCTTCGAGCCGTTCAAGATTCCTTCCGGCTCGATGATCCCGACCTTGCTGATCGGTGATTTCATCGTCGTCAACAAGTTTTCCTATGGCTTGCGTCTGCCGGTGGTCAACAAGCGTATCGTCAGCCTGGGTGAGCCGGAGCGTGGTGATGTCATGGTGTTCCGCTACCCCGAAGATGAGCGCATCAACTACATCAAGCGCGTGGTTGGCGTTCCCGGCGACACGGTGACCTATCGCAACAAGGTGCTTTTCGTCAACGGTGAGCCGGTAGTGCAGGATCTCGAAGGCGCGTGGGAGGGTGAAGGCCGCAACCGTAATCTGCCGGGGCGGCGCCCGCAGCTGCGCCTGGAGCATCTGGGCGAGAACGCCCACAGCATACTGGTTCACCCGGACCAGCCCGTACGCCAGACGCGAACCTGGGTCGTTCCGGATGGACATTACTTCGTCCTTGGCGACAATCGCGATCATTCTCTGGATTCCCGAGCCTGGGGATTCGTGCCCGAAGAGAACCTGGTCGGCCGGGCAACTCGTATCTGGATGCACTGGGACTGCAGCCGTGGCTGCGTCGTTTTCAGTAGAATCGGTGATAAGATTATTTAAACGCCACTGGACCTATGGGACGGGTCGGTGAACCAGACACCTGAGAGATGAGGGATTGCAAATGACGGCGATGACAAGCCAGCGGGGGCTGAGCCTGGTCGGGTTCATTTTCGTACTGATACTGATCCTGTTTGCGGTCTATATCGGCATCAAGCTCGTTCCGATTTACCTGAATCACTTCTCTGTGGTCAGCGAGATCAAGGCGGTTGCCGACGAGCCTGGTTCGGCCAACCTGCCGCCGAACACCATTCGGCGCAACCTCATGACCCGGCTCCAGATCAGCTACGTGGACAACGTCAGGCCTGAGAACATCACGGTCGAGCGTGGCACACCGCCGCAACTGGTGGTCGAATACCAGGTCGAAGAGCACCTGATTGGTAATATTGACGTCGTCGTCAAGTTCCGACGTGCCGAACCGCTCAGGAACTAGCCCTCCCGATCGATTGGCCGGAATCGATTATCGGTTCAGTGATCCGGAGCTGTTGCTGCGGGCGCTGACCCACCGTAGCTGCGGCCCCGGACATTATGAGCGCCTGGAGTTCCTTGGCGACAGCCTGCTCAACTTCGTCGCCGCTGAAATGCTCTACGAACGACGTCAGCATGCCACCGAGGGCGATCTGTCCAGGCTCAGATCGCGGCTGGTCAGGGACCTCACCCTGGCCGAAATCGCCACTGAGCTGAATCTGGGTGAAAAGCTTCGGCTGGGCCAGGGAGAGATGAAGGCTGGCGGTTTCATGCGCGAGTCCATCCTGGCCGACGTGCTGGAGGCAATTATCGGTGCCATCTATCTTGACGGAGGCTTCGACACGGCGCGCGGCGTAGTTCGGGAGCTGCTGTCGCAGCGCGAGCACGAACTGCCTGATGCCGAGCAGTTGAAGGACCCGAAAACTCGCCTGCAGGAGCTGCTGCAGGGCGCGGGGCATGATCTTCCCGAGTATCGGGTTGTGGCCGAAAGCGGCGCTGATCATTTGAAGTCCTTCGTAGTTGAATGCCGGGTCGGAGATCTTGTGCCGGGCGTTCGTGCCGAGGCCAGCAGTCGGCGCAAGGCCGAGCAGGCCGCGGCCCGGATCATGCATCGGCACCTGCTCGAGATCATGGCTGGAAAAGGCAAAACAGCGTCATGATCTTCATCAATCCAACCATTCCCTTCCTCCCACAGAGGTGAGAGAGACAGCTGCATGAGCACCGAGACTAACCAGCCCAGAAGTGGGCATGTTGCCTTGTTGGGGCGGCCGAACGTGGGCAAATCGACGCTGTTGAATGCGCTGGTCGGCGAGCACCTGGCCATCGTGACGCACAAGCCGCAGACAACTCGGCACCGCATCCTTGGCGTGTTGACCGAAAGCCGGGGTCAGGTTGCCTTTGTTGACACGCCGGGGCTGCATCGGCGTCGCGATCATGCCTTGAATCGTCGGCTCAATCGCATTGCTGCCGATACGCGCGGCGGCGTGGATGTCATCGTGCTGGTAATCGATGCCAGCCGTCAGACCGATGAGGACAGCCTGGCGCTGGACCAGGTCGTCAGCTTCGACGGACCAGCCATTCTGGCTTTCAACAAGATCGATCTGCTCAAGGACAGGGCCAGCCTGTTGACCCTGACGGAGCAATTCACCAGCAAGGCCAGCTTCGAGGCCGTGGTGTTTCTTTCGGCAGAGAAGGGGCGGGGTCTGGACGACCTGCTAGAGGAAGTATTCCGACTGCTGCCAGAAGGAGAGGGACAGTACCCGGAAGACCAGTTCACTGATCGGTCCGAGCGCTTTCTGGTTGCCGAACTGGTTCGAGAGCAGTTGATGCTGCAGCTGCATCAGGAAATCCCCTACGGTCTGACCGTGCTGATCGAGCGCTTCGAGCGTCAGCCACGGCGGATCGAGATTCAGGCCCTGATCGTTGTCGCCGAAGAGCGTCACAAGGGCATGGTAATTGGTCGCCAGGGGCAGGTGCTCAAGCGGGTGGGTTCGCGGGCCAGGCACGCGGCAGCAGAATTGCTGGGCATGCCGGTGCATCTGGAGCTGCACGTCAAGACAAGGAAGGGCTGGGTCGATGACGAGGGTTCCCTGGATGAGTTGGGCTATGCCAGGTGAGCCGGGTCGAGCTGCAGCCCTGCTGGGTGCTGCATCGACGTGCCTGGCGTGAGTCCAGCCTGCTGGTCGAGGTACTGACCCCGAGCTGGGGCCGCCTGGGGTTGGTTGCGCGGGGTGCGCGCGGGGCCCGGTCACCCTGGCGAGGCCTGCTGGAGCCCTTTATCCCGCTGCAGGCTAGCTGGACTCGACGCGGTGAGATGGGGACCCTGAGCGCACTGGAGCCCATTGGTGACTCGGTGCGTCTGGGCGGGCGCGCGCTGTGGTGCGGTCTTTATGTCAACGAGCTGCTGATGCGATTGACCGGGCGCGATGATCCGGCACCCGAGCTGTTCACGCTATACGGCAGGCTCATGCTGGCCCTGACCGACCCGGCCGGCCTGGCAGTCGCGCTGCGTCGCTTCGAGCTGGCCTTGCTCGATCTGATGGGCGTCATGCCCGACCTGGCGCATGAAGCCGATGGCAATCGAGTCGTTATCGCAGAGGGTCTGTATCATGTGGACCCAGAGCGCGGGCCGAGAGCTGTGAGTCGGCCGGGTCCGGATGTGTTTGGCGGTGATCTGCTGCTGGCCCTGGCCCATGACCGCATCGAGGATGCCGAGGTGGCAGCGCGTTCACGGGCACTGACTCGACTGCTGCTGGATCGACAGCTGGGGGGCAAACCCCTGCATGCCCGAAGCCTGTTTTCTGCACCGGCGGCTAACCGGACCGTTCAGAATGATGGAGACTTGAGCGAATGAACCAAATATTGCTGGGTGTGAATATCGACCACGTGGCGACCTTGCGCCAGGCACGGCAGGGTCACGATCCATCGGTTGTGCAGGCTGCGCTGGTCGCCGAGCAGGCCGGCGCCGATGCGATCACCATTCACTTGCGCGAGGATCGCCGTCACATCCAGGATCGTGACGTGGAACTGCTGGCGGAAGTGATCGGAACGCGGATGAACCTTGAGTTGGCAGTGACCGACGAGATGCTGGCGACGGCCGAGCGCATCCGCCCCAGCGATGTCTGCCTGGTGCCGGAACGACGGGCCGAGTTGACGACCGAGGGCGGGTTGAACGTGGTCGCAGCCAAAGAACGCGTCGCCGAGGCCTGTCAGCGACTGGCAGCCAAGGATATTCGGGCCAGCCTTTTCATCGACCCTGATCCCGAGCAGCTGGAGGCGGCGCGTGATTGCTCGGCTCCGGTGGTCGAGCTGCATACCGGCGCTTATGCCCAGGCACGCGGCGCGGCTCGGGCGCGGGAACTGGATCGACTGAAGCATGCCGTGGTGCGTGGCCTGGAGCTTGGCCTGGTCGTCAATGCCGGTCACGGTCTGAATTATCACAATGTCCAGGCGGTGGCTGCGCTAGCGGGTATCCGCGAGCTCAACATTGGCCACTCGATCGTGGCCCGAGCGGTCTTCACCGGTCTGGAACAGGCAGTGCGGGAGATGAAGCGCTTGATGGATGCGGCTTGATTGGATGCGACGTGCGGCGGAGCCGCTGGTCTCTGCGCTGCCTCAGAGCGCGTCCAGCATGCGGCGCGCATCGCGCTGCACATAGACGTTCCACCGAAACGGACTGTCCACCGCCTCTGGATCCTGGGTCAGAATCCAGTCCAGGTCCGCGCGCAGCGCATCGAGATCCCCGGTCTGAATGTGCAGGTAACGAGCCCGCCCCCAGCGCGGAAGCAGGGAAACGCCCGGCGTGTCGATAGCCTGCTCAATCAGTTCTGCAGCTCGCTCGAGATTGCCGCCGGCAATGGCTGGAGCGGCGATATGAAAGACGGCCAGGGAAAATGGCACCAGTCCGTATTCATGGTACGGGTTGAGCGCCATGGCCCGCTCCATGAACAGGCGCAGATCATCCAGGCCGCGAAAATTTCGCAAGCGGCCCAGGCTGCTCATGCCTTCATCGAACAGGTAAGCCGTGGCCGTCGCCCAGATCACCATGGCCGGCACGTCATTTTCGCCCAGCTGGCTGGCAGCTTGTCCAGGACGTTGACCTGCTGCCATGGCGGCCCGGAATCCAGCGTTGGCCAGCAACACATTCTCGGCATGAGCCTGTGCGGCAATGAAACGTCTGCGCTTGTCGGCTCGGCGCGTCTCGTAGGCGGCCCCGTACAGCACTAGCGCTTCGGCCAGCTCTACCTGCACGTCTGCCTGGCCTGGTTGCCGTTCCAGCAGGGCTTCGAACAGCGCGATGGCCTGTGCCAGGCTGGTCGCATCGCTTGCCAGGGCATGTTGGCGCTTGGCCTCAACAAGCTCTTCGGCGGTTACCCGGTCTCTTGTCGCGACCGCTTCGGACTCGAGCCGACCACCTTCGCCCTGTTCCATTAGCCACTGCCCTGCCGTGCTGGCGCAGCCAGTAGTCAGGCTCAGAACGACCACGGCAAGGGCCGGCAAGAGTGAAGCGGGCACGGACAGCGCGGTGCAGGACCGGTGCAATGGCGATGATGTTGCCGGCCCGATCATGGTGTTTTCAAGGCGCAACGGGTTGCATGGGTGACGCGCAGGAAGTCCAGGTAGGCCGTGCCGGGTGAGGAGTCAAAACCCTGGTCAAGGCAGCGCCTCAGGCTGCGACAGGCCTGGGCGAAGCGACTGGCACCGGCGTAGCCGGCGGCGCCGGCCCACTGGTGGAGCAGGCCGCTGGCCTTGCCAAAATGGCCGTTTTTCATCATCTTGTCGAGGCGTGGCAAGCCTTGTTCAAGTTCGCTGACCAGCATGGCGGTGAGCTGGCTGACCAGTTCATCGTCCTGGTTGGCCGCGGCGAGCGCCTTGCGACGGTCGACCAGGCGAACGATGCCGTCACTCTGGCCGAGGCCGCTGATGCCGCTGCCGCCCGGACGCAGGACCAGTTCGATGGTGCTGGCCAGATCGTGAATGGACACCGGCTTGTTGAGAAAGGCGTCGAAGCCTGCATCCAGCAGCCTGACTTTCTCCTCGGGACGTGTATCGGCAGTCAGGATGATCATGCGCGCCGATGAAGACGCTGTGCCCAGATCGCGTATCCTGTTGGCCGTTGCCAGTCCATCCATCTGCGGCATATGCAGGTCCATCAAGATCACATCGAAATCATGCGCCCGACACAGTGCGACGGCCTCGGCGCCGCCGGCGGCCAGGGTGACGCTGCGGGCCAGCCGGCCCAGGCCCGCCCGGAGAAACTCCCGGTTGATCTCATGGTCGTCAACAATCAGGATGTTGAGCTTGGCCAGCGCGTTGTGGGATCGAGATGACTGCATGGGTTCACTATAGCCGGCTTCAGGTCACGATCAAGTGTCTTTCGATGCTTGTCCTGCTGTTGTTGATCAGGGTCGCGACCGCAGCCGAGCTGAGCATCGATAGCGGCGCCGGTCAGGTTGGAGCCCTGGGATGGGATCAGGTCGAGGTCCGGTATCGCAGTGGCGGTTCATGGTCTGTGGCAGTTGACGGGGTTTACCTGGTCGACGGACCCGCTCTGGGTGACTGGTCGCTGACCTGCCCGGTTGATGAAGTGCTGGCCGAGCTCGGCTGCGCGCGCGGTCAGCTGGCCTGGCAGCAGGCAGGGAAATCCCCGCTCGAAGTCGAGTTCTCGGCGCAGCGTATCGACGAACATTGGCACCTGGAAGTGCTTGCCGATGGCTGGCGTCTCGGGCTTGAACTGGCCGAGAATGCACCCGCGGCGGCTCAGGCCAGCTTGATCCTGGACGACTTCCAGCTCTCATCCCTGCCGGCAGCATGGCTGGCTGAATCCGGCCTGACCCTGCTGGAGGGCCGGCTCAGCGGGCAGGCCCAGCGGCATTCGACCGGAGCGCTCGAGTTCGACCTCCAGCTCAGAGCGCTGAGTCTGGATACCGAGGGTGGTCTGCTGGCTGCCGAGGGCCTGGATCTGGATATTGCCGCCACGGTGACGAAGCTCGACGACAGCCCTGATTTCAGCGGCCAGATCCGCCAGCTCGGTGGGGAAATCCTCGCCGGTTCCCTGTACCTGCCCAGCCCGGCGGAACCGCTGGTGCTGACACTTGCTGGGCAGCGGCAAGGCGAGGACCACTGGCGCTTGTCGAGCGTGCGGCTGATCGACCCCGGTGCCATGACCCTGGTGGGACAAGCCCTGCTGCACGCCGGCGCCGATGGCTGGGAGCTGGCAACCCTGGAGCTCGATAGTTTCGAAGCCAGCATGCCGGGCTTTTGGGAGCGCTGGGCCGATGGTCTGGCGGCCCAGTCCGGCTTTGGTGATCTGCAGACAATGGGGCTGATACGCGGCCAGTCGAGCTGGACGGCGGACCAGGGTTGGGCGGCACAGGCGCAGATTGAACACTTTGATCTGCAGGACCCGGCTGGACGCCTGAGTCTGAACGGCCTGTCCGGAACACTGAATTGGCAAGACCAGGGTTCGGAAACCGAACTGTCCTGGCAGGCGCTGGCGCTTTACGGCCTGCCGTTTGGTTCGTCGACGCTGCGCCTGGCTCGCGGCGAGACCGGCCTGGAGCTGCTCGAGGCGCTGGAGTTGCCCTTGCTCGACGGCGCTATCGTGATCGACCGTCTCGATTGGCAGCCGGGCGAAAGCGATGAGGCCGGCTTGCGGCTGGATGCGCGCATTCGTCCCTTGAGCCTGACCCGCCTGACTCGCCAGCTCGAGTGGCCGGAATTCGGCGGATTGCTGTCCGGTGAGTTTCCCGGCATCGTCTACGCCGATGAGCAACTGCGCTTCACCGGCGGCATCAACGTGCAGGCTTTTTCCGGCACCATCGCATTGGACGAGCTTTCGATCGAGCGCCCGTTTGGTACGCTGCCGGCCGTGTCAGCCCAGGTGCAGATCAGCCGTCTTGACTTGCTTGAGCTGACCGGTGCATTCAATTTCGGCCGCATGGAGGGGGAGGTATCCGGCTGGATGCGCGATCTGCGCCTGCTCGACTGGCGCCCGGTGCGGATGGACGCACGCTTTTTCACCCACGAGGACGCACAGCGCCGTCGCATCAGCCAGCGGGCGGTCAACAATCTTTCCAGCCTTGGCGGTGCCGGTGGCGCGCTGATCACCGGGACGGTGATGCGGGTTTTCGAGGACTTTCCCTATCGTCGGGCCGGGCTGGCCTGCCGCCTGGCCAACAATATCTGCCATATTGACGGTGTCGCGCCGCATGAGTCTGGCGGCTTCTTCATCGTCGAGGGACGGGCGCTGCCGCGACTCGATATCATTGGTCACCGCCGCCTGGTGGACTGGCCCCAGCTGGTCTCACAGCTCGAAGCAATGCTCGACTGAGCGAGCCTACTCCTCGTCTGCGCCCGTCTCCCAGACCTTGACTTTGCGGATGCGATTATCCGTGATGTCGACAATGGTGAAGATCAAATCGCCGATCCGCAGGCTGGTACGGCCGTCCGGCAGTGACTCCAACTGCTCGAGGATCAGACCATTGACCGTCTTGGCGCCGGCGGTGGGCAAGTCCCAGCTCAGGCGCCGATTGAGCATACGCACCGTGGTGCTGCCATCAACGATCCAGCAGCCGCTTTCCTGCTTGCGCAACAGGCGCTGGCGTCCAGTGCCTTCGGTTGTGTACTCGCCGACGATCTCTTCGAGTATGTCGTCCAGGGTGACCAGTCCCTGGATGTCACCATACTCGTCGACGACCAGGCCCATGCGCCGCTCCCTGCCCTGAAACTCCAGCAGTTGCTGGGTCAGTGGCGTGCCTTCGGGAATGAAGTAGGGACGACGAACGGCCTTGAGCAAGGCATCGGCATCCAATCGATTCTGGGCCAGCTTGGTCAGTACGGTGCGAATGTGGAGCAGGCCGACGATATTCTCCAGCGAACCTCGCCACACCGGCATGCGGGTGTAGATTGACTGGGTCAGGGTCTGAAGAATGTCCTCCCAGTCGTCTTCCAGGTCGACGCCGACGATGTCCTGGCGCGGCACCATGACATCGTCGACAGTGCCGTGTTCCAGGTCGAGAATGTTGATCAGCATTTGCTGGTGATCCAGCGATATGTGACGACCGCCTTCCTTGACCAGCGTGCGCAGTTCATCGCGGTTCAAGGCCTCGGCCTGGATCGATTGTTTGCGGATGCCAAACAGCCTGAGCAGGGTATTGGCCATCACATTGATCAGCCACACCAGCGGATAGAACAGCTTGAGCAACGGTGTCAGCACGTAGCTGGCCGGGTAGGCGATGCGTTGCGGATTCAAGGCCGCCAGGGTCTTGGGCGCCAGCTCGGCAAAGATCAGGATGACCACCGTCAGCAGCAGGGTCGACACCCAGATGCCGGCTTCGCCGAGCAGGCGCAGGGCGATGACCGTGGCAATGGAGGCGGCCAGAATGTTGACCAGGTTGTTGCCGAGCAGGATCAGTCCGAACATGCGGTCGGGCTGGGCGAGCAGGTTCTGGGCCAGGCGTGCGCCCCGGTGTCCCGACTGCGCCTGATGCCTTAGCCGGTAACGATTCAGCGCCACCAGTCCGGTCTCGGAGCTGGAAAAGAAGGCTGACAAAACGATCAGAATGGCCAGCAGGATAAACAGCGAGGCCAGCGGCAGTTCGGTCATATCACCAGCATGCGGGCCAGGCTTTCGGCCGGTCCGCTCCAGCTACGATCCAGGATGACTTCGAGTACCAGGCGGCTGCCGAAGTAGGCCAGGGCCAGGGTGGCCATGGCAGCCAGCGCCCAGTTTACGGCTTTTCGGCCGCGCCAACCGAACCACCAGCGCCCGCCCAGCAATAGCCCGAACAGCAACCACGAGAGCACGGAAAGGACGGTCTTGTGGGCGAGATGCTGGGCCATCAGGTCATCGATGTAGACCAGGCCTGTCAGCAGGCTCAGCGACAACAGCAGCCAGCCACTCAGGATCAGTCGAAACATGATCTTTTCCACCGTCGACAGTGGCGGCAACAATTCAAGCCGGCGCAGCGGCCGTGGGTGTCGCAGCATGTAGTCCTGAGCGGCAACCAGGATGGCATTGAGTGCCGCAATACTGAGCAGGCTGTAGGCCAGAAGCGAGCTGAATACGTGCAGTTCCAGCATCGGCGAGAGTCGACCCAGCATCATGGGCGGGGGGGCGGCAAGCCACTGCAGCCAAACCACCAGGGCCGCGCCGGGAAAAGCGATGATGCCGGCTTCCAGGTTGCGAAAGCCCATGCTGCCGAGCAACATCACGACCACGATCATCCAGGCAGCCAGGCTGAGGCTGTTGAGGAAGTTCACGTCCCAGCCCAGCGGAGTGGCCATGCTGAACCAGAGTATCGCGGCATGGGCCAACATGGCGCCAAACCCGAATGCCGCGCCCAGGTAGCGCAGCCTGGCGTGGGCATGGAAAAACCCCAGGGCAAGGCTGATGCCGGCCCCCAGGTAGGCCAGGCCGGTCAAAAGCGGCAAATAGGAAAGCATTTGCACTTGGGTTATGGTTGCTCGGATGGCTGTCTGATCAGTGGCCAGTATAATGACTGATCGTCCTCTACCCAAGACATAGAATTCGCCGATTATGTTCGATCAACTCAGTAAACGTCTGACCGGCTCGCTGGATCGCCTGCGCGGGCGCGGCAAGCTGACCGAAGACAACGTCCGTGAGGCCATGCGCGAGGTTCGCATTGCCCTGCTGGAAGCCGATGTGGCCCTGCCGGTGGTCAAGGACTTCATCGCCCAGGCTACCCAGCGGGCAGTCGGACAGGAGGTCATCGGCAGTCTCAAGCCGGGCCAGGCCCTGGTCAAGGTGGTCCACGAGGAGCTCAAGCGGGTCCTCGGCGACACCCAGGCAGCGCTCAGACTCGACCAGCCGGCCCCGGTCGTCATCTTGCTGGCTGGCTTGCAGGGTGCCGGCAAGACCACCACCGCCGGCAAGCTGGCCCGACTGATCCAGGAGCGACACGGCAAGAAAGTGCTGCTGGCCAGCTGCGACATTTATCGGCCCGCCGCCATCGACCAGCTCGAAACCCTGGCCGGGCAGGTAGACGCCGGTTTTTTCCGGGCCCAGAGCACGGATGATGCGGTTCGGATTGCCAACGAGGCGGTCGAGCAGGCCCGGCGCAGTTTTGCCGATGTCCTGATCCTGGATACTGCTGGCCGCCTGGCCGTGGACGAGGCGATGATGGACGAGATCCGTCGCGTCCACGCAGCCATCAACCCGGTCGAGGTCTTGTTCGTGGTCGACAGCATGACCGGCCAGGATGCGGCCAACACCGCGCGCGCTTTTCATCAGGCCTTGCCGCTGTCGGGCGTGGTCCTGACCAAGACCGACGGTGATGCCCGTGGTGGTGCCGCGCTGTCGGTCCGGCAGATTACCGGGGCGCCAATCAAGTTTCTCGGTACCGGCGAAAAACTCGACGGACTGGAGCCCTTCCACCCGGATCGACTGGCCTCACGCATCCTCGGCATGGGTGATGTGCTCAGCCTGGTCGAGGAGGTCGAACGCAAGGTCGACCAGCAGCAGGCCAAGAAACTGGCGGCCAAGGTGGGCAAGGGGTCGCGCCGGTTCGGCATGGATGACTTGCGCGACCAGCTCAAGCAGATGGAGAATCTGGGCGGGCTGGGTTCGCTGATGGACAAACTGCCCGGCATGAACAAGTTGCCCGAAGCGGCCCGGGCGCAGATGGATGATCGCCAGACCCGGCGCATGATCGCGATCATCAACTCGATGACCCCCAACGAGCGCCGCTACCCCGACCTGATCAAGGGCTCGCGCAAGCGCCGCATTGCGCTCGGTTCCGGCACCCAGATCCAGGACGTCAATCGCCTGCTCAAGCAGCACAAGCAGATGCAGAGAATGATGAAAAAGGTCGGCAACAAGGGTGCCATGGCCAAACTGATGAAGCGTTTGCCCGGCGGTGGCGGAATGCCGGGCGGTGGCATGCCCGGCGGTTTTCGCTGAGTCAGCCGCCGCTGGCACAGAATTACTGGTGCCGGCGGGTCATCAGGCCAGGGAAGGCGGGTTCGGCGATGCGGCAGCGGCCGCGGCCTGATACTCCCTGCTAGCGGCAATCTCGAGTCGTGACATCATCCTGGCCGAATTTTCATCAGAAGCTGTAGCGCAGCCGGGTCCATGCACTGCTGTTTTCTTCGAACTGGCCGTAGAAGCTATGCTCGTCACGCCCGCCGAACAGGTGGATACCCGCGTTGAGCTGGAGCCGGTCGTCGAAGCGGTACTGCACGCCTGGACGCAGGAAATAGTCGCGGGCCGACGGCGAGTAGAAATTCATGGCGCTGATGATCAGGTTGTCACGCATCAGCCGCCAGCTCAGACGCAGCGTCACCATGTGCCGGCGCCGATCGGGTTGCACGGCCGGGTCAAAGGGCCAGTTTGCTGCCAGTTCGTCGTAGTCTTGAAGCCACTCCAGGTAATACTGGGCGCCGAGCGTGAAGTTGGTCGCCATCTCACGCTCAAAGCCTGCCAGGAAGCGAAGCTCGGAATTGGGCCGGAACGGATCATCGCCGGAGCGGTTGTCGGCCGAGTCGTACCAGACAGTCTCGACGTTGTATAAGCCACCGGCCACGGGGCCGCGCAGGCTTGCCCCCAGTGCGTTGAGTCGGGCAAAAGTGTTGTTGCCGCTGGCCGGATTGAAGGCGGTGGGCTGACCGAAAAATCCGCGATAGCCGTAAAGTGCCCACTCGCTGGCCCCGGCCAGGCCGTACAGTCTCAGCGCCAGCTCGGCGTTCGAGACACTGGTCGACGGCCGCTCGCCCCACAGCCGCGGCGGTGCGCCGGCGACCTGGTTTCGAGCAGGGTCGAAATAGGACAATCGTTCGCCGGTGAGATAATTGTCGGCATTGAAACGCGGGGTAATCACGCTGTCGACATTGATTCGGTCGCCAAACCAGCTCACTCGCACCGCATCGCTGGTACTTTTCAGATACTCGTCGTCGCGGCCGATCAGAAACGATACCCAGTCTTTCGGAAACAGGTCGTTCAGGAACACCAGGTCGCCGGTGCCCCAGGTCAGGATCTGGCGGCCGATGCTGATATCGGTGCGACTGCCGACGGGGAAGCTGACTCGCGCCTCGCGCAGATCGATTTCCGGCGCGCCGCCTACGCCATCACCAATGCCCTCAAGCTTGATTCGCCAGGTCGCAGCCTCGCCCTCGACAATGCCCTCCAGCTGCAGACGGCCTTCACCCAGCGTCCAGTCTTCGTCGATCGCTGAGTTGGACTGCAGCCGGTAACCGGCTGCCCCTTCGACGAAGCCATGGATCGACAGTCCCGACGATGCATCGCTCCAGGGATCATCGTCATCCCAGTCGTCATCCCAATCATCAGCCTGGCTGGTGATGGCCAGGGTCAGGAGCAGGGCAGTGATCAACGCATTGATCGGGGGTTTGTGCATGCTTGTTCCTTGAGAGTTCGTAGGGTTCAGGGTTCAGGATTCAGGGTTCAGGGCGGGTTTTGGTCATGGTTTTGTGAGTTCTGAACACTGAACCCCTCCACTACCTTTGCAACCACTGTCGTGGGGGATTCCTCAGCGAGCGCTCGGTAAATACCGACTCCGGTATGCCCAGGTCGTAGCTGGCGTAGCGGAATTCGACAACGGTGTGGCCACCTTCGTCAAGGTCGTCCATGCGCATGACGGTACCGGTAGGGAAGCCGTCAATTTCCTCGACCTGGAGTATTTCCATGCGCCGGTAGATAGAGCCATCGGCCTTCTCGTACTCGCTTTTCATCGGCAGGAAGGTTTCGCGATCGATCCAGGTGTTGAAGGCCGCAAACTCGACGCTGCCTGCATTCCTTGGCGTGGAGCGAATCAAGAATCGCTCGTCGGTTACTTCGACCAGTTCATGATGGTCTTCCTCGGTATGGCGACCAGAGACATCCTCGTAGTAGACGTGGCTGCCGACGAAGCTGGTGCGGACATCTCCCGGGGCGATACGGCGAACCAGGTCCAGGCCCGGCAGGTAGAGCCAGCGGTTGTCGTCGGCACCTGGGTTCTTGTGGACCAGGAACACCGTGCCTCGCACGTCGGCCGGGCGACTGAACACCACCAGGTATTCCTGGCGACCCGCCTCGCCATTGCGCCGAAGCAGGGTGAACTGACGCACTTGCTCGCGACCACGCCCGTCGATGATGCGCATCCTGGCCTCCGAGCGTCCGTCGGCGCCAGCGTAGTAAGCAGCTTGATTAGCCCGCTCGATGATCTCGCCCACGTCCGGCGTCTCGGCGGCCAGCGCCGTCGCGCACAGCAGCACGGCGGCTGCGGAAATTAGTTGGCTCAGTTTGTTCATGTCTTTTGTCTCCGTGTTGAAAACATGGGAACCACCGAAGACGCCGAAATCACCGAAGGGTCGAAAGGCAGAAATTCGGTGTCTTCGGTGCTTTCGGTGGTTCCATGCTTTTCATGTTTTTCATGGTTTCTGATCTCAGGCACTGCGGCCAAAGAACAGGCGCGGTGCAGTCGACAGGATGGCCGGCAGCATCAGCAGGGTGACGATGGCCGACAGGGCCATGATGCTGGCCAGGAAGATGCCGACAGTGATGTAGGGCACCAGGCTGGCGGCCAGCAGCGGCAGGAAGCCGAACGAGATCACCACCGCATTGCGGGTGATGGCCCGGGCCGGCTCCTCGAACACGTAATCCAGCGCCTGTTTCCAGCTCGCCCCTTCCTTCATCCTTGCGCGCAGGCGCTGGATGAAGTGAATGGCGAAATCCACGCTCAGGCCCAGGCTCAGGGATGACAGCACGGCCACAGGCATGTCGTAATTCTTGCCGACCAGGCCCATGACGCCGTAGATCACCGTGATGGTCAGGGTCAGCGGCAGCACGGCCAGAATGCCGAACACGACCGAGCGGAACAGTGCAATCATCATGATCAGCACGATCGCAAACGCGGACAGCAGGGCATAAAGCATGCCTGCGACCATCTCTGCCTGCCAGACCAGGTTGATGTAAGTCGACCCACCCCAGGTCAGATTCACACCGTCCGGCAGCGGGTTGGCGGCGACGAAGTCATCGACCGCGTCGACGACCCGCTGCATGTCCTGGTTGTCGCCCGAGGGTAACTGCAGCCAGATCGAGGCCGACCGGTAGTCGGACGAGACGAAGTGAAACAGGTCCGAAGGTCGGTGCGAAGACTGGAAACTCAGTATGGCCTGGGCCACGCCGGCGCTGCTGGCGGGGAGCCGGAAGTCTTCGGCCTGCCCGGAGACCAGCTCGCGATTGATGGTCTTGACCAGGTCGGCAATGGAATTGGACTTGCCGACATGACCGCCGTCTTCCAGGAAGCGCTGAAGCTCGGCGATATAGGCCAGTGCCTCCGGGCTCTGGAAGTAGAGCGCCTCGGACTGGACGCGTTCGGCCAAAGTCATCAGGGCTTCCCAGAACTCGGCTTGCTCGGCTGGTGCGTCGAACAATTGATCGTCGAGGGCGAAGACCAGGTTGTCGAAGGTCGTGGCGGCTTCGCTGGTTGCGGCATCGTCAAGCAGCCGTTGCCAGTCGGCTCGCAGATCGTGGCCTGCCGCTTCGGCTCGGGCCAGAATGACATCGGCTTCGGCAGTCAGCTGTTCGGAGGCGTCTCGCCGCTCGGCCTGTTCCAGCACAACGTAGGCCTCGTAGGTGCCAGCAAAGTGCTCGTTCAACACCGAGTCGGCCACGCGAATGCGATGGTTTTCCTTGAACCAGCGGGTCGGGTTGTCGTTGATCTGAATCTGGGTGATTCCATAGCCGGCGACAGTCAGGGCAGCAACGAAAACCAGCAAAAGCGGCCTGGCCCGAGCGACGGCGAATCGGCCCGTCGCCGACATGAACTGACACAGCTTGCAGTCGGCACCTTTGTCCTGTTCCTGGCGGCGCTGTACCCGGCTGACCATTTTCTCGATGGTGGCGGGCTTCAGGGCAGCGACGTAGGCTGGAATGAAGGTGAGGGTCAGGGTCATGGCCAGCAACACGCCAAAGGCAATGAAGGCCCCAAAGACCTGTACGGGCGGAATCGGGGTCAGCGTCAGCGAGGCAAAGCCCACCGTGGTGGTCAGAGCGGTGAAGATCACCGGCTTGTAGAGACTTTGCATCACGTCGGCCATGACTGCTTTCGGGTCGTCATCAGGGCCGCAGCGATCGGTAAAGCCGGACAGGACGTGCACCGAGGCCACTACCGCGATCGGCATCAGGAAGATCGGAATCATCGAGCTCATGATGTGAACGGTGAAACCGGTGCCGATCAGCAGGCCCATGGTTGCAATCACGGTGACCATGGCCAGGATCATCGGCGCCACGACCAGGGGTACGGAGCGAAAAAAGAACAGCATGATGAGGAAGATCAGCAGGCCGGCCATGGGTGCAGATACGGCCATCTGTTGAAACATTTCTACCCCGAAGGTGTCCTGGGCGACCGGCTGGCCGGTGATATGAAACTCGTCGCTTGAATCCAGTTCGTTGATCAGGTTCTGGATTTCGCTGGATATGCGGTAGCTGTCATTCTTGTCGAAGATAGGTACATAAATGCCGGCCGCGCGACCATCCTCGGACACCAGGGTGCCGTGGAACATGGGCAGACGTTCGACCGCCGCTCGAACCGCGCTCGCCTGGGCCTGGCTGGATGGAGGTTCCGGTAGCAGCCAGTCGAAGCTGAGCATGCCCGGCTCGACTTGCTCCACGTTGTCGACAGTGGCCAGTGACATCAGCTCGCGAGTCACGACACCATCGATGAGCTCGATGCCACGGGTCAGCTGGTAAAGGGCCGAGAGTGAATCGGGGTTGTAAACGCCTTGTTGATGATCGCGATTGACCAGGCCGACCACGATCATGTCGTACAGGTCGAACAGTTGCTTGATGCGATTGTGTTCAACTCGGTCGACCTGATCGGCAGGCAGCATGTTTTCCGGGTCGGTATCGATACTGATGTTCGGGAACATCAGCCCGAGCACGATCGCCAGCACGACAACGCCGACAAATATCCAGCGGCGATGATCCATGCTGAACACGGCGAGTTGGTGCCCCATTAGTATCTCCAAATAAGTAAATTAGTAATATCTAATGTAGTGGGTCGCGCCAATTTTGTCAAGTCAAATGATAGGTGTTGAAGCGTTTGGACATGCCAGGCCTGACGGGCCCGAGCGATGCAGTCAGAGAGGTACGCCCAGCCTGGTAATCAACTGGGCGGGCATTGACCCGGCCATCCCGTGGAGGGCCGGGTCAAGCAATCATCAATCAGGAATACGCAAGACCTGGCCGGGGTAGATTCGGTCCGGGTTCTCCAGCATCGGCTTGTTGGCCTCGAAGATTTTCATGTACTGGCTGGCCTTGCCATAGTGGCGCTGAGCAATGGCACCCAGTGTATCGCCGGACTTGACGGTGTAGAACACGGGCTCTGTCGGCTCGTCGACCTCGATGCTCTCGTCCACCGACTCCACTCCATGGACATTGCCCATGGCGAGCAGAATTTTCTCTTTTTCTTCCTGGCTGGCCGCGCGACCACTGGCCCTGACCTGGCCGTCGGCATAGTCGAGTTCAAGGCCGGAGGTGTCCAGTCCCAGCTGATCGGTGTGCTCCTTCAGCGCTTCGGTCTCGCTCTTGCCGCGTCCGAAAAGCTTGCTGCCGGCGTCCTTGACGAAATTGAATAGGCTCATCGTTGCTTCCTTTGTCATTGAAGTTGCGGCGTCCAATCGGTCGCCGCGGAGAATTATTTCTTGAACAGACCACCCAGCAGCTTGCTGCCCGCCGCGGCCAGTCCACCGGAACTGCCACCCTCACCGCCGAGGAGGCTGCCAAGGATCTGGCTTCCAACTTGCCCACCCTGGCCCTGCATCAGGCTTCCCAGCGAAGCTTGCAGCAGACCCTGGATATTGCCGGCTGTGGCACCACCCTGGGACTGGGCCTGCTGGCCAAGGGCACCGAGAATGATGGGCGCGAGCAGGCCGAGCAGCTTGTGGACCTGGCTGGTTTGCAGGCCAGTTTGACCGGCCAGCTGGGTTTCGGCCGTGCCCAGGCGGGCGCCGAGGATGTGGCCAAGGATTTTCTCCCCGCCGCCGATGTTGCCCTGCTTGAGAAAGGCTTGGGCCTGCTGCAGGATCCCGCCGCCGGCATGATCCCGGTTGACGGCGTTGGCCAATGACTCGCAGCCCTGTTTCGATTGGCAGTTATTGGCCATCATGCCCATCAGCATGGGCAGGGCAGCGTTGATGGCACCGCGCGTCTGCTGCGGTGTCGCGTTGATTTGCTGACTGATTTCACCAACCGCGCCATCGTCCAGCGTGGAGGACAGCAGCGAGAGTAAATCCTTCATGGGTTCTCCTTGGCGCTCAGGCGCCCTGCAAACGGTGTTTCTACCTTGGTTTGGAGGCACCAGCCGCAAGCTGGCGACTGGATGTCTCCGTGCCTGACCGTCAGTAGGTAATCATCGGCTCGAGCTTGCCAGCCTGTTCGACCCACTTGGCGACCTGGGAGGGCTTGGGCGGCGAACGTACCAGCTTCTTTTGCTCGTTGATCGCGAGCATGCGCTTGGCGAGGTTGTCCGGGTTGCGGCGACGCAGCTGCTTGATCGTGTTGCAGTTGGCTGCCTCCAGCAGCTCCGAGTACTCCTCGCCAACGCCCGAAATTCGCATCAGGTCTGCCATGTTGACCCACTTGAGCAGGCGAACCGTACTCACCCCGCATTCGGCCGCAATGCGGCGCCGACCGGCGCGTGTTGCACCGTGCTGGAGGAGCAGTTTGGTGTTCTTGATCCCCATTTTTGACAGCTTTTCGGCACGTGCCTTGCCAATGCCTTCGATGTCTTCGATGTTGTAGTTCACGGACTGATGTCTCCCAACTGGTTGTTGATTGGAGGTTTCCGGGAGAGCGTCGATCATCGAGCGGACGGTCGCAGCACGCCAGGATCCCATGCGTTTTCCCTGCCGGTTCTTTATAACACCGGCGAGTTTTGATGAACAGGGACGAAGTGCCTGTCTGCTGATTTTCGTCTACCATTGCGCCTTGGTTGCATGGAATGAGTACAAGCAATGTCGGATTCGATTCTGATTGGTCGGGGGCAGGAACAGGTCCACCTGATGGGACGCTACGGTAACCGGCATGGCCTGGTGGCCGGTGCTACCGGTACCGGAAAGACCGTCACCTTGCTGGTGCTGGCCGAAGGCTTTTCGCGCATGGGCGTGCCGGTCTTCATGGCCGATGCCAAGGGCGATGTATCCGGTCTGGCTGCCGCCGGAACGCCCCATCGCCGGATCGACGAGCGTATCGAAACCATCGGCATTGACGACTACCGCCAGGAGCCCAACCCGGTCGTGTTCTGGGATCTCTGGGGCAAGCTGGGTCATCCGGTCCGCGCCACGGTGACTGAAATAGGCCCGACGCTGCTGGCTCGTATGCTGGATCTCAACGATACCCAGGAGGGTGTGCTGCAAGTCGTGTTCCGGGTCGCCGACGAGGCTGGTCTGCTGTTGCTCGACATGAAGGATCTGCGGGCCTTGCTGAACCATGTTGCCGAGAATCGCACCACTGTCAGCGCCCAGTTCGGGTTGGTCAACACGGCCAGCATAGGGGCCATACAGCGGCGCCTGCTGGCCCTGGAAGCCGATGGCGGAGATCACTTCTTCGCCGAACCGGCGCTGCAATTGCAGGACCTGATGCGCACTGACCTGTCCGGCCGTGGCATCATCAACGTCCTGTCAGCCGAGAACCTGATTACCCGGCCGAGGCTGTATTCGACCTTTCTGCTCTGGCTGCTTTCGGAGCTGTTCGAGCAGTTGCCTGAAGTGGGCGACCAGGACCGCCCCAAGCTGGTCTTCTTTTTCGACGAGGCCCACCTGCTGTTCGGTGATTGCCCGCCAGCACTGCGCCGGCGCGTCGAGCAAGTCGTGCGCCTGATCCGTTCCAAGGGCGTCGGTGTCTACTTCTGCTCTCAGAACCCGGATGATATTCCCAATGAAATACTCGGCCAATTGGGCAACCGCGTTCAGCACGCCCTGCGCGCGTTTACACCACGCGATCAGAAGGCGGTGCGGGCGGCCGCAGAAACCTTCGTGCCCAACCCGGCAATCGATGTTCAGGAAAAAATCACGACGCTGGGCGTTGGTGAGGCGCTGGTTTCCATGCTTGGAGAAAAGGGTGTGCCGCAGCCCGTTGATGCGGCCCTGATTTCACCGCCGCGCTGTCGCATGGGGCCGCTGGATGAACAGGAGAGACAACAGGTACGCTCACGCAGTCCGGTGGGCTCGAAATATGATCAGACCCTGGACCGCGAATCGGCCTACGAGATGCTCAAGGCCGAAGCGGAGGCCGCGGCCAAGGCAGCGGAGCTGGAGGCCGAGCGCCTGGCCAGGGAAAAGGAAGCCGAGGCGGCCAACCGCAAGAAAACGCCGCGCCGCAGCAATCGACAGGGCGCGGGAGAGGCGTTCATCAAATCCACCGTGCGAACCATAGGCAACAGCCTGGGCAGGGAGATTTCTCGTAACTTGATGGGCGTTTTGTTCGGCAAAAAGTAGCCGTCCGCGATCAGGCTGTCTCGCCCGCTCAGCAGTATTTTAATCTGGGCGGCAGAACTGCTGGTACAGCTCGGCCATGATGGCCTGAACTTCGACGCTGGCCAGCGAGTAGTGAATGGTCTGCTGCTCGCGTCGGGTCTTCACCAGGCCGCTGTTGCGCAGAACTGCCAGGTGCTGTGACAGGGCTGACTGGCTCAAGGGCAGATGCTCGTTGAGCTGGCTGACCGATAACTCGGTATCCAGCAGGTGACAAAGGATCATCAAACGGTGCGGGTTGGCCATCAACTTGAGGAATTGAGCGGCTTGCTCGGCGTGACGCTCCATCTCCTCCGGCGGGGGGCGAAGACGTTTTCTGTAATTGTCGGCAACCTGATCCATGAGCTAATTATGTGACAAATTGGAATTAATTTCATCCCCGACGCTGTCGAAAGCGCTCACAGCATGCCCCGTGCCTGGCCTGAGGCTACAATAGAAGGCTTTCACCGCCCGTTTTTCGCCATGAGCCAGACCGCCGAAATCCTCTCCCGTGTCACGGACCAGACCGGCGATGCGCCGCTGCGCTTCGTCACCGCTGCCAGCCTGTTCGATGGCCACGACGCAGCGATCAACCTGATGCGCCGGCTGATTCAGGCCGAGGGCTGCGAGGTCGTGCACCTGGGCCACAATCGATCCGTCGCCGATATCGTCCGGGCCGCCATCTGTGAAGATGCCGACGGTATCGCGATCAGCTCGTACCAGGGCGGTCATAACGAGTTTTTCAAGTACATGGTCGACATGCTGTCCGAGCAGGGCGCCGGCCATATCCAGGTGTTCGGGGGGGGTGGCGGCACCATCACGCCGCAGGAAATCAAGGCGCTGCAAGCCCACGGCGTCAACCGCATTTATCATCCGGAAGACGGGATGAAGATGGGGTTGAAGGACATGATCGGCGATTTGGTGGCGCGCACGCGGAGCGCGCGGGACACGCGCTCGGTTTCCGGTTTCCGATTCCCGGTTTCCGGGGATCACGACGCGGGCTCTATTGCCGGCGCGCTTTCGGCCATTGAGAGCGGACGTGTTTCCGAGCATGAGCTGTCGCAGATACGCAAGGAGGCCGCTGCGGTGGTCGGGGTACCCGTGATAGGGCTGACCGGTACCGGTGGGGCGGGCAAGTCGTCGGTGACCGATGAGCTGATCAACCGGTTCCTGCACCATTTTCCCGACATGACGATCGCCGTGCTGGCGGTCGACCCGACCCGGCGCCGCACCGGCGGAGCCCTGCTTGGCGATCGCATTCGCATGAATGCGCTGCGCTCGGAGCGGGTCTTCATGCGCTCGATGGCCACCCGCCGCCAGCACCTGGCAGTCTCGGAGGTGGTCGGCGACAGTCTGTCCCTGCTCAAGACCTCCGGCTTTGACCTGGTCATTCTCGAAACCGCCGGTATCGGACAGTCCGATTCCGAGGTCGTTGATCTGGTCGACTTCCCGGTCTACGTCATGACTTCGGACTACGGCGCGGCCAGCCAGCTCGAAAAGATCGACATGCTGGATTTTGCCGAGCTGGTGATTCTGAACAAATTCGACCGCCAGGGCTCGATGGACGCGCTTCGCGATGTGCGCAAACAGTGGAAGCGCAACCGGTTGGCGTTCGAGCTGGCTGATGAGGATGTGCCCGTGTATCCGACCATTGCCTCGCAATTCAATGATCCGGGCGTTAGCTGGATGTTTTTCAATCTCTGCCGTTTGGTCAGGGAGAAGGTTTCAGGTTTCAGGATTCAGGGTTCAGGGGGTTCAGCGCCGCGCTGCAATTTCGAGCCTGAAATCGACCTTGCTGATCGTGCCCCGAAGCCGTCGGTGTTGATTCCGGGCAAGCGGGTGCGCTACCTGGCCGAGATTGCCGAGCAGGGCAGGGGCATCAATGAGAACATTCTCAAGTGGGCCGAGGAAGCTCGCCGCGCGCAGCACTACTACGAAGTTCTGCGCGAACTCGAAGCCCGGGACCTGCCAGCCCCCCTCGAACTCCCCGCAGCCGACCGGCGGCCGGAAACCGGAGACCGGAAATCGCCCACCACCGACGCTTCCGAAGCCGCACTGACCACCAGCCTTCTCCAACGCTACGCCGAAGCCCTCCGCGCCATCCCCGAACCCGCTCGCGATCTCCTCCGCCGCTGGCCGGCCCTCAAGGCCTCGGTCGAAGCCGACGAGTACAGCTACGAGGTGCGCGGCAAAACCATCACCGGCTCGAATTACCGTGAATCGCTGTCGCGGCTGCAGATTCCGAAGATCGCTGCACCCCAGACCCCCGACTGGGGCGACCAGCTGGTCTTCCTGATGAAGGAAAACCTGCCCGGCCATTACCCCTATACCGGCGGTGTCTACCCTTACCGGCGCACCAACGAAGACCCGATCCGGATGTTTGCCGGCGAAGGCACGCCCGAGCGCACCAACCGGCGTTTCCACTACGTTTCCGAGGGACAGCCGGCCAAGCGCCTGTCAACCGCCTTCGACTCGGTCACGCTGTATGGCGAGGACCCGCACGAGCGGCCTGACATCTATGGCAAGGTTGGCAACTCGGGTGTGTCCATTGCCACGCTGGATGACATGAAAAAGCTCTACTCGGGCTTCGACCTGTCCGATCCGACCACCTCGGTATCGATGACCATCAACGGTCCCGCGCCGATGCTGATGGCGATGTTCATGAATACCGCCATCGACCAGCAGGTGGAAAAACATCTGAAGCAAACCGGGCGATGGGATGCGGCGCAGAAAAAGCGTGCTGAACTGCTGCGCGATGACCTGCCCGAGTACACCGGCCAGTTGCCAAAGACCAATGGTGGCCTGGGGCTGGGCCTGCTGGGGGTAACCGGCGATCAGTTGATCGATCGCGACACCTATGAAAACATCAAGGCCGACACACTGAAAGTGGTGCGCGGCACGGTCCAGGCCGACATTCTGAAAGAAGACCAGGCCCAGAACACCTGTATCTTTTCCACCGAGTTCGCCCTGCACATGATGGGCGATATCCAGCAGTATTTCATCGACAACGGCGTGCGCAACTTCTACTCGGTGTCGATCTCCGGATACCACATTGCCGAAGCCGGGGCCAACCCGATCAGCCAGCTGGCCTTTACCTTGTCCAACGGCTTCACCATTGTCGAGTACTACCTGGCCCGCGGCATGGACATCAACGCCTTCGCGCCCAACCTGTCGTTCTTCTTCTCCAACGGCATGGACCCGGAATACACCGTCATCGGCCGAGTGGCACGGCGCATCTGGGCCCGAGCCATGCGTGAGCGCTACGGTGCCAATGAGCGCTCGCAGATGATGAAATACCACATCCAGACGTCGGGCCGTTCGCTGCACGCCCAGGAAATCCAGTTCAACGATATCCGCACCACGCTGCAGGCCCTGTACGCGATTTTCGACAACTGCAACAGCCTGCACACCAACGCCTATGACGAGGCCATCACCACGCCGACTGAAGAATCCGTGCGCCGCGCCGTGGCCATCCAGATGATCATCAACAAGGAGCTGGGCCTGAATTTCTGCGAAAACCCCTGGCAGGGCAGCCATATCGTCGACCGCCTGACCGATATGGTCGAAGAAGCCGTTTACCAGGAATTCGATCGCATCTCCGAGCGCGGCGGCGTGTTGGGGGCCATGGACACCATGTACCAGCGTGGCAAGATCCAGGAAGAGTCCTTGTACTACGAGCACAAGAAGCACGACGGCTCGCTGCCGCTGGTCGGCGTCAACACTTTCCTGCCTGCCGAAGGTAATCAGCAGGAAGGCGGCGAAATCGAGCTGGCCCGCTCGACCGAAGAGGAAAAGCAGCAGCAGGTCAAAAACGTGCGCGCCTTCCAGCAGCGCAATGCCGAACATTCAGCGGCGGTCGTGAAACAGCTGCAGGATGTGGCCCGCAAACGCGGCAACACTTTCGA
>SLQY01000153.1 GCA_007131235.1 Wenzhouxiangella sp.
CAACTGCGCAATCGAGCCGACAATGCGCTGTACCTGGCCAAGCGCAATGGTCGCGACCGGGTCGAAATGGCCCAGGCCACCGGCCAGGCTGGCGAGTCGACCGGCGAGTAGACTACGACCACTGCAAGTGGCGCAAGAATGAACCGGGGAGAAATGCGACCAGACCCATGAGCGTAGCGATCGAACACCTCAGAGAAATTCCCAGCGGGCTGGCGATCGTCCAGTCCAACGCGCCCGAGCAGCTACGCGACCTGCTGGTGGCTCACCTGCAGAGCCAAGCGCTGGCACCGCTGGAACAGGAACGTATCCTGATCCAGTCCAATGGCATTGGACGCTGGCTGCAACTGGCGCTGGCCCGGGACGTCGACCGGGACGGCCTGGGCATCAGCGCCGCGACGAGCTTCGAGCTGCCTGCGCGTTTTTTCTGGCAGACCTACCAGACAGTGCTTGGTGAGTCGGCCTTGCCCGAGATTTCGCCGTTCGATGCGACGCAGCTGCGCTGGCGCTTGTTTGGGCTGTTGCCCGAGCTGCTTGACGAACCGGTCTTCAGGCCGCTGAGCCAGTACCTGGATCGCGATGGCGACCAGGCCAGAAGATGCTGGCAGCTGGCCGGAGAGCTGGCTGATTTATTCGAGCAGTACCAGATCTACCGCGCCGACTGGTTGCTGGACTGGGAGCGCGGTGAGGACGAAGTACGCGATGCTCGCGGGGACCTGCGTGAGCTGGGTAAGCGACTGGTCTGGCAGCCGGCCTTGTGGCGGCGCCTGCTCAAGGGATTGCCAACGGCACAGCGCCAGCAGTCCCGTGCCCATCTGCATCGAGCTTTCATCGACCGCTTGCAGCAGGCGGCGGCAAGTCGGGACCCGATCCCCGGCTTGCCGCGCCGGGTCGTGGTGTTCGGGATCAGCTCGCTGCCGTCCCAGATGGTCGATGCGCTGGCCGCCCTGGCCGAGCACGCCCAGGTGTTGATCTGTCTGCATAATCCTTGTCGACACTACTGGGCCGACATCATTGAGGGCCGTGACCTGCTGCGCAGCCGTCCCGGCAAGCGTCTCAAGCATCGCCCCGACTGGCCGGCCCAGCTTGATGATGAGACGGTCTATCGGCACGCCAACCCGCTTTTGGCCGCCTGGGGTCGCCAGGGTCGCGATTTCTTTGCCTTGCTCGACGCCAAGGACCAACCAGAGCGCTACCGCGACTGGTTTGAGCGCATCGATCTGTTCGAGGATACGAGCAGCGACGACAATCCGACCCTGCTGGCGCTGATCCAGCAGGGCATCCTGGACCTGGAGCCGCGCTGCGAGGATCCGGCCAGGCGTCGCCCGGTCAACCCGCACAGCGACTCAAGCCTGCGTTTTCATGTTGCCCACAGCCGCCAGCGCGAGGTTGAGATTCTGCACGACCAGCTCCTGGCCGCGCTCGAAGGTGACCCAGACCTGCAGCCCCGTGACATCATCGTCATGGTGCCCGACATCGACGCCTACGCACCGCACATCGAAGCGGTATTCGGAGCCAGGGCCGGCAGTCATGATTCCGACTCGCGGCATGTTCCCTTCCACATCGCTGATCGTCGTGAACGACTGGTATCAACGACACTGAAAGCCTTCACGATGCTGCTGAACCTGCCGCGGCTGCGGCTGACCGCCAACGAAGTCGTTGACCTGCTCAACGTGCCGGCGGTGCAGCGGCGCTTTGCCATCGAGCCGGGCCAGGTCGAGCGCCTGGCCGACTGGTTGGTCCAGGCCGGGGTGCGCTGGGGGCTGGACGCCGATCACCGCGCCAGCCTGGGACTGGATCCCAGCTTCGAGCAGTTCAGCTGGCTGTTTGGCCTCAAGCGCATGTTGCTCGGTCATGCCAGCGGCGAGGCTGATGCCTTTGCCGGCATTCTGCCCTTCGACGAAGTGGCCGGGGCTGACGCCGACCTGGCTGGCCGCCTGGCCCAGCTGGTCGATCGCCTGCAGCACCACTGGCAGCGCCTCTGCCAGCCGTGGACGATGGCCGAATGGGCCAATCGCCTGCGGGCCGTGATTGACGACTTTCTCGACACCCATAGCGATAGCGAAGAGCTGGCCGGTTACCAGCTCGATCAGGCCATCGATGCCCTGGTCGATGCTGCCGCCGCCGCCGGGTTGGACAAGCCGCTACCGCTGGAAGTGGTGCGCGATGCGGTCATTGGTCAACTTGACCAGGGTCACGTCTCGCATCGTTTTCTCGGCGGCAAGGTCAATTTCTCCACCCTGATGCCCATGCGCGCCATCCCATTTCGCATGGTATGTCTGCTGGGCATGAACGATGGCGACTACCCGCGCACCCGCAAACCGGCCGATTTCGACTTGATGGGAGAGCCGGGGTTGTATCGGCCTGGCGATCGTTCGCGCCGCGAGGACGACCGCTACCTGTTCCTGGAAGCCCTGCTGGCAGCCCGTCAGCGCCTGTACGTGAGCTGGGTGGGTCGCAGCATCAACAACGACGAAAGGCAGCCGCCCTCGGTACTGGTTGGCCAGCTGCGCGATCACATCGCCGGGGGCTGGCGGCTGGCTGATCAACCCGGGGCCGATCAGGATGCTGGCCAGGCCCTGCTCGAAGCCCTGACTACATGGCACCCGCTGCAACCGTTCAGCCGCCGCTACTTTGCCGGTGACCCGGCCTTGTTCACTTTCGCTGCTGAATGGCGGCAGGCGCATGAGCCGACCAGGGCAGAGCGGGGAGCAGGGTTCGACCAGGACAGCACGGGACTGGTGCCGTGGCCACTGCAAGGTCCACTGAGCGTCGATCCGCTGGCCGACTTCCTGCGCCAGCCGCTGAAGCATTTCACCAGCCAGAGGCTGGGAGCGCGGCTGGATGTGAGCGACCAGACCCTGGCCGACCATGAGCCCTTTGGCCTGGATGGCCTGGCCCAGTGGTCGCTGCAAGACGAGTTGCTGAAAGAACTGCTGCGGACCGAGCAGTCGGCGCAGTGGCCGCGTTGCCTTGAGCGGGCCGGGCAACGGCTGCACCTGGCTGGCCGCCTGCCCATGGGTGACCTGGCCGAGCAATTGCTCCAGCAGGCAAGAGACACCGTCTTGCCCATTGCCGAACGCTGGCTGGCTGCCGTTCAGGCATGGCCGACACGTTTCCAGCCCGGCCCGGTGCGCCTGGAAATGATCGGGTTGGATGGCGAAGCCGTTATCCTGGAGCAGTGGTTGCCCGAGCTTCGATGCAATGAAGATGGCGGGTATGCCCTGATCGCGGCCAGCGCCACGCGTCTGACCGAAGGCAAGTCCGCCGCGCCACCGCCGCGCTGGGAAAAGCTGATGTTTTACTGGCCCATGCATCTGCTTCTCAATGCTGGCGGCTATTGCACCGCGACCGTGATTGCCCATCAACAGGGTCTGTTTCAGTGGCAACCGCTGGCCTCCGACCAGGCGCATGATTGGTTAGCGCAGCTGCTGTGCGGTTGGCAGGCAGGCATGCGTCGTCCCCTGCCGGTGGCCACCGCAACGGCCGTGGCCTTCCTCAAGGCGCTGGACAACAGCGATGATGACCGCGCATTGCAGGCGGCGCGCGCCAGGTTCGAAGGTGGTTACAACAGTCCTGGCGAGGTTGCGCGGGAACCGGCCGTGGCCCGCTGGTTTCCCGATTTCGACAGCCTGCTGGCGGCCGGCAGCCCCAAGGAAGATTTCAGGCACTGGGCGCGGGCGCTTTACAGTCCTGCCATGCGGCATCATGCGCGACCACAGGGAGGGCAGTCATGACGGACAGGAAAAAGCCCAGTCTGATCCAGACCCTGCCGCTACATGGTCGACGTTTGATCGAGGCCAGCGCCGGCACCGGCAAGACCTACACCCTGGCCGGGCTCTACCTGCGCCTGGTGTTGGGCATCGGCGGCCAGGCCCGCATGCCGCCCGATATCCTGGTCCTGACCTTCACGCGTGCCGCCACGCGCGAGCTCCGCGACCGCATCCGCTCACGCCTGGTCGAGGCAGCCCAGGCGTTTCGGGACGGTCACAGCAACGATGACAACCTGCAGTGGTTGATCGATCAGTTTCCACCAGACCGGCTGGGGGCCTGCGCCCGGTTGCTGGACGTCGCCGCCGGCTGGATGGACGAGGCCGCCATCCACACCATCCATGCCTGGTGCCAGACCATGTTGCGCCAGCATGCCTTTGACTCCGGCAGCCTGTTTGAGCAGGACGTGGACGCGGCTGATCCGCTGCTGCTCCAACATGCCGTGGCCGATTACTGGCGCCAGTGGTGGTACAGCGACCATCCCTACCGAGCCCACTTGAATCGTATTGCCACCAGTTTCGATGAGTTTGCTGACAACATTGCCGAGCTACGGCGGGCTGCAGCCTTGATTGTTGCGGCCGGTCAGAAGCCCGAGCCGATTTCGCCAGGCGCGTTTCTCGATGAACTGCGCGATTTCGAGGCTGGGCCAGGAACGGAGCTGGCCGAGGTGCTGGCCGACTGGGTCAGCGCAGGGGAGGGCGTCATGGCAAGCCTGCGCCAGGCAATCGAAGGCGGTCATTTTTACGCCGAATCCAGGTCCGGCGTGACCCAGACCAAGGCCGCCCTGGTTCGGGTGAACGAGCAGCTCGATGCCTGGCAGCCGGGCCTGCCGTTTCCTTTTGACCTGGCCTTCCTGCTCCCCGACCATCTTGCAACCGTCTGCAAGGTCAACAAGGCCCCGGCCCATCCCTGGCTGGATCGCCTGCAGCAGGCCTGGAATGCCATGGGTGGCTACCCGGAGCGCAGTGCCGCGGTCTGGGTTCACGCGGTCGACAGCGTGGGTGCCATGCTGGCGCGGGAAAAGCAGCGCGCCAACAAGCTCGATTTCGACGATCTGTTGAATCACCTGGACCAGGCCCTGGCCAGCCCCGAAGGCGAGCGCCTGCGCCAGACCATGCTGGCCCAGTACCCGATTGCCCTGGTTGATGAGTTTCAGGATACCGACCCGGTCCAGTTCCGGATTTTCGAACAGGTCTGGGGGCGCTGTGCACCGGATGACAAACAGCATGGGCTGTTCCTGATTGGCGACCCCAAGCAGTCGATCTACAGTTTCCGTGGTGCCGACATCCACGCCTACATGAAGGCGCGCGACAACACCGACAGCCAGCACAGCCTGGGCCGCAACTTCCGTTCTACTACCGCCATGGTTGCCGCCGTCAATCAGCTGTTTGCCAGTGCCGAATCCCATCCTCGGGGCGCTTTCGCCTTCACTGAACCGGGCCAGCCGCAGCGAATGCCGTTTGTCCGGGTCGAGGCCGAGGGACGCAAGGAAGCCCTTTACCTCGACGGCAGCGAGGCGCTGCCAATGACGCTGCTCTATCACCCTGAAGCCGACGGCAAGGCGCATCTGGGCGTAGGTGAGTACCGCGCCATCATGGCCGAGCAGGCAGCCGAAACCATCGCTTGCCTGCTTGGCAGCGCGGCCGCTGGTCGGGCCGAGTTTCGCGACAGCACCGGCCAGGCTCGGCCCCTGCGCCCGGCCGATATCGCCGTGCTGGTGCGCAAGACCTCGCAGGCCGAGCTGATCATGCAGGCGCTGCGCCGTCGCAGCGTCGCCACGGTTTACTTGTCCGATCGCGATTCCGTTTTCGATACCGAACAGGCGCGCGAGCTATGCCTGGTGCTGGCCGGCATTGCCGAGGCCGGCGACGAGCGACGTCTGCGCTCGGCCCTGGCCACCAGCCTGTTCGGCTGGACCACCGCGGAGCTGGATGCACTCAATAGCGATGAGCAACTGATCGAGCGCGAGTTCGAGCGCTTCGAAGCCTTGCTTGCGCGTTGGCGCGGCCAGGGTGTCCTGGCCATGATTCACCGCCTGCTCGAAGATTACGATGTGCCGGCGCGCATGCTGGCTGCCCCCAGGCATGGCGAGCGCGCCCTGACCAACCTGTTGCACCTGGCAGAATTGTTGCAGGCAGAAAGCCAGGCAATGGAGGGGGAGCATGCCCTGATCCAGTGGCTTAGCGACCAGGTTCAGCTCGATCATCGTGGCCAGAACGACGAGCAACAGCTGCGTCTGGAAAGCGATGCCGAACTGGTTCGTGTCGTTACCTGCCATGCCGCCAAGGGCCTGGAGTACCCCTTGGTGTTCGCGCCATTCGTGTGCGACTACAGCACGCCTGCGGCCGACTGGGCCCTGACTTACCATGACGGTTCGCAGCGGGTTGTTGACCTGGCTCCCGATGCCGCGGCAGTGGAACGAGCCAGCCTGGAAAATCTGCAGGAAGAGCTGCGCCTGTTCTACGTTGCCGTTACCCGTGCTCGTCACGCCTGCTGGCTGGGCGTGGCACCGGTGCGCAACCGTGGAAGAAAGAACGAGACCGCGGCGCTGGACTCCTTTCCTCTCGGCCATTTGCTGCTGGGCCTGGCCGACGACCCGGCAGCTCCACCGCCCATGCTAGCGCTCATCGACAAGCTCCAGGCCCGGGCCGGGAGCAGGATCGGCCTGGTCAATATCGGCACGCCCATCGCCAGCACCCGTCTTGAGCCAGCGCATGCAAACGCGCTGCACCCGGCCCGACGCTACCAGGGCAAGGCTCGCGAGCACTGGTGGATTGCCAGCTACTCCGCGCTCAAGCAGGTTGGCGGTGAGCAGGCTGCCGCCGAGCCGCAGGACGCCTCCCAGGACCAGGCCCTGGAAGAAGCCGATGCCCTGGCAAGTGATGCTGAGCAAGGTTTGGCGTCTGCTGCGCCCAGGCGTAGCCGCGATATTCATGGCTTTCCGCGCGGCCCGCGCCCCGGTACGTTCTTGCACGGATTGCTTGAATGGGCTGGTCGCCAGGGCCTGGCCGAGACCGCGGCCCATCCGCAGAACTTCCTTGACCAGATTGAACACCGCTGCCGCCGGCGCGGCTGGGACAAGTGGACCGACGTGGTGCAGCAATGGATGCTCGACCAGCTGCACCAGCCCATGAAGCTGGGAGAGGCGTCCTTTTGCCTGGCCGATCTGCGACGCGGTCATTTCACCCCGGAGCTGGAGTTCTGGTTCCAGGCCAGTCGGGTGGATACGGTTGCCCTGGACCGCCTGGTCCGTCGCCAATCGCTCCAGGGCGCCAGCCGTAAAGCACTGGCCCGCAGTGAACTCAACGGCATGATGCGTGGATTTATCGACCTAGTCTTCGAGCACCAGGGCCGCTATTTCGTGCTCGATTACAAGTCCAACCATCTGGGCGATGGGCCTGCGGCCTACGCGCAACAAGCCATGCGCGCCTCGGTGCTAGACAAGCGCTACGACCTGCAGTTTGCCATCTACACCCTGGCCTTGCATCGCCTGCTCGAAAGCCGACTGCCCGACTACGACTACCAGCGCCATGTCGGCGGTGCTGTCTACCTGTACCTGCGCGGCTGCGGCTCTGAAAGCGGTGGGGTGTTCCATTATCGGCCCAAGCGCGAGCTCATCGATGCCCTGGACCGGCTGTTTGCCGGCAAGGAGGTGGGCCGTGCTGCCTGAGACGGTGATCGAACACTTCGAGCTGTGGCGGCGTCTGGGCTGGATGCGGCCGCTGGAAGCCCGCTTTGTTGCCTTTCTTTCCGACCTCGACGAGCCGGGCGATGGCCGCGTTCTACTGGCAGCTGGCCTGGCCAGCCACGCCCTGGCCCAGGGGCACGTCAGCCTGGATATCGCAGCCCTGGTCCAGGAACCGTTTCGCTGGCTGGCCCTGCCCCCTGAAGAAGACCACTGGCAGCTCAGCGACACCATAGGCGAAGAGGAGCTGTTGCGGGCGCGAGGCCTGATCAATGAGAAACTGCGAGCCATGGATGCAGCCAGCTGGCTGGCGGCGCTTGGGCAATCGCGCCTGGTCTCGACCGGTCAGGGCAGTACTCCGCTGGTGCTGGATGGTAGCCGACTTTACCTGCGTCGCAATTGGGCTGCCGGGCGTGAGGTCTTCGAAGCGCTGACCGCGCGCAGCCAGCCCGTGCCGCTGGCAATGGAACTACCGGCGCTGGCGAAGCTGTTCGATAAGTTGTTCCCGGGCGGGGATGGATCAACCGAACCCGATTGGCAAAAGATCGCCTGCGCGGTGGCGCTGCGCCATCGTTTTTCCATCATTACCGGCGGCCCCGGTACCGGCAAGACCTGGACCATGGTCAAGCTGCTGGGTCTGTTGCAGGCTGTCAACCAGGCCGCGGATGCGCCGCGGCCGCTGCGCGTGCTGCTGGCAGCACCGACCGGCAAGGCGGCGGCACGCATGACCGAATCTGTCAGGGCCAACTGGGACAGCCTGCCCGACGCGTTCCAGCTGGAAGCCTGGCGCCCGGAAGAAGCCCGCACCCTGCATCGCCTGCTCGGCAGCCGCCCGAACTCGCGCCATTTCCGGCACCAGCCCCACAACCCGGTGCAGGCGGATGTGGTGATCGTCGACGAGGCCAGCATGATCGACCTGCAGATGATGCAGGCCCTGGTGCGAGGCGTCAGCCCGAGCACCCGCCTCGTGCTGTTGGGAGACAAGGATCAGTTGGCCTCGGTGGAGCCCGGGGCGGTGTTCGGCGACCTGTGCCGAGGCGCTGATCGGGTCGGTTTTGACGATGAATTGCTTGCCTGGCTGCAGGCCGTCAGCGGCGAGCGGGTCGAAAGCCAGGACCCGGCCGGAGACGAGGTGCTGGCCGGAGGCACCGTGATGCTGCGCAAGGCCCGCCGCTTCAACGAAGACATTGCCGCACTGGCCGAAGCGGTCAATGCCGGTGATGCCGAGCGCGCTGTCGACTTGCTCGACAGCCGGGCCCCGGTACTGACGCGCCTGCAGCCCAGGACCTTGGATGATGCCATGCTGCAGCAGCTATTCATCGACCAGGGTCATGCTCGCTACCTGCGCACCATCAACCAGGCGCCGTGGCTGCAGG
>SLQY01000245.1 GCA_007131235.1 Wenzhouxiangella sp.
CAGCTCTTTGCAACCCTGGATCCGACCGTGCGCCGGATCGAGAACCTGGCCGGTGGCACGGTGCTGTTGAGCGACACGGTCGGATTCATTCGCGATCTGCCCCACGAGCTGATCGCGGCGTTTCGGGCGACGCTGGAAGAAACGCTTTCCGCCAGCCTGGTGGTGCATGTCATTGACGGTGCCGATCCGGACCGTGGCCGGCACATGGCTGTTGTCGAAGAGGTGTTGGAAGATATCGGGGCCGGCGATCTGCCGCGCTTGAAGGTCTTCAACAAGGTCGATGCCACCGATCACGCGCCCGGCATGGAGCGCGACGAGCAGGGGCATGCGGCGGCGGTCTGGGTGTCAGCGGTCACTGGCGACGGCATGGAAGCGCTGAAGCGGGCCATCGAAGAGCGCATCGGAGAGGGCCGTATCCGGCGCTGGATCCACCTGCCCGCCAAGGGTCAGCGTCTGCGCGCACGACTGTTCGAGCTCGGCGTGGTTCGGGAGGAGGCATCTGATGAGTCCGGTGGTTGTCATCTCGATGTGGAGATGGACCAGCGCGACGTGCGCGTATTGACACGGCTTGACGGGCTTGATGGCAAACTGGCTCGGCAACTGCTGTTAAACTAAGCGGCTGCATTTCGGTCTGACCGAGACCGTACCGAAAGGTCGCTACACGAGCCGGCCACGGTAATTCCTTGAAAGACTCGTGACAATCAGCTTAGACGGAGATATCGATGCCCTGGAACGAACCTGGACGCGGAAGCGGTGGCGGTGGCGACCGCGATCCGTGGAAGGGCGGCAATGGTCAACAGCCGCCAGATCTCGACGAGGTCTTTGCCAACGTGCAGCGTCGCCTGAAAAAGATCATGGGCGGTGGTGGTGATAGCGGCAAGGGCGGCGGATCAGCCAGTGGCGGGCCGTCGTTCGGTGGCCTGCTGGTGCTGGTGGGTGTGCTGGTGCTGCTGTGGGTGGCGTGGAATTCCATTCACATCATCGACGAATCCGAGCGCGGCGTAGTGCTGCGGTTCGGCGAGTACACCCGGACCCTGACCCCCGGTTTCAATCTGACCCTGCCACGACCGATCGAGGAAGTGCTCAAGGTCAATGTCAGCGAGGTGCGTTCGCTGGAAAACTCCAGTCGCATGCTGACCGGTGATGAAAACCTCATCGACCTGGGTTTCGCGGTTCAGTACCGCGTTCTTGAACCGGAAAAGTTCCTGTTCAATGTGCAGGTGCCGGAAGAATCGCTGGGCCATGCTGCCGACAGCGCCATGCGCGAGATTGTCGGTACCAACAACATGGACTTCATCCTTGAGATCGGCCGTGGCCAGGTTGCCCTGGATGCCCAGGCGCTTTTGATCGAGATCATTGAGCGTTATGACTCCGGGATCGAAATCCTGTCATTCAACTTGCAGGAAGTCCGCCCCCCGGCCCAGGTACGATCGGCATTTGATGACGTGGTCCGCGCTCGCGAGGATCAGATTCGTTTTGCCAACGAAGCGCAAGCCTACGCCAACCAGGAGATTCCGGAAGCACGTGGTCGTGCTGCCCGTATTCTCGAAGAGGCCGAAGGCTACCGGGACTCGATCATTGCTCAGGCAACGGGTGAGGCTGCGCGCTTTACGTCCATTCTCGACCAGTATGTGCTGGCGCCCGAAGTGACTCGGGAGCGTATTTACCTGGAAACGCTGGAGCAGGTCTATGGTCGTTCGGCCAAGATTCTGATGGATGTGTCCGACAGCAACAACATGTTCTATCTGCCGCTGGACTCCATGCGCGGCGGCCGGGCCCAGATGGCGCCGCCACCCCCGGCACCGCTGATGGCACCGTCCGAGCAAAGCCGCATGTCATCTCCGACTGATCCCAGGGCCCGCCGTGGCCGGGAGGCCCGTTAATCATGAGACTTTTCATACCGATCTTCATCATCGTTGCGCTCATCATCGGGCTCAACAGCATTTTCGTGGTCAAGGAAACCGAGTTCGCGATCAAGTTTCGTCTTGGTGAAGTCGTGCGTTCTGACTACGAGCCGGGCCTGCATTTCAAGATGCCGTTCATCAACAACGTGCGCAAGCTGGATCGCCGCATCATCACGCTGGATATGCGTCCGGAGCAGATGAATACGGCGGAGCAGAAGTTTGTCGAGGTGGATTACTACGTCAAGTGGCGTATCACCAACCCGCGTGATTTCTACGTGGCCACCCAGGGTGGTGACATGATGTTCACGCGCTCCCGTCTGGCTCAGCTGATCAGGAACGATTTGCGGGATGAGTTTGCCCAGCGCACGCTGAGCGAAGTGGTCTCCGAGCAGCGCCGCGAAATGATGGAGCAGCTGGTGCTTCGAGCTGACCGCCGTTTTCAGGACTTCGGCATCGACGTGATCGACGTTCGCATCAAGAAGATCGAGTTGACCGATGAGGTGCTGAACTCGGTGTTCGAGCGCATGCAGACCCAGCGAACCGAGTTTGCCAATGAACTTCGCTCGCTCGGACGCGAAAGGGCTGAACGCATTCGGGCCGACGCCGACCGCCAGGTCCGCATCCTGCTTGCAGACGCCGAGCGCGATGCTCAACGCCTGCGCGGTGATGGTGATGCCCAGGCCATCCAGATCTACGCCGAGGCTTTTGACCGCGACCGCGAGTTTTTCTCCTTCTGGCGCAGCATGAATGCCTATGAAGCCAGTTTTGGCACCGAGCAGGACATCATGCTGATGGATACCCGGTCGGAGTTCTTCCGCTTCTTTGATCAGATGCGACCCGAATAGGAACCGGTAGGGAGCCATGGCCAAGTCAGTGGTGATCCTCGGCACCCAATGGGGTGACGAGGGCAAGGGCAAGATTGTCGATTTGCTTGCCCATGACGTCGACGCGGTCGTTCGCTACCAGGGAGGCCACAATGCTGGCCATACCCTGGTTATCGACGGCAAGAAGACGGTATTGCATGTCATTCCCTCCGGGGTGATGACCGAGCGCGCCCGTTGCCTGATCGGCAATGGCGTGGTGGTAGCGCCGCATAACCTGCTCAAGGAAATCGAGGGGCTGGAGGCGCGCGGACTGGATGTCCGGTCCAGGATCGGCTTGTCGCCGGCCTGCCCGGTCATCCTGGCCTGCCACGAGGCGCTGGACCAGGCTCGCGAGCGGGCACGCGGCAAGCGTGCCATCGGCACTACCGGTCGCGGCATCGGTCCGGCCTATGAGGACAAGGTCTCCCGTCACGGGCTGCGCCTGGCCGATCTGGCCGACCCCCAGCGCCTGGCCGACAAGCTGGACGCGGTGATCGATTACCACAATTTCCTGCTCGCCAACTACTACGACGCCAAGCCGGTCGACGGCGATGCCGTCCGCGACGATGCGGCGCGCTTTGGCCAGATTCTCAAGCCCATGTTTACCGACGTGACCGGCGATCTGCACGAGCTGCGCGCGCGCGGCGGCCGGATCCTGTTCGAGGGCGCCCAGGGTAGCCTGCTGGATATCGACCACGGCACCTATCCTTTCGTGACCTCATCGAACACCACGGTCGGCGGTGTTCTGACCGGCGCTGGTGTCGGCCCGCGCGATATCGACTATGTGCTGGGCATCACCAAGGCTTACACCACGCGCGTCGGCGGCGGTCCATTCCCGACCGAGCTGGATGACGCGGCCGGCCGGCTGATGGCCGAGCGCGGGGTGGAATTCGGTGCGACGACCGGCAGGCCCAGGCGTTGCGGCTGGCTGGACGCCGTTGCCATGCGTCGCATGGTCAAGGTCAACGGCGTGACCGGGCTGTGCATTACCAAGCTTGACGTGCTCGACCCCTTCCCGGAGGTCAAGATTTGTGTCGAATATGAAGGGGTGGAAGCGTTTCCGGTCGGTGCCGAGGAATGGGGCCGAGTCAAGCCGGTCTATGAAACTTTGCCCGGTTGGTCGGGAACAACCCAGGGTCTGACCGATGCGTCAAAACTACCGGCTGGTGCACGGGCCTACCTCGACCGCATTGCCGAGCTGATCGAAGCCCCGGTCCACATGCTTTCGACCGGCCCGGAACGCGATGCCAACGTAATTTTTCAACATCCGTTCGGTCACTGAACCGACACCCGAACGCGGAGCCACCCGATGCTTGACCCGCAAAGCCTGAGACACGACCTGGAAACTGTCGCCGCTGGCCTGGCCCGGCGTGGCTACCACCTGGACATGGAAAGCTACGCGGCGATCGAGTCGCGCCGCAAGGCGCTCCAGGTCCGAACCGAGGAGCTGCAGAACCAGCGCAACGTCAGTTCCAGATCGATCGGCCAGGCCAAGGCGCGCGGGGAAGACATCGAACCACTGCTGGCCGAAGTGGCGCGCCTTGGTGATGCGCTCAAGTCGGTCAAGGACGAGCTCGAGGGAGTCCGCGACCAGCTCCAGCAGCTGTTTCTGGATATGCCGAACCTGCCTGACCCGGTCGTTCCCGACGGCAAGGACGAGACCGACAATGTTCAGCTGCGCCTTTGCGGCGAGCCGACCCGATTGGCATTCGAGCCACGCGACCACGTCGAGCTCGGGGCGCTGCTGAATGGCATTGATTTCGATCGGGCCGCCCAGCTTTCCGGATCGCGTTTTGCCGTGCTCGGCGGCCCCGTTGCCCGGCTGCACCGCGCGCTTGCCCAGTTCATGCTCGACCAGCACACCGAGGTACACGGCTATCGCGAAACCTACGTGCCCTACCTGGTGCTGGGCGAGGCCATGATGGGAACAGGTCAGTTGCCGAAATTTGCTGACGATGCCTTCCTGATCGACGACGATCCAGCCAGATACCTGATCCCGACTGCAGAAGTGCCGTTGACCAACCTGGTTGCCGGCCAGATCATCGAGGCGGGCCGCCTGCCGCTGAAATTTGTTGCCCACACCCCCTGTTTTCGCCGCGAGGCCGGTTCGCACGGTAAAGACACCCGAGGCATGATCCGCCAGCACCAGTTTGACAAGGTTGAACTGGTCCAGATCAGTCTGCCGGAAGAATCAGACGCCTGCCTCGATGCCTTGACCGGGCATGCAGAGGCGATCCTTGAGGCCCTGGAACTCCCATATCGCACCATGCTGCTGTGTGCTGGCGACATGGGTTTTTCGGCCCGCAAGACCCATGACCTGGAAGTGTGGCTGCCCGGGCAGGACGGCTACCGGGAAATATCTTCGTGCTCAAACTTCGGCGACTTCCAGGCCCGCCGCATGCAAGCGCGCTGGCGCAACCCGGAAACCGGCAAGCCTGAACTGGTCCACACCATCAACGGCTCGGGCCTGGCCGTTGGGCGCACCCTGATCGCCGTTCTCGAAAACTACCAGCAGCGCGACGGCTCGGTGCGCGTGCCCGAGGTGCTGCGGCCTTACATGAACGGGCTTGATTTCATTGCGCCGCCTCCTGGCGGCTGATTTTCTTCTTTGCATTGCATTCGGTGATGGGGTGAAGACATTCAATTTCTCGGCGGGTCCGGCGGCGTTGCCGCTGCCAGTGCGGGCGCGCCTGGCCGAGGCGCTGAGTCCCGATCCGCGGGGCATGCCGTCGGTGGCCGAAATTTCGCACCGCGGCGCACGCTTTTCCGAGATTGCCGAGGAGCTCATGGCACGTCTGCGCGTCTTGACCGGCGTTGGCGCGGAGCATGAAATTCTGCTGTTGCACGGCGGGGCCAATCTTCAGTTCGCGTGGTTGCCGATGAACCTGGCCGCCGGTCGTCGTTCGGGCTACGTGCTGACGGGCCACTGGGGCGAGAAGGCGCTGGCCGAGGCCAGGCGTGTAGGCGCGGCCGAGGCGGTGGCCAGCTCGGCTGCAGGCGGGTTCGTTGATCTGCCCGAGCTGGGTCACCTGCCGGTTGACTGTGCCTACCTGCACTACACCGGCAATGAAACGATTCACGGCGTGCAGTACCCGACCCCGCCGGCGGTTGGCGTACCGCTGGCTGCCGACCTGTCCTCGGAATTCCTGTCGCGGCCGTATCCTTACGATGCGCTCGGCTTTGCCTATGCCGGGGCGCAAAAAAACCTGGGTATTGCCGGACTCACGGTCGTCCTGATTCGTCGCGACCTGCTTGAGCGCATTCCCGATGGCCTGCCGAGGTACCTGGACTACCGCACCTGGGTGAGTTCGGGTTCCATGTACAACACGCCCGTGACCCTGGCCTGGTACGTGGCCCTGGAGGTGCTGCGCTGGATAGAAGGCAGCGGCGGCCTGGACTGGCTGGGGCGGCGCAATGCGGCCCGGGCGTCGCGTTTGTATGCGTTCCTTGATGGCAGTGACTTCTGGTCCAACCCGGTTGCCGAGCATTGCCGCTCGGTCATGAACGTACCTTTTTTTCCTGCCGACCAGGGTTTGACCATGACTGCGGTTGCCGCCGCCGAGCAGGCCGGGCTGATCGGCCTCAAAGGTCACCGCGCACTCGGCGGTCTGCGCGCCAGCCTGTACAATGCGCTGGACGATGACGCGGTGGAGATTTTGATTGACTTCCTCAAGGAATTCGAGCGCAGCAGGAGCTGACCCTGCGCTGGCCGAGGTGCGCCAGCGCATCGACCAGCTCGACGAGCAGATCCAGGCCCTGATTGCCGAGCGCGCGGCGCTGGCTGGTCGCGTACGGGCTGCCAAGGGGGACCTGGGCAGTGCCTCTGCCTACTATCGGCCTGACCGTGAAGCCCAGGTGCTCAGGCGGGTCATCGCACGCAACCAGGGGCCGTTGAGCGATTCGGTCATGCTGCGCCTGTTTCGGGAGATCATGTCGGCCTGCCTGGCCCAGCAGGAGCCGATGCGAATCGCCTACCTGGGCCCGGAGGGTACCTTCACCCAGCAGGCCGTCTACCGCCAGTTTGGCCATTCGGTCAATGCCATAGCCCAACCGGGCATCGAGGACGTATTCCTGGCAGTGCAGGGCGGAGAGGCGGATTTCGGCGTTGTGCCGGTGGAAAACTCCAGCCAGGGCATCGTCAGCCATACCCTGGACATGTTTCTGCATTCCGATCTGAAGATTGCCGCCGAAGTCGAGTTGCGGATTCATCAGCACCTGCTGACCCAGGCTCGACGCCTGGAGCAGATCGAGCGCGTATATGCACACCAGCAGTCCCTGGCCCAGTGCAAGCACTGGCTGAGCTCGAACCTGGCCCATGCCGAGGCCGTGCCGGTGTCCAGCAATGCCGAGGCGGCGCGCCGGGTGCGGCATGCGCCGGACGCGGCCGCCATCGCCGGTCGCCATGCCGCCGAGGTGTACGGCCTGCCTATCCTGTTTGCCAACATCGAGGATCACGTCGACAACACCACCCGTTTTCTGATTCTCGGGCGCGAACTGCTGCCGCCATCGGGCGAGGACAAGACGACCTTGCTGGTCGCCGGCCGCGATGGACCGGGGGCCCTGTTTCGTCTGCTCGAACCGCTGGCCCGGCACGGCATCAACATGAACCGGATCGAGTCCCGGCCCTCGCGCCAGGGCCGCTGGGACTACGTGTTCTTCATCGACATTGATGGCCATGTCCACGACCAGACCCTGGTTGCGGCCATGCAGGATCTCGACGGCGAGGCGCGCCTGGTCAAGGTGCTCGGTTCCTACCCGCGCGCTGTGCTCGGTCGGTTGTCGGAGGACCGTGGCGAGACCGAATCGTCCTGATCAAACTACCCAAAAGCTTTCTGACCTGACATGAAAATCTACGACTACAACGAGTTGGCCGTGCCCGGTGTCCGGGAACTCAGGCCTTACACGCCGGGCAAGCCCATTGCCGAGCTTGAACGCGAGTACGGCGTGCGCAACTCGATCAAGCTTGCCTCCAACGAGAACCCGCTCGGGGCCAGCCCGCGTGCCCTCGAAGCCATCCGCGGCGAGCTTGACGATTTGTGGCTCTACCCCGATGCCAATGGCTATTTTCTCAAGCAGACACTGGCCGAGCGTCACGGTGTGGACCCCGCCTGCATTACCCTGGGCAACGGCTCGAACGATGTGTTGGTCTTTCTGGCCCAGGTATTTCTGGCCCCGGGACTGGAAGCGGTGTTTTCGCAGTACTGCTTTGCCGTCTACCCGATCGCGACCCAGATGGTGGGCGCCACCGCCAGGGTTGCTCCGGCCCTGCCGCGCGAGCACGTCATGCCGCTGGGGCACGACCTGCGCGGGCTTTACGAACGGGTCGGGGCGGATACGCGACTGGTCTTCTTGGCCAACCCGAACAACCCCACCGGCACCTGGATCGATGCAGCGCGCTTGAAGGATTTCGTCGGATCGCTGCCGCCTCACGTCATCTGCGTGGTCGACGAGGCCTACACTGAATATGCCGAGTCCGACCGCCTCGGCGATGCCTCGAGCTGGTTGCACGAGTTTCCCAACCTGGTCGTGACCCGGACCTTCTCCAAGGCCTACGGTCTGGCTGGTCTACGGGTCGGCTATGCGCTCAGCAACCCCGGCGTGGCTGACCTGCTCAACCGGGTCCGGCCGGCTTTCAATGTCAACTCCCTGGCCCTGACAGCGGCCAATGCAGCGCTCGGCGATCATGATTTCATCGAACGAAGTCGCAAGCTCAATGCCGAAGGCATGGGTCTGCTCGGTGCCGGCCTCGAAGCGCTCGGGGCTCGTGTCATTCCCTCAGCAGCCAACTTCATCCTGGCCGAGTTTGATCAACCTGGCGCAGAGCTCAACGAAAAACTGCTTCGGGCTGGTGTGATCGTGCGCCCGGTTGGTAACTACGGGCTGGATAACTACCTGCGGATCACCATTGGCACGACAGCGCAAAACGAACGAGTGCTGGCTGCGTTGAAGGACATCCTGGCATCATGAAACTGCGCGCAGGCCCCGCTGTCGGTCCGTTGAGCGGACGTTACCTGCCGCCGGGGGACAAATCCATTTCGCATCGCCTCGCCATCCTGGGCGGGCTGGCCGAGGGAGAGACCCGGATCAGCGGGTTTCTCGATGCCGCCGATACCCGGGCCACGCTGGCGGCAATGGCCGCACTGGGTGCCGATGTCAAGGAAAGTGATGGCCTGATCTGTATTCAAGGTGGCCGTCTTGAGACGCCAAAGAGCGCGCTTGACCTTGGCAATTCCGGTACCGGTATGCGGCTGCTCTGCGGCGCTTTGTGTGGTCACCCGGACTTGTTGGGTCAGCGGCTTGCCCTGGTCGGTGACGCGTCCCTGTCGGGCCGCCCGATGGGCCGAATCACCCGTCCACTGGGGGAGATGGGCGCGGTTATTGAAACGCTCGATGGCCATGCCCCGTTGACATTGCGGCCAGCCAGGCTGCGCGGCATTCGCTATGTCATGCCGATGGCCAGTGCGCAAGTCAAGTCGGCTGTCTTGCTGGCCGGCCTGTTTGCCGAGGCAGAGACCGTGCTTGTCGAGCCTGGACCAAGCCGCGACCATAGCGAGCGCTTGCTGCCGGCCTTTGGCGTCAGCCTGTTTGACGGTGAGCCTGGCATCGGCGTGCGCGGTGACCAGCGCCTGCGCGGGGCGAGCTGCCACGTGCCTGGCGACCTGAGCTCGGCAGCCTTTATCCTGGCGGCCGGCCTGCTGGCAGCCGGCAGTGACGGTATCGCGCTTTCCAATGTTGGCCTGAACCCGACGCGCGACGGTGTGCTGCGGATACTGCGTGCCATGGGTGCCCGGCTCGATCTGGTTGCGGGCGATGCGATCGGGGCAGAGCCAGTTGGCCGCATCAATGTCAGCTGTTCCGAGCTCCGTGGCATTGATATTCCAGCCGAATGGGTGCCGCTGGCCATCGACGAGTTTCCAATTATCATGGCCCTGGCGGCTGTCTCCTCTGGCACAACCCGGATCCAGGGTGCGGCCGAGCTCAGGGTCAAGGAATCCGATCGCCTCGCCGTCATGAGCGAGCAGCTTCGGCGCCTGGGCGTGGCTGTCGAAGAAACCGCTGATGGTGCGATCATCGAGGGTGGATCTGTACGCGGCGGCCAGGTTGACAGCCATGGCGATCACCGCATCGCCATGAGCCTGGCCGTCTTGGCTCTGGTTGCCGATGGGCCGATCGAAATCGATAATGCCGAGTGGATCAGGACCAGCTATCCGGGCTTCGTTGATGACATGCGGCAACTTGGTGCCGACCTGGAGTGGATGAATTGACGCCCGGTCGACTACCAGCACAAGCCCCGACGCTCCATCCCCTGAAACGTGAACCGTAAACCGAACCCCATGACCAGTTCGACCAGCAGCCTCATTCCTGTTTTGACCATCGATGGCCCATCCGGTGCTGGCAAGGGAGCCGTATCGGCCGGGGTGGCACGCCGCCTGGGTTGGAACGCGCTGGATTCCGGTGCCGTCTACCGCGCGGTCGCGGCCAATGCCCTCGAAAAGGGGGTGGCAGCCGAAGATGCTGACCGACTGGTTGAATTGTGCAGGAAGCTGCCACTGTCCTTCGAGGCAGGTGATTCCAGTATCGTGGTCTTTCTCGATGGGCATCCGGTCGATGACCGGTTGCGCCAGGAAGATGTCAGCGTGATGAGCTCCAAAGTGGCATCGTTGCCAGCCGTTAGAGCCGCTTTACTCGACCTTCAGCGCAGTTTTCGCTGCCTGCCAGGTCTCGTGGCTGATGGCCGGGACATGGGGACGGTGGTCTTCCCGGACGCGCAGATCAAGGTATTTTTGGATGCCAGCGTCGAAGAACGAGCCCGGCGGCGTTATAAACAGTTGAAAGAGAAGGGAGAAGATGTTAAATTTCTCCGTCTTTTTCGCGACTTGGAGGCGCGAGACCGTCGCGATCGCGAGCGCCCCGTTTCTCCAACCGTGCCAGCTGTCGATGCCGTGATCGTCGATTCGACGGACATGACGCTGGACGAGGTGATTGAAAAGGTGCTGTCTGTCGTACGGCAGCGCGTCTGAACCAACAGGCCGGAAAAGTATATTGGGTGCTGGCTGCCGCTGGACGGTAGCTGGTTTTTTATGAACGAGCGTTCGATCTTCGCCAACGGCTATCGTAACAACGAATGCCATAGCCAACTGAAGACGACGCGGATGACAGAGAGATGAAGCGCTTTGAATGCACAAGCCGCACAGATCTTGCAGGATGAATCAAGCGTAATGACTGAAACTTTTGCAGAACTATTCGAACAAAGCCTGACCGAAAAGGATCTTCGCCCTGGTGCGATCATCATCGGTCGGGTGGTTGAAATTCGCGACGATGTGGTCGTCATCAACGCTGGCCTGAAGTCGGAAGGTATTGTTCCGATTCACCAGTTCGAGAAGCCGGATGGCGAACTCGAAGTTGAGGTCGGTGACGAGGTTGAAGTTTCTCTGGATGCCGTCGAAGACGGATTCGGTGAAACGCGTCTGTCGCGTGAAAAGGCCAAGCGTTCTCGCGTGTGGACCACGCTGGAGAAAGTCTTCGAGGCCGAAGACAACGTGATCGGCCAGATTTCAGGCAAGGTCAAGGGCGGATTCACTGTCAACATCGACGGTATTCGGGCCTTCCTGCCCGGTTCGCTGGTCGACGTGCGCCCGGTGCGCGATCCGGCCTACCTCGAAGGCAAGGATCTGGAATTCAAGATCATCAAGCTCGATCGTCGCCGCAACAACCTCGTGGTCAGTCGCCGCGCCGTTGTTGAGCATGAATATGCAGCCGAGCGTGACGATCTGATCGAGCGCCTGAACGAAGGTGCCGTCATCAAGGGTGTTGTCAAGAACCTGACCGACTACGGTGCCTTCCTTGACCTGGGTGGCATCGACGGTCTGCTGCACATCACCGACATGGCGTGGAAGCGCGTGCGTCACCCGTCCGAAGTGGTCGAGGTGGGCGATGAGCTGGAAGTACGCGTTCTGCGCTTCGATCGCGAGCGTATGCGCGTTTCCCTGGGTCTCAAGCAGCTGGGCGACGATCCATGGAGCAATATCGACCGTCGTTACCCGCCGACCTCGCGTCTGTTCGGCAAGGTGACCAATATCACTGACTACGGCTGTTTCGTCGAGATCGAGGACGGAGTCGAAGGCCTGGTTCACGTGTCCGAGATGGACTGGACCAACAAGAACGTCAATCCGGCCAAGGTTGTGCATGTTGGCCAGGAAGTGGAAGTCATGGTTCTGGACGTCGACGAAGAGCGTCGTCGCATCTCGCTCGGGATGAAGCAATGTGCGCCCAACCCCTGGGAAGCTTTTGCCGCCACCCACAACAAGGGCGACAAGGTCAGCGGCGCGATCAAGTCAATTACCGACTTCGGCATCTTTATCGGCCTGGACGGCGGCATAGACGGCCTGGTTCACCTGTCCGACATTTCGTGGATGGCCTCTGGCGAAGATGCCATTCGCAATTTCCGCAAGGGCGAGGAAGTCGAGGCCTCGGTACTGGCCGTCGATCCCGAGCGTGAGCGCATTTCGCTGGGTATCAAGCAACTCGAACAGGATCCGTTCGCCACCTACATGGCAGAGCATCCGCGTGGCTCCATCGTCAATGGCAAGGTCAAGTCGGTCGATCCGCGCGGCGCGATAATCGAACTGGCCGATGGCGTTGATGGTTACATCAAGGCCTCCGACCTGGCCAAGGAGCGAGTTGACGACGCTACCAAGATCCTGTCCGAGGGTGACGAGATCGAGGCGAAGTTCGTGGCCCTGGATCGCAAGACACGGAACCTCACGTTGTCTGTTCGGGCCAAGGATGAAGCCGAGCTGGCCGATGCACTTGACCAGTATCAGTCGCGTTCCAGTGGCGGTGGTGCCACCCTCGGCGATTTGCTCAAGGAGCAGCTCGGCAAGGATTGACCGCGGGACTTGAAATGACCGGCGGCCCCCAGTGGTCGCCGGTTTGCATGATGGGGATAGGGTTATGACGAAATCAGAGTTGATTGAGCGGCTTGCTGCCAGTCAGACACATTTGAGCCAGGCGGACGTGGAGTTGGCGGTCCGTTCGATGATCGAGCAGCTCAGTCGGGCCTTGTCCGAGGGCGAACGGATCGAAATTCGAGGGTTTGGCAGTTTCTCGTTGCACTTCAGACCACCGCGCATGGGTCGCAATCCCAAGACCGGTGAGCCGGTAGCATTACCGGGCAAACATGTGCCACACTTCAAGCCAGGCAAAGCCCTGCGCGAGCGGGTCAACGCTCAGGTCAATTGATCCGGGGCCAACCGCTCCGTTTAGGGCTTGCTTGATGGCTGGCAAACACACCTCGTGGAGCTGACATGTTTCGCTGGATAATCCTGGTTGCCTGTATCCTGGCCTCCGTGCTGGGCCTGGCCATCGGAGTCATGAATCCTGATTCGGTGCTGGCGCGTTTGCCAGGCCTAGAGCTGGAGCTGGCTCTGGGCAGCCTGCTGATCATTGCGCTTTCCGTTGGCATGGTGCTAGGCTTCCTGCTGTGCCTGATCCTGTTCTATCTGCCGGCTCGACTGCGTCGCAGTCGACGTGCACACCGTCCGGAGGACGAAAGCCTGCCCGATCGAAATGCTTGAGCTGTTTTTGCTCTTCGCGCTGCTGCCGGTGGCCGCGGCTAGCGGCTGGTGGCTGGCCCGCCGTCGTGACTCAGGCCGTCGCAAACGTGACCTGGTCCTGTCGAGCAATTACTTCCGCGGCCTCAATTACCTGCTCAACGAGCAGCCCGACAAGGCGATCGAGGTCTTTCTCCAGATCGCTGAAATCAACCAGGATACCGTCGAGACCCATTTGGCACTGGGCAACTTGTTTCGCCGTCGCGGCGAAATGGATAAGGCGATCCGCTTTCACAAGCACATCATCAGTCGGCCCAGCCTGACCGAGGAACAACGGTCCCAGGCGCTGCTCGAGCTTGGTGAAGATTACATGCGCGCCGGATTGCTGGACCGGGCCGAAAAGCTGTTTGCGCAATTGCTGGAGATGGACCCCCGCGCCCAGTTGCCGGCGCGTCAGCTGCTTGATATTTACCAGCAGGAAAAGGACTGGGCCCAGGCGATCGAACGGTCGCGGCACCTGGCTGACGACAGCCCGAGGACGCAGCAGCTGGTGGCTCAGTTCTACTGCGAGCTGGCTCAGCAAGCGCTGGATCAAGGTGACGCCGAACTGGTTCGCAAGCATTTGCGCCAGGCGCGCCGCTGCGATCCGCCAAGCGCCAGGCCGCGGCTGCTCGAAGGCGAGCTGCGTTGGCGCGAGCAGCGTTGGCAGGACGCGCTTGATTGCTACCTTGAGGCCTGTCGCCTTGATCGCGACTGTGTCGTGCTGGTGCTGGATCGAGTCGTGGCCTGCCATCGGCAGCTCGACAGCCTGGACCTCCTGGAGGCCTGGCTGTCTGAATTGGTCGAGGAAGGCAAATTGACGACACCGGCCCTGGTGCTGGCCGAGTTGAGAGCGCAACGCGATCCTGGCCAGGCTGTCGACTTTTTGCTCGATTATCTGTCACACCGACCGACCGTGCGCGGCCTCGAATGCCTGATGAAGCTGCTCCACGACCACGATCTGGGCCTTGAGCAGATCGGACCTGAATTGATTCGCGATCTGATGCAGCGGTTGAGCGAAGGACAACCAATCTATCGCTGCAACCATTGCGGCTTCAGCGGCAGCGCCTACCATTGGCTATGTCCCAGCTGTCGCCGCTGGAACACCACCCGGGTCATCAGCGGGGTGCTGGGGGAGTGAACCCGGCTGGCTGGTGGCTGGTGCTGGCCGCGCCGTTGAGCGGTCTGATCACCTTGCTGCTCACGCCGGTGGTCCGGCGTCGCCTGCTCGCCCAGGGGGTTGTCGACATGCCCGGTGAGCGGCGCAGCCACAAGACGCCAACGCCGCGCGGCGGCGGCCTGGCAATGGCGGCTGGATTGTTGCCAGTGCTCACCGTGCTGGCCGTGCTCGACGGTGACATGGCGGTACTGCTGGTGTTGAGCGCTACCCTGGTGCTGGTCGGCTGGCTCGATGATCGGCGCAACCTGCCGGTCGGCTGGCGCATGCTGGTGCAGCTGGTTCTGGCCGTTGTGCTGCTGGTCGCGGTCAAGGGCATCGACCGGATCTCCTTTGGCAGCAGTGTGCTGGTAGCTCCCTGGTTGTGGACGCCGCTGGCGTTGCTCGGCGTGATCTGGCTGATCAATTTGCACAATTTCATGGATGGATCGGATGGTCTGGCCAGTTGTCAGGGTGCCTGGGTCGGCCTGGTTTTCAGCGTGATCTTCGTCCACGGAGATTGGCCGGCAGCGGCGGCTGCTAGTCTGGCCCTGGCAGCCGTTTGCCTGGCTTTTCTGATCTGGAACCGACCGCCGGCCAGGTTGTTCATGGGCGATACGGGGTCGTTGTTGATCGGTGGGATGGTGGCCTGGATGCTTATCGCCGCCATTGCCGGTGGTGTCGTCAGCCTCTGGGTCGGCCTGATCGTGAACTCGGTTTTCATCGTCGATGCCACCCTGACCCTGCTGATGCGGATGGTGCGCGGGGAGCGGTGGTATACTCCGCATCGCCAACACGCATATCAGCGACTGATCGCGTATGGTTGGAGTCACGGGCAGGTTTTGGCGCTTTACCTCGGAACCAACCTCCTGCTGGTGCTGCCCGTAACCATCCTGGCCCTGCGCTATCCGCAACAGGATTACTGGCTGGCTGGCCTGGTAGTGGCCTTGCTTGCCTTGCTCTGGACGTTGATTCAGTCTGCTACCAACGGAGAACAATCAACCGCATGACCGAACGGGTAGAGCGCAAACCAAGCTGGCTAAACCTGCGTCTGCTGGTCATTCTGCACGATCTTTGCATGATTGCATTGGCCTGGTCGGCTGCGCGGATCGGGACGCTGTGGTTGCTCGGCGAGCCCTCTCTCAACTGGCAGCAGCTGGCCCTGGAAATCAACCTCGTGCTCATGGCCCAGGGCTTTCTGCAGTGGCGTGCCGGCCTGTACCGTGGCGTGTGGCGTTTTGCCAGTCTGCCCGACCTGGCCAACCTGGTCCGCGCGGCCATTCTTGGCGCCGTTGCCGGTGCCGCCGTCCTCCTTGTGCTCAACGCGCCGATCGAGCTGATGGTGTTGATGGTCTGGATATTCCCGGTCTTGCTGGTGCTCGGCCTGGGGTTGCCGCGCCTGACCTACCGGGTATTCAAGGACATGCGCCTGGAGGTCCATCGGCGCCGCCTGACCCAGCGCACCTTGATTCTTGGCGCAGGGCGATCCGGTCGCCTGTTGCTGCCGGAGCTGCGCCGGCGCGGCGGATACGATGTGGTCGGCTTTCTCGACGACAAGAAAAGTCTGCGCAACACCGAGGTGTCGGGTGTGCCCGTGCTGGGAACCATCGAACGCCTGCCGCGCGTGGCGCGCGAAGCGGCTATCGACCTGGTGGTCATCGCGATTCCGTCGGCAACCAACCAGCAGATGCAGCGGGTCGTCGAGATTTGCGAGCGCGCCGAGGTTGATTTCAAGACCTTGCCGACGCTGACCGAACTGGGCAACAGCTTTACCCGCTTCGACGATCTCAAACCGGTGGCCATTGACGACCTGCTCGGGCGCGAGCCGGTTTCCCTGGACTGGGAGTCCATCCGTGCCGGGCTGGCCGGTAAGCGTGTCCTGGTCACCGGTGGTGGTGGCTCGATTGGCGCGGAGCTATGCCGGCAGATTGCGCGCCTGGACCCAGCCTCCCTGGTCGTGCTGGATAACAGCGAATACAACCTGTACCGGGTCGACTACCGCCTGCGCGGCGAATTTCGCGAGCTGGTCGTTGAAACGGTGCTTGGCGATGCCGCTGATTCGGCCACCGTCGAACACGTGATGGCGCGGGCGCGTCCCGAGGTGGTTTTCCACGCCGCGGCTTACAAGCATCTGCCGATGTTGCAGAACCAGGTGCGCGAAGCCTTCCGCAACAACGTTATTGGCACTCGCCGAGTCGCTGATGCTGCCGATCGTTTCGGGGTCGAGACCTTTGTCCTGATTTCCACCGACAAGGCCGTCAACCCCAGTAACGTGATGGGAGCGACCAAGCGTGTGGCCGAACTGTATTGTCAACATATCAATCGCCGTTCGTCGACGCGATTCATTACCGTGCGTTTTGGCAACGTGCTCAATTCCACCGGGTCTGTTGTGCCCCTGTTCAACGAGCAGATTCGCCGCGGTGGCCCGATTACCGTGACCCATCCGGAGATAACGCGCTACTTCATGACCATCGCCGAGGCCGGCCAGCTGATTCTTCAGGCCGGGGTGCTGGGACGCGGTGGCGAGGTTTTTGTCCTGGACATGGGCGAGCCGGTGCGAATCAGCTACCTGGCCGAGCAGCTGATTCGCCTGGCCGGCAAGGAACCGGGACGGGACATCGAGATTGTCTACACGGGTCTGCGACCCGGTGAGAAGCTGTTTGAAGAGCTTTTCCACGCCCACGAGTCCTATGCCAAGACAGCCCATGAGAAGATTTTGCTGACTCGCAAGGGAGACTTTGTCTGTGCCGAACTGGAAGACAGCCTGCGGCGCGCAGAGCAGGGTGTGCGCCAGTACGACAGCGACGCCTTGCGCCAGGTTCTGCTGGAACTGGTGCCGGAAATGGGCCAGGCCCGGCAGCGGCGCAGAAAGGTTGTTGCCATCGATAGTAAAGTCGCCTCCTGATCAAGCAACCCTGGCTGGTTGTTCATCACCGACCCGCACCTGATAAATTCAGTATCCGCATCATGGCCAATCCAGACTCCCATCGTCGACAATCTTTGCGCCCTGCCGTGGAATGGCCTCAGGGTCGGGTCGTTGCTCTCGAGCACCAGTCCGACATCCTGGCTGCCAATCCGCTGTCTGATCCGACCCGGCGCTCCCATCCGGTCTACCTGCCGCCCGGCTACGAAGAATCCGGCCAGCGCCGTTATCCGGTGTTGTGGTCGCTGGCTGCCTACACCAACGCCGGACCAGGGCAGGTGGCGTGGCGCAACCAGGGCGAAACGCTGCCGCAGCGTCTGGACCGTTTGATCGGCTGCGACAAGATGCCGCCAGTGGTGGTCGTCTTTCCTGATTGCTACACCGCCCTGGGCGGCAACCAGTACGTGAATAGCCCGGCCCTGGGCAATTACGCCGATTACCTGGTAGAGGAACTGGTCCCTGCGGTTGACGCCAGCTTCCGCACGATTCCGGACCCGGCCGCGCGCGGCGTGTTTGGCAAGTCCTCGGGCGGCTTTGGCGGGCTGCACCTGGCCATGGCCCATCCCGGGAGTTTCGCGGCGGTTGCCAGCCATGCCGGCGATTGCGGATTCGACCGCGTTTACCTGCGCGATTTCCCGCTGGCCTGCGATGTGCTGGCCCGGCACGATGGTGATGTCGAGGCCTTCGTGCGCACCTTCTGGCGTGATCGTCGTCCCGGCGGGGCTGCTTTCCACACCCTGATGACGCTGTGTCTGGCAGCCAGCTATTCGCCGGATGAGGATTTTCCGCTCGGTGCCCGGCTACCCTTCGATCTGGAGACCTGTCGTCTGGATCACGATACCTGGCAGCGCTGGCTGGCTTTCGACCCGCTTAGGTGCGCCGGCGAATCGCTGGACGCGCTCAACGGGCTGGCCGGTCTCTGGTTCGACGTGGGTCGTCGCGACCAGTATTTCATTCATTACGGCACCAGGGAGTTGCATCAGTTGCTGGATGGAGCTGGCGTGACTCATCGCTTCGAAGAGTTTGACGGCACGCACTCCGGTATCGACTGGCGTTACGATCACTCTCTGCCCTGGCTGACTGAGCGCTTGAAAGCAGACTGAAGCGCCAGCATTACTAATCATTGCCCTTGTCCTGACTATCTACCCATGCTAACGATCACTCCTGCTGCCAGAGATTACTTCGCGCGCCTGCTTGAGCAGCAAGCCGAGGGGACCAACCTGCGTCTTCGTACCGTCAATCCCGGCACTCCTGCGGCGGATGTCGAACTGACCTACTGCGCCGCTGGTGCGCACCAGGCGAGTGATCAAGCGGTCGATTGTCAGGCTTTCGTGCTTTACGTCGATGCCGACAGCGCCGCGGCACTCAATGGTGCCATGATCGATTTCGAGTCCAATGCCATGGGCGGTGAGCTGTCGATTAGAGCGCCCGGACTCAAGGGACAAAAGCCGGGCGCGGATGCCCCCTTGCGCGAGCGCGTCGAGTGGGTACTGGATGCGCGTATCAACCCCATGGTTGCCTCGCATGGTGGCGTTGTCGGGCTGGTCGATGTGACCGACGCCAAGGACGTTGTGCTCCAGTTCGGCGGCGGCTGCCACGGTTGCGGGATGGTCGATGTCACCTTGAAGCAGGGCATCGAAACCACGATCCGACAAGAATTGCCGGAAGTCCGGCAAGTCATTGATGGCACTGATCATGCCAGCGGGGAAAACCCGTACTACTGAGGGGTTTGGTTGCTTGCGCAGGCACTGGACTTGAGCGGGTCAGGCAACGCTCGGCTCGGGGGGGCAACCACGCGATGGCGGTGGTGCGGGCACCCGCGGCTTTCCTGGTGGTGTCAAGGGCAAGCGCGTTGCGCCGCCCTTGAGCGCCGGTCTAGCTCAGCGCCGGCGCGAGCGTGGCATGTCAATCAGGTAGCTTTCCTGGCGGGAGTACCAGGCGGCCAGGTCGCGAATGTCCTGATCACTCAGGTCGCGCGCGAACGGGGCCATGATGGCGTTGTCGCGATCGCCCGAGCGGTAGGCCTTCAGGGCAAACACCAGGTAATCGGCATGCTGACCGCCCAGCTTGGGATAGTCAGGGACCAGAACCAGGTTGCCGTCGATACCATGGCAGGCTGCGCAAACCTCGGTGGCGAGTTGCTGGCCCCGAGCCGGGTTGCCGGCGAACGCGTTGAAGCTGGCAGCCAGCAGGCAGCCAGCGACCAGCACACAAGTCAAATACTTCATTGTGAGTCTCCTCCCAGGTCGGCCAGGTAGGCAGCGATATCAAGAATATCCTGGTCCGACAAGGTATTGCCTTGCGCCTGCATGGTCGGATGACGGCGCTCGCCAGAGCGGTAGGCGCGCAGGGCGGAGACGATATACCCCTCGTTCTGGCCGCCAATACGCGGCACAGAGTAGGTGGGATACACGTTCTGGTGGAACGGAATACCGTGACAGCCAGCGCAGGTGAATGAAATCACTCGACCCTGCTCGGGATCGCCACGTTCCGCCACCACCGGTGACGACAGTGCGCAGCCCAGCAAGGCGGCAAGAACCAGTCTTTTGATCATCGAAAGGGCCAGTTTGTTCGGAACAGTCAGCCAGTCATTATAGCGGCGAGGGGTGGTCGTTGGGTAGTCCGTCGGGCTTCATTCGGCTCGATGGAAGGTCGGGATCCGGGGCCAAGTGTTGATGGCTGACGACGGACGATGATTTACAATAGTTGGCCTGGCCCGCCCAATCCAACTGGAAGACTGTTCTCAATGCACGCACTCAATCCGCTCGACCTCTTCGACATCAATGCCGAGCTCAGCGATGAAGAGCAAATGATTCGCGACAGCGTTGCCCGTTTTGTCGACGAAAAGGCGCTGCCGCTGATCGCCGACTGTTTCGACGAAGGTCGCTTTCCAGCCGAGCTCGTGCCGGAGATTGCCGACCTCGGCCTGCTTGGGTCAAGCCTGGAAGGCTATGGCTGTGCCGGGCTCAACGCGGTCAGCTACGGCCTGATCTGCCAGGAGCTGGAGCGCGGAGATTCCGGGTTGCGTAGTTTCGTCTCGGTGCAATCGTCACTGTGCATGTATCCGATTCACGCTTTTGGATCAGACGAGCAAAAGGAGCGTTGGCTGCCGGAAATGGCGGCTGGTCGCGCCATTGGTTGCTTTGGGCTGACCGAGCCACACGGCGGATCGGATCCGGGCAACATGAAAACCCACGCGCGCCGCGACGGTGACGACTGGATTCTGAATGGCGCCAAGATGTGGATTACCAACGGCAGCATCGCCGACCTGGCGATCGTGTGGGCGCGCACCGAGCAGGGTATCCAGGGTTTTATCGTCGAAAAGGACTTCAAAGGCTTCGAAGCCCGGGACATCCGGTCCAAGATGTCGCTGCGTGCCTCGGTCACTTCCGAACTTTATTTCGACAACGTCCGTGTTCCGGACGCCAATCGTCTGCCCAAGGTGACCGGTCTGAAGGGTCCGCTCTCCTGCCTGAGTCAGGCCCGCTACGGGATCACCTGGGGACCGATCGGTGCGGCCGTGGCCTGCTTGAAGGAGGCGCTTGACTATACCGCCGACCGGGAACTGTTCAAGCGTCCGCTGGCAGCCAACCAGGCAGTTCAGGTTCGCCTCGCAGACCATGCTCGTCGGATCACGCTTGCCCAGTTGATGAGTCTGCGGCTGGGTCGTCTGAAGGATGCCGGGCGCGTTCATCCGACCCAGATTTCGATGGCCAAGTGGAACAATGTTCGTATGGCAATCGATATCGCTCGGGACTGTCGCGATCTGCTTGGCGGGTCCGGCATCACCCTGGAATATGTCGCCATTCGCCATGCCCTCAACCTTGAGTCGGTAATCACCTACGAGGGCACCGAAACCGTGCACCAGCTGGTGGTGGGGCGTGAGCTGACGGGGCATAACGCGTTTTAGAGAAACACGGAAGAGGTGAGAGGGAAGAAGAGAGAGGAGGAGGTTCGGCGATGCTTTCGGGCCAAGTGCGGGTAGATGGGGCTGTAAGATGACAAATGGGGCGGCGCGTCAGATCAATCGGGCTGAGGTGGTTGATCGGCAATTTCTGGCCTATCTGGAGGCGCTGGCCAGCGGCCTGGCCGAGGCTGCTGACGGGCCCGGGATCGCTGATGCCGATCTGCTCGAGCTGTTTGACAGCCAGATGGTTTCCCGTCAGCTTGACCTCATGGCCCGGGTCAAGCGGCTGGAAAACAAGGTGTTTTACACCATCGGCTCGTCGGGCCACGAAGGCAATGCCCTGGTTGGACGTTTGACCCGGCACACCGATCCGGCATTTCTGCACTACCGCTCGGGGGGCTTCATGGCCGAGCGCTATCGCAAGATCGAAGGACTGGATTTCGTTCGCGATACCTGTCTGTCTTTCGCCGCCTCCAAGGCCGATCCGGCTTCCGGCGGCCGTCACAAGGTCTGGGGCAGCAAGCCGCTGTGGGTGTTGCCGCAGACCTCGACTATTGCCTCGCATTTGCCCAAGGCGGTTGGAACTGCGCTGGCTATCAGCCGGGGCGGCGATGCCTTGCCCGTACCCGGTGACAGCATCGTTGTGTGCAGCTTCGGCGATGCCAGCCTCAACCACGCCACTGCCCAGGCGGCGTTGAATACCGCGGCCTGGACCTGCCACCAGAACCTGCCGCTGCCGCTATTGATGGTTTGTGAAGACAACGGCATCGGTATTTCGGTGCCGACGCCGCGAGACTGGGTGCGCGCCAGTATCCAGCAGCGGCATGGCCTGACCTATCGTCATGCCGACGGTCTGGACCTGGCCTCAGGCTTTGCCGCCGTTGCCGATGCAGTGGCATTCTGTCGGCGCCGACGCCAACCGGTATTCCTGCACTTGCAAACCACCCGCCTGATGGGCCATGCCGGCACTGATTTCGAGATCGAGTATCGAGCGCTGGACGAACTGACGGCACACGAGTCCCGCGATCCACTACTGCGCTCGGCACAACAGGTTGTTGCCCGTGGCCTGATGACGCCGGACAGGATTCGCGAGCGATACGAGCAGCTTCGTCAGCGCTGCCTGGAAGAGGCTGATCGAGCCGATGGACTTGCGCGTTTGACCAGTCTGGACGAGGTGATGCGGCCACTTGCGCCACTGAGCGTGGATCGCGTCCGGGCCGAGGCGGGCCGGGAGCCGGATCAACAGGCCCGGGTCAGCGCGTTCGGCAGTGAAAACCTGTTGCCCGAGCGCCAGCCGCCCAGACACCTCGCCATTCAGATCAACCGCGGCCTGACCGATCTCATGGTCAAATACCCAAACAGCCTGGTGTTCGGCGAAGACGTGGCCCGCAAGGGCGGCGTTTACACGGTAACCAAGGGGCTTTGGCAACGATTCGGCCGGCGTCGCGTGTTCAACACCTTGCTGGACGAAACCACCATTCTGGGCCTGGCCCAGGGCCTTGGCAGCATGGGCTACCTGCCGATTCCGGAAATCCAGTACCTGGCCTATTTCCACAACGCCTGTGACCAGATTCGGGGAGAGGCCTGCTCGCTGCAGTTTTTCTCCAACGGCCAGTTTCGCAACCCGATGATCATGCGCATCGCCGCGCTTGGCTACCAGCGCGGTTTTGGTGGCCACTTCCACAACGACAATTCCATTGCCGCCCTGCGCGACATCCCAGGTCTGGTGATCGGATGCCCCTCGCGCGGCGACGACGCGGTCAACATGCTGCGCACCATGGCGGCCCTGGCCGAAGTCGACGGGCGGGTTTGCGCCTTCCTTGAGCCGATCGCGCTTTACATGAGCAAGGACTTGTACGAGCCGGATGATAGCGCCTGGTGTTTCGATTACCCGGCTCCAGGGCAAAGCCTGGCACCGTTCGAGCCGCGCGTCTACCATCCGCTGGCCCGTGACCTGTTGATTGTCACCTTTGGCAATGGCGTGCCGATGGCGCTCCGATGCGCGCGCGCCCTGTCCCCAAAGCACTCGGTCCGGGTGGTGGATTTGCGCTGGCTGAAGCCCGTGGACATCGAGGCCGTGGCCGATCATGCGCGGGACTGCGCGGCGGTGCTGGTATTTGATGAAGGTCGCCCGGATGGCGGTGTTGGTGAGGGAATCGTCGCCAGCCTGGCCGAACGCGGCCTGGGCGATCGTCCGCTGCGACGCCTGACCGGGGCTGATTGTTACATTCCGCTGGCTGATGCTGCCAACCTGGTGCTGGCTTCCGAATCCGGGCTGCTGGCGGCGTGTCGCGAGCTGCTGCGCTGACCCCTGCCTGGCGACGCATGGCGGCGGTCGATTGGTTTGCGGTCGCGGCATCCTTTACACTAGCGAACACGTTGGGCACCGTCCTGAGTGACCTGACTCTAAGTTGACAATCGCCTTAAAGACGATGCCATGAAACTGACGCTGACTGTCCAACAAACGCCCGACCCGTCGCTGCAGGGAGCCAGCATGAGCTTCGGTGCGACGGGGGGAACCATCGGACGGGCGGCTGGCAATGACTGGGTGCTGCCGGACCCGAACTTCTACACGTCTGGACGCCATGCCGAAATCAAGCTCGATGGCGATCAGTTCGTGGTCGTGGATCTGAGCACAAACGGCACCTTCCACAATTCACCCGAGCAATTGGTCGGGAAGAACCGCAGTGCCAACCTGGTTGATGGGGATCGTCTCTACATCGGCGAATTCGTGCTGGTGGTGGGCATCGAGCAGGCGGAGGTCGAATCCGAGCCGAAGCCAGACCCGCTTTTCGAGGACGACGATGACGACCTGCTGCCGCCGCCATCCGACGCTGGCCAGGCCGGTACCGACACCGCGCCCAATGCTGAGCTCGAGCGGGACGAATTCGATGATTTGCTGGACGGGGTAGACGATCGTCAATCGGCCCAGGAATCACCAGACGATGGTGATTTGCCTTTTCCCAGCTCCGGGCGTCAACTGGGTCCGCTGGATCTGGACGATGACGATGAGGATCAATCCGACGCCGGATCGGAACCCAGGGAGAGCACGGGTGCCGGCCTTTCCCAGTCACCGGAGCGAGAGTATTTTTCGGCACCCGGCGTCAGTGCCGAGCAATCCGAAGAGGATATCCCCGACGAGTGGGATGCCTTGTTGACCGGGTTTTTCGAGCCGCCGGCCAAGCCGTCACGGCAAGAAGATGCTGATCGCGGCAGCGAGGATTCGGTTCCGTCGTCCAGGTCTGACGAGCCGATGTCTATTGGCCAGCCCGAGGCTGATCAGGACAGTGACCGGCAGGCTGACCGGCCATTGCCGACATCGGATCCGTCCGCGGGCGCTGCATCCGAACCCGCTCCGGAGCCACCCCAGCAGCCACCCCCGCAGGCTGTGCCGCGTCGCCCGTCACCGCCGCGACCAGCGCAGCGCGCTGTCGGCGACGGCGGCGGACAGAAGGCGCGTTCGTCCGCCTCAGGCAGAGAGTCCGAGCTGGTGGCCCAACTGTTGCATGAGCTGGGTATTGGCGATATGGCTGGTTCGGTCGATCCCGAGGACTTTGCCGAACAAGTCGGCAAGGTGGTGCGCCTGGTCGGTGAAGGGTTGATGCAGTTGTTGGCCTCGCGGGCAGAAATCAAGAACGAGTTTCGTATTGATCAGACGCGAATTGCCAGCGCTCGCAATAACCCGCTCAAGTTTTCGCCGTCCATCGAGGAGGCAATGCGACGGGTGTTCGTCGAACGCGACGCGCCGGGATTCATCAGCGGAGCGGAGGCTTTCGAGCTGGCGCTGAATGACTTGAGGGCTCACCAGGTGGCCATATTGGCGGCAGTTCAGGGTGCGATCGAGTCGGTGATTCGGCAATTCAATCCGGAGGAGCTGGAGCGCAAGCTGAAAAAACTTTCGCCGCTGTCGGCCTCGGCCCCCTTGATCAGGGAGGCGAAATGCTGGAACCTGTTCACCGCGCACTACGATGAGATGGCCAGCAACCTGCGTCACGATGCCAAGCGGGTATTCGTTCGCGAATTTGCCGAAGCCTACGAGCGTTCGTCCAGCGAGATTGCGCGGCAGATTGCCGAGAGCCGTGGAAAGTCGGGGTCGAAATCATGATCTTGAAAATTCGATCAACACAATGTTCACTAACAGGGAAGGGAAGATGAAATCATCAATATCACGCTGTTTGCTGTTGTCTCTGCTGGCCGTTTTCACGGTTATGTTTTCCGCTTCCTGTGCGCGTGATCGAACGCCACCGCCGACCACGGTCTCGGTCGTCCTGAACGCTACCGCGGAAGTCAATCCGGATCGAAATGATCGTCCCTCGCCGATCGTTGTCCGGGTTTACGAGCTGCGTTCGGCCGGCGTGTTCGAGATTTCTGATTTCTTTGCCCTGCTGGAACAGGACACCGCGATTCTGGGTGCCGATCAGATCTCGCGCTGGGAGTATCAGCTTGAGCCGGGCGAGAGGGTGGAGCTGGACGTGGAATTCCGCAGCGGCTCAGGTTACGTGGGTGTGCTGGCGGCCTATCGCGATATCGAGCACGCGCGCTGGCGCGCAGTGCAGCCCATTCAACCCAATCGTTCCAACGATCTGGAGGTGGTTCTGGACCGTCTGGAGGTTTCCGTCCGCCAGCAGCGTTAGCGCGAAGCGCGTCACGTTTTCCGGTCGGATTACGTTTATCAATGTGTATACTGTCGAAGAATCGCCCAGCCGCGGTCTTCCCAGTCCGCCCGCGCATGCAAAATTAGGCCTAGAGACCGATGTCCTGGAAAAGTCGCGTGATCTGGTCGGAGGGCATGTTCCTCCGTCCACAGCACTTTCAGCAATTCGACCGCTACCTGCAGCGATTCGTGGACGCGCGTGCCACGCTCGCGCGCCCCGATAGCTGGGGCTTTGACCAGATCAAGCTTGATGAGGCGGCCCTCAAGACCGGCAAGGTTGCCGTGGAGATCGCGGCCGGCGTATTTCCGGACGGCACACCGTTCAGCTTCCCGGCAGAGGACGAGGCTCCCCAGCCGCTGGATGTTCCGGAAAACCTGAAAAACTCGATCGTTCACCTGGCGGTGCCGGTAATGAAATCGGGTCGCGCTGAATTTGATCGGCCGGATGGCGACCAGAGCCTGGCCCGATACCAGTCAGACCTGATCGAGACGCGCGATTCTGTTGCCGGCTCCAACGTGGTCGCCGATATCGAGGTGGCGCGCATCAACGCCCGCTTCATGATCGACGCCGACGACCGCAGCGAATATGCCTGCATTCCCATGGCCCGGGTTCAGGAGCGCCGCGCAGATGGCTCGGTCGTCATCGATCCCAATTTCATTCCAAGCATGGCCAACTGCCTGGGGCATCCGGTGCTGCAAGCTTATGCCAAGGAAATCCTCGGCCTGCTCAAGCATCGTGCGGAGGCGCTGGCCGCGCGCGTGTCGCAGTCCGG
>SLQY01000010.1 GCA_007131235.1 Wenzhouxiangella sp.
CTGGCGCGACTCGGCGTTGCGTTCCTTGGAAAGGGCTGGCCATTCCCTGCGGAACGCGCCTTGATTCGCGCCAGCACAGTGACTCTGAGCGTTACCTAATTAGCCGCATGGCCCACTAGTGGGTATTGCGTAACAGCTCGGCCAGGCGGCGGGCGGCCGGTCCGGCGGCATCGCTGTCGGCGAAGACGAGATAAAGCGTGGCCCAGCGCTCGGCACCTTCGGCCAGCGGCAGGGGAAGCAGTTCTCCGGCGGCCAGTTCGCGCCGAATGATGTCTTCGGCGTACCAGGCAAAGCCTAGCCCTAAACAGGCGGCGCGAATGGAAGTGGCCTTCGAGGTGACGGTCCAGCGCTGCTCGGTCACGCGCAACGCTCCTTCATTGCCGGGCTGAGCGCCGCTGTCACGCACGATCAGGTGGCGATGGGCGCGCAAGTCGTCCACGCTCAGCGTTCGGCCCAGCTTGTGCAGTGGGTGCGATGGGGCGGCGGCGGCGATGAAACGGACCCGGGTCAGGGCGTCGCCAATGAAACCGGCTGGAATGCTGGAGGCAATGGCGATATCGACTCGGCCCGAGATCAGCAACTCGCTGGTGCCACCGAGCACCGATTCATGCAACTGGATGCGCAGATGCGGCTGCTCGTCGGACAAGTGACCCAGGCATTCGAGCAGCAGCCAGGTCGGGAATATGATCTCGGCGGCGATGCGAAGCTCGGCCTCCCAGCCGGCTGCGACCTGGGCGGCGGCCCGTTCCAGTCGGCCGGCTTCGGCCAGCAGGGCGCGTCCGCGGCGGTACAGCATGTGTCCTGCCGGGGTCAGCTCGGCCTTGCGCCCTTGAACCTCGAGCGCCTTGAGGTCGAGCAGCGATTCGAGACGGTGGACGGCATGACTGATCGTCGACTGCGAGCGGTGCAGCTGGGCGGCGGCCTGGGCGTAGCCGCCGCACTCGACCACCGCGACCAGGGCTCGCCACTGGGCCAGGGTGATTCTTGGGTCACTCATGCTGGGTCACTCATGTTGAGTCCTTCATGTTGCGGCATTCATGGTCGGTCATCGTGCGCTTCCATGCTAAATCTTTCGATAAAGTCGAATGAATATGCCGATATTTTGCGCTTTTTTATCGAATTACGCACGTGTATCTTTTTTTCATCGACCAACCATCTTTCCTCGGAGTTATTCATGAAAACATTACTTGTCGTCAAATCCAGTTTGTTCAACGGTTCCGGTCAGTCGAGCAAGCTGGTCCAGCGCTTCGCAGATCAATGGCGCAGACAGAATCCGGGTGGGCGCGTCATCTGCCGCGACCTGGCAGCCGACCCCTTGCCCCATCTGTCGGCAGAAGCGTTCAAGGGCTTTGGCCTGGCTGCCGAGGAACGCAGCCCTGCCCAGCACGCCGCGACGCTGTTTTCCGACAGCCTGATCGCCGAGCTCAAGCAGGCCGACGCGGTGGCCATTGGCCTGCCGATGTACAACTTCACGGTGCCGTCGACCTTCAAAGCCTGGATGGATCACGTGGCCCGCGTCGGCATCAGCTTCGAATACACCGAAAGCGGTCCGCGCGGCCTGCTCGATAACAAGCCGGTGTATGTCTTTGCTGCCCGTGGCGGTCACTACCAGGGCAGCGCGGCCGACACCCAGACCGGTCTGGTACGGACTTTCCTCGGTTTCATTGGTCTCAACGATGTGGAGTTCGTGTATGCCGAGGGGCTGGCGCTGGGAGAGCAGGCCGCAGCGCAGGCCTTGACCGAGGCCGGCGAGCAGATTGAGCGCCTGGCGGCGTGACTGAGTCAACAAGGAGACATGCAACCATGAGTACACGGTCGCTTGAACGCATCATTGAATCGGTTGCCACCGCTGACGGTGCCGGTGTCAAGCTGCGCCGCAGCCTGGGTTCGGGCCAACTTGCCCGGCTCGATCCGTTCCTGATGCTTGACGAGTTCTACTCGGACAACCCGGATGACTATATCGCCGGCTTTCCGGCCCACCCGCATCGTGGTTTCGAGACCGTTACCTACATGCTTGACGGGCGAATGGAGCACAAGGATCATCTCGGCAACACCGGTGATCTCGGGCCTGGCAGCGTGCAGTGGATGACGGCCGGGCGCGGCGTGATTCACTCCGAAATGCCGAAGCAGAGCGAGGGCCGCATGCGTGGCTTCCAGCTGTGGATCAATCTCCCGGCCGCGGAGAAGATGAAGCCGGCCAGCTACCGCGATATTCCGGCCGAAAAGATTCCTGAGCTGGTTTTCGACGGTGGTCGCATCCGCGTTATCGCAGGAACCCTCAAGCTTCGGGGGGAAACCCGGTCCGGTCCGGTCAATGGCTCGCAGCCGGCGCTTTCCACCGACCCGATTTACTGGGACCTGAGCATTGACCCGGCCCGGCAGGTCACCCTGCCGCTGCCCGCCGGTCACAACGCCTTTGTCTACCTGTACGAGGGCCAGGCCAGTATCGGCGGCCAGTCGCTGCCCCATCGCGCTGCCGGCATTCTTGGTGACGGCGATCGCCTCAACCTGGTCTCCGGCAGCATGGGTGCGCGCCTGCTCGTTCTGGCAGGAAAGCCGATCAACGAGCCGGTGGTGCAGTACGGTCCGTTCGTGATGAACACGCGCGAAGAAATCGAGCAGGCGGTGTGGGACTACCGCGACGGCCGTCTGACCGAAACGGCCTGAGATTGGAATGAGCCTGGATTGTGTCAGGCTCGAACCCAGATGCCGTCGGCAGTGTTGCCGGTGGCGAAGCACTGCCCCTGGACAGCCCGGTTATCTTTGCAAAAGCCTGGTCATGTCACAGCAGGTCAAGAAACTGGTCCCGTAGTTCGGCGACGGCCTGGTCGGAATCGTGGTAGGGAAGGCGCTGGATGGTCAAGACCCGCCAGAATTGAGACGGATAGTCGGGATCTTCCATGATGTGCACGATCAGACGGGAATGCTCGATGGCTCGCATGCTTCCCGCTCCCCGCCAGACCGACCTACCGGCCCGCAGGATGATCTCCTCATGATCGAATCGCATGGCGTCGGCCAGGGCCTGTGTCCAGGCAGCGGCGTATTGGTCCAGGTTCATGGACGGCGCGTTTTCGCCGACCAGAAAAACCCAGGCCTGCCCCGACACCAGTTCGAACTGTTCGATCAGGTTCCCATCTGGGTCTGTGGCGGTTCGCAACCTCCAGCGCTGATCAAACTCTATGTCTTTCCCGGTCCGGTCATCAGTCCAGGTGAACGGACCGTATTGCAGGTCGTGACGACTCCTGTGTTGATCCTCATGAACCAGTTCGCCCCAGCCAACCAGCACCAGCATCAGGCCGAACAAGGCTGCCAACAACCCCTTGCGGGCGCTGCTGCTGCCATGGTCAATGACCTGGAATCGGCCCAGAGCATCATAGCTGGTCGCGTTGCCCTTGCTCAAACGCTGGTACTGGGCCCACATGGCAATCAGGCTCAAAAGGGGTATGGACAGCGCAAGCCCGCGCAACCAGAGGTTGAGGTTGCGACCCAGGTACTCGCCTGTGCCGGGGGGGCGGCCACGCAGATCCATGACCTCCAGGCCCAGCAAGGCTTTGCCGGGCGTGTTTCCGAATAGCCGCCGAATCAGGGCATCGACAACCAGGGCGGGCGGTAACAGCAGTATCGTGACCAGGCTGATGACAATTGGGTCGGTCAGGTTGGTCGGAAGGGTTCGATGAAAGATGCCGATGACCACGCCCACTGCCAGGCCCAGGATCATCGTGGCCAGCCACAGATCAAAGACTCGGGCAAAGAAACGCGACCAGGGTCCGGCCAGGGCTGGCGGGCTAGCGAGGTCGGGGCTGCGATCGTTCATGTTCGAGGCTTGGTCGAAGTGGATACCAATGCATTCGGCATACCGTCCTCAAATCCGCCAGCCTCGTTCCGCGCTCAAGAAATCCTGCCCCCCGTCAGCAGCGGGCAGGCATCGATGCCTGCCCGCTTTCCGATGTCAGATTGCGTAGCGCAGCACGGCGGCGAGGCTGGCCTCGCCCGGGATGTCGGCCTTGCGCACGCCCAGCAAGCGGCCACCGGTAGCCAGGGTGCGGCCGGCGATCTCATCGACCACGCCATAGTTGTCGGCACCGGCCTCGTCGACCAGGGTCACTTCACCGGTCTGTTCATCGACTCGGCCGTGGACGACCTCATCGATGGCGACCAGCAAGGTGTCGACGGCACCAAAGGTAGCAGCTCGAGCAGCCTGGGCCAGATCGGTGGTGGCTCGACCCTCTGTTTCTCGAACCCGGTAGAGGTCGTGGAAACGGGCGATGGCCTCGGCGTGGCGTTGATCAAGAATGGGGCGAGCGCGATCGGCCAGCTCATGTCCAGGCACGCGCACCGGGCTGGTTTCAATGGCTTGCTCGGCAAATTCCGGGTAGCTGTTGACCGAGCGGTAAATAGATAGCAGCGGTTCGGTAGCGGCCAGGATCAATGGTTCATGACGGCCGGCCAGCAGCGGACGCAAGGCGGCATCGACCATGCGGCAGAACTTGCGCAAGTGCACCTTCTGGCCTTCGCTGCCGTGCAGACGCCCCGACGAGTGCGAGCGGGTGTTGACCGTGCTCGTGCCCACCGCGGAAGCTGCGTCTTTGGGCAAGTTCGCAATCTTGAGTGTTTCTGACGGCATGTCGCTGAACACTTCGATGACCCGAACCTCGTTCTCGGCCAGGGCCAGGACAAAGGCATGCTGCGGCATGCTGATGGCGCGGATCAAGGGCTTCAGAAAGAAACGATCGGAAACTTCGACCACCGGCTCAAGGTGCGTCGGCAGGCGGTAGCTGCGATGTGACTCCGGGGTGGCAAATATGGCCAGGCTGTTGGCCTGAAAGGCCCAGAAATCCTCGTCTTCTGTGACCTCTTCAAGCTGCTCGGTAACGGCCCAGCGGGTGCGCTTGTCGATGCCGGCTTGTTCGAGCTGGGCGTCTGCCTCCTTGATCAGGTTGGCCAGAGTAATGCCGGCCGAGCCGATGTTCTGGGTCTGGGGCGTGGTTTTCAGATAGATCGATACGCTGGCGGGATTACGCTTGGCCACCAGGGTCTGCAGCTCGGGCTGAGTGGGAATGTCAACATGCAACATGTTCTTGTTGTCCTTGTGTCAAATCAATGGAGAAGTCAGATCAGATGACGCTGCGCATACGCTTCGCGCCAGTGCGAGGCCTGGCGCCCTGCAACCTCGGTATCAAAGTAGTGCCTGAAACGCCGGCGGTCTTCGGGTTGGTCTTTCAGCGCCGATCCAATAATGAAGTGTAGCAGCTGACGCATGTCCAGCTGCCCTTCTGAGTAGTAGAAGGCATGGACGCTTAGCGCGTGGGCAACGCCGACCGCTTCGGCGGTCGACATGGTGGCGCCGGCCAGGCGATCGGTGCTGCGCCCGTCCAGGGTCTGGCCGTTGCGCAGCTCGTGAAATATCGTCACCAGGACCTCGATAACAGCCCTGTCCAGATTCACCTCGATGCCGGATTGCTGGTTGGCGCGCGCGGCTTCACGTTCGACCACGTCGATTTCGTCTTCGAGGGAGCGAATGGCTGGAATGTTTTCGAAGTTCATCCGTCGCTTCAGGGCTGCGCTCATGCGGTTGACGCCTTCGTCGATGCTGTTGGATGTTGCGATCACATTGAACCCGGCCCGTGCGTACAGCACCCCGGCATCGCCGCTCAATTCGGGCACCGTGATGACGCGCTCGGACAAGATCGAAAGCAGTGCATCCTGCAGCGGCTGCGGACAGCGCGCTACCTCTTCGAAACGCACGATCTTGCCATCGCGCATGCCGCGATAAATTGGGCTTGGCACCAGTGCTTCGAGTACCGGCCCCTTGCTGGCCACGATCGCTTCATTCCAGCTGTAGAGCAATTGATTGACCTTGCTGACTGCACCCCCTTGCACGGTCAACGACGAATCGCCGGAGATGGCCGCGGCGATGAGTTCAGATAGCCATGACTTGGCGGTACCCGGTTCACCGACGAGCAGGCAGCCGCGGTCGGTCAGCAGGCCAATCACAATACGCGTGATCACGCCCTGGTCAGCAACGATCTTGGGTTGCACGTCCAGATCGACATCGCCCAGTACGAACTTCTCGACGGCAATGGGCGAAAGATTCCAGCCGGGCGGCACGGGATGGGGGTCCCACTTCCCAAGGCGGGCCAGCTCGGTCTTGTAGTAGACCTCGGCCGGCTGGCGCTGTAACGGTTTTTGCTTGCTCATCGACTGCTCCTGCGGCCACCGCGCTGCTCGGGTGCCATGCGCTCCTGGGGCAGAATGCGTGGCAGTTCACTTAACGGGATGGTGCCGGCGATGACATGGTCAAGCGCGCTGTCCCGCATGGTCATCAGGCCTGCATCCAGCGCCTGCCAGCGCAGTTCGCCGACTGGCGGCTGGCGCGAAATCACGTTGCGGATTTCGTCGTTGACGGTCAGAAACTCCACCACGGCAATTCGGCCGCGGGTGCCGCGTCCACTGCACTCGACACAGCCGCGCCCCTCGAAGCAGCGAAAGCCGGGTGGAACCCGCTCGGGAAACAGCTCGGCCAGAATGACTGGATCGGGTTCGGCCGGCTGCCTGCAGTGCGGACAGATGCGTTTTGCCAGGCGCTGGGCAATCACCGCCAGCAACTCACCGGCGATCGAGTTGGCCAGGATATCGAGATCGAAAAGTCGTTGCAGTGCATCGACTGCATCGTTGCTGTGCAGCGTCGAAAGTACCAGGTGGCCGGTTTGTGAAGCGCGGATGGCCTCCAGGGCGGTCTCCGCGTCGCGAATCTCACCGACCAGGATGACATCGGGGTCCTGGCGCACGAAAGAACGCATGGCGTCGGCAAAGTTGAACCCGATTTCCGGTCGGGCCCGGGTCTGCTGAATGTTGTCGATGGAATACTCGATCGGATCTTCTACCGTGATTACCTTGCGTCGCCCATCGTCTGCCAGGGCCTGCAGGGCGGCATAGAGCGTGGTGGACTTGCCCGAGCCGGTGGGTCCGACGACCAGCACCAGTCCGGCCGGGTTGTCGAGCAAGCGCTGGTAGAGCTGGGCGATGCGCGTTGCCATGCCCAGTTCAGCCAAGCCCAGCACCCGTCCGGTTTGTGAAAGCAAGCGGATGACGGCATGCTCTCCATGCAGGGAAGGCTGGATCTGCACTCGGAGATCGTAATTTGTCGAGCCTACGCGCATCTGCGACCGCCCGCCCTGGGGCAGGCGACGTTCGGCAATGTTGATCTCGGCCCGAACCTTGATCACGTTGATCAGGCCGGCGTGATCGCGAGGCGTGAGCTTGTAGTGGGTCAGATCATGCAACTCGCCATCGGCTCGAATCCGGATGCGAATGCGGTCGCCATAGCGCTCGATGTGGACATCGCTGGCATTGGCGCTGACGGCGTCCAGCAGGATGGCCTCATAGACTGACACCAGGTAATGACTGATTTCCCGCATCTTTGGATCGAGCAGATCCTTGTTGCTAGATGTGGGTGAGGGTTCGTCACCTGGTGACGGCTCGTGCTCTTCGCTCCAGCGCAGCATCTGCGTGCTGCGCTGGGTCAACTCCAGTGCCGACCATACCCGACGAAAGCTGGTCGGTGTGACCAGGGCCATGCGCAGCTGGTTGGATCCGTACATTCGGGCCAGGTCATCCATGCTGGCGTCCGGGTTGTCCGAGATCACCAGAAGTCCATCAGTGTTCGCCCGTACCGGAATCAGCCGCTGGTTGTCGAGAAAGGTCTTGGAAAAGCGACGAAAGAGTGCAACATCCAGGTCATTCAACAAGTCTTCGGCCTGCAGGTAGGGGATGCTGCGCTGGGTTGCGATGTTGCGGTAGAACTCTGCGTCATCGACATGCAGCCGACGCCTTACCACGTTGATGACTGCCTCACGGTTGCGCAGGGCCTCCGCCCGGGCCTCCTCCAGCTGGTGTTTGTCAATATAGTCCAGGTCAATGAGGATCTCGCCGGTGTCACGGCTGAAATTGACCGGGCCGATTTCTGTACGGATGGTTTCCGATCCGTCGCCTCGCCGGTAGCTCACCAGATTGGGCATCATCGGTTCATCGCCCTCCAGCGTGAACAGCTGGCCATCGGGCGCAAGCTGTTCGAGCAGCGCTCCGGTATCGACGACATCGCAGGTGCAGACAATGAGATCGAACGGTGCATCTTCGGCAGCGCCGTGCTGACCATCCGCGACCCGAATGGTGATTGGGTCAACGCCACACTGGTGCCAGTTGTCCCTGGCAATGTCGGCAATGGTCGCTTCGCGTTCGACAACCACCATCTCGCCGACCAGTCTGCGTAAAACTGCTGGCAGGTAACCGGCACCGCTGCCGATGACCAGCACTCGGGTGGTGGCTTGCAGGGGTGAAAGGCGCTGGAGAATGTGACGAACTGCGGCTTGGGTTGGGATGCTGCGCCCGGACATCAGTTTGCGCAGATCGGCTGAAGCGATGAAGCCTGACCGGGGTACGGCGGCCAGTGCCAGGTCAATTCTTGGGTCGAAGGTAATCATGGCGATAGCGGTCAGGCTGACCTGACCGGCGCCCCCTTTCATGGAGAAAATACACCAGCCTCTACATTAGCAAAAGCTGGAAGGCCGTGACGTATTTTTATGCTGCGACTGTCTCGACCCGGCCTGGGCGTTGGCTGGATTTTCTATCTTGCCGCGTGGACCACTAGCCTGGCAGGATGAGGGCGGCCACGGCGCGGCGGTTCTCGCTCATCAGCACATTGAAGGTTCGACAGGCCGCCGGCAGGGTCATGCACTCCAGCCCGATACCGTGCTCAAG
>SLQY01000029.1 GCA_007131235.1 Wenzhouxiangella sp.
AGCGAACCTCATCTATCAGGCTCTCCCCGGCGGCCGCCAGGAGGTGGTGATCCAGTTCGCTGTCAAGTTCACGCTGCAGGCGCTCCTTTTCATCGCTCAGCGCTTCCAGCTCGCGTCGGCGCAGCACTTCCTCGTGTCGCGTCTGCAGTTCGGCAATTCGGCGATTGAGGCGATCACGACGTTCGACCTGTTCCGACAGCGCTTCATGCAGGCTTTCCAGCGCCTCGCGCTGTTGCCCCCGCGCCTGGTCCAGGAGTTCGCTTTCTCCGGCCAGGCGTTCTTCCAGCCGGCTGATTTCCAGCCCGGTATCGCGACGCTGCTGCTCCAGTGCCTGCCAGGCTTCGAACTGCTCGATTCGATGCAGCAAGGCGTCTTGTTCACCGGCCCGGACCCCGGCCTCGCCGAATAGACGTTCGAGGGCGGCATGCTGCTGGTGGATATCCGTGTTCAGCTCGTCGATACGGTGCTGATGGGCGCGAATGCTGTTGTGCAATTCGGTGTTGCGGCGCATGCGGGGGGCGAGCTGGTGGACCAGGCTGGCAATCAGACGGCTGCTGATTGGACTTTCTTCGCCCATGCCGTGACGCTGCAGCATGGCCTTGGCCGATTCCCGGGCCTTGGCGTAGCGCGCCTGGTGTTGCTCGAGAAGGGCCTGGGCCCGGGCTCGCTGGCTTTGTTCTCGCTGCCAGTCGTGCAGGTGTCGACACCAGAGCTGGAAACCGGTTTCCAGCCGCGCCTCGGCGCTGATGCCCAGTTCAGCGGCAAAGTTCTGCAGTTTCTCGCGCGCACGCTCCAGGGCTGATCGCTGGGCGTTGAGCTGTTCGCGCACCTCGCCGGCCCGGGCCTGGCTGATTTCGTGCCGGGTGGCTGATTCCAGCTCCAGGTCGAGGCGCTCGATGCGGGCTTCGACTTCGTCTTCGGTCCAGCCCAGCGGCGGCTCGATATCAGTGTCGAGAAAGTCGCGCCGGGCCCGCTCCAGGTCGCGCCAGCGGTTGATGAAAATGCCGAGCAGGCTGACTGGAATACCGGTCGCCAGCAAAATCAGCAGGATCAACTCGGGTGTTGCCGGCATGTCCTGCGGACCCAGCAGACGCCAGGAGGCCAGGGCCGCAGCGCCGGCCAGGCCGCCCCAGAGCACGCCTTCCAGCGGCGACAGGCGGGCACCGTCAAGCCAGCGCTGCAGTGCCTGGCGTGCCTGGCGCAGCAGCTCGGCCGGCCGGCCGGTGACCGAGCGCGAGGCATGGGCCCGGGCCAGTTCGCCGGTCAGGTTACGAATCTGCTCACGCAAGGTCTGGACCCTGTCGACCAGCTTCTCCATGCTTTCCAGGGCTTCCTGGTCGAGTTCATCGAGCGGCTCGGGCTTGTCCGAACCCAGTCTGCGCGCGGCCAGGGTCAGGGCCTTGTCGTGTTCTGCCAGCCGGTCTTCCTGGGTCTCGATCAGGCGCTCGAGCTCGGTCAGGGCGTCGCGCTGGTCGTCGAGCTCCGATTGCAGCGCTTCAAGGTCTTCCGGACTGATCGCGCCCGTGCGTTCAAGTCGCTCCCGGGCCTGGCGCAACGCACCCTGTTCAATGGCCAGCTCCTTCTCACGCTCGGCGATCGATGCCTCGATCCGATCCAGGCGCTCGTTTTCGTCGCCGCGCAGACGGTCCATGCCGCCTGGGAACTCCTCGATCAAGGTGTTCTCCAGGGCCTTGCGCCGAGCATAGGCTTCGGCCAGGGCCAGGGCGTCGTCGCAGGCGCGCTGGCGGGCGCTGGCCTGGCGGGTTTGTTCCAGCTCTGATTTCAGTGCGCCGATCTGGGCGACTTCTTCGTGCAGCTGGACCTGTTCATTTTCCTTGTCTGTCAGCCGTTTGGTGGCATCAGCCAGGTCCCGGGCCAGTTTTTGCGGGCGGGGTCGGGCCTGTAGCGGCGCCTCGGACAGGACGGCGTCCAGGTCATAGCCGCCTGCCAGCATGGTCCGCAGCTGGGCGGAAATGTGAGCGTCGGTAGTGCCCAGCGCGGCCAGGTCTTCGGAACTGATCAGGAACGCACCGCTGCTCTCGGTGCCCGGCAGGGCAGGGCGAGCACCAGGCTTGCCGTCGACCAGCCAGCTCACCTGGTGACCGTGGCGTTCGCAGAACAGCTCGCCGCTGGCGCTTTCCCAGCTCGCGCTGAGGTCGCAGAACAGCTTGCCGTCCGGGTACAGCAGCGCCCTGACCGCGCGCACCAGGCTGGATTTGCCCGACGCGTTGGGGCCAGTGATGACATTGACCGCCGCAGGCTGGAAACTGACCGAGAACGGTTGGTCTATGCCTGGCAGGCGCCGGATATCGAGTCGTTTCAGCTTCATCGGCCCTGCTCGCGCTGGCTCAACAGCCGCGATAGCGCGGCCAAGGCAGCCTGTTCCAGCAGCCTGGCGATGGTCTCGTCATCGAGCCGGCGCTCAAGGTGGCGGAATTCGCGTCCATCGGTGACCTCGACAAGACGCTTGCGATGGTGGTCGATCAGGACCTGGCGTTCCGGTCCGTCTGGCCCCCGCAGCAAGGCGAGGCGGCGAGCCAGCAGGCCTGCGGGGTCGGACTGGGCGGACAGTTTGTCCAGATCGATGGCCGGTTCCACCGCCACCGATACCTTGTCGAGGAAGCAGGTGATACCAGACTCCTCCCATACCCGGGCCGCCGTCATCAGTCGCTCGGCCGCCGCGGGCAGGGCCGTGGCCAGCGCGCTGCGGCCGGTCAATACCACGCGCAGCCCCAGTGCAAGCGGCGGGGTTTCAAGGCGCTGCAGTGCGCCGACCTGTTCCCGCACCGCTGCCGCCACCAGCCCCGCGCAGTCATCGGGGTCCTCGAGCGTACTGACATCCACGCTGAGCTGCTCGTAGCGCAGTGGCGCCAGCTTGAGCTGCCGGGTGCGGATGCTGCCACCATCGACCTGGATCAACCACGGTCCACGAGCACCGGTTTCGCTGGCCCGCAGGGCAGTGATCGAGCCCAGGTACCCGATCGGGCGGGAGCCGTCCAGAGAATCGGGCTTGTGAATATGACCCAACAGCCAGGCAGAGAGCGGGGCGGCGGCCAGCTCGGCGCTCGTTACCGGCGCATAGGGGCTGTCGCCCTGGTCCCGGTCGCAGTGCAGCAAACCGATTCTGACCCGGTCACCCTCGAAACGAGGCAGGCTGGCTACCGGGCTGGTCCGCACCTGGGCCTGCGGAAATGACCACCCAACCACGGATAAATCACCCAGCTCTCGCTCCTGCCACTGGCCGCCGGCGCCGAGCAGTTCCAGGCTGTCGATCTCGGCGGCCAGGCGGGGCAGGACGTGGGTATCGTGGTTGCCGGCCACGGCCAACACGGGGATGTCAGCCTTTGCCAGTCGTTCCACGCCTGCCTTGAGATCGCCGTAGGCGACAAAGAAGTCACGGCTGCGCTCGACCACGTCGCCGGCCAGGAGCACAGCGTCCACGCGCCGGTTGACCGCCTCACTGACGGCACGCTGCCAGGCTGCTTCGGGGCCCAGGTCCGCCCTGCGGCCAACCAGGGCCTCGGGCAGTCCCGCCGGCAGGCGGCCAAGATGAATGTCGCCGATGGCGAGCAGGTTGATCATGCCTTTAGTTCGGATATCCTCACAGCGAACGTGGTCACAACCCAGGTGTTCGATGACTTCAGGGCAGGACTTGTACCTGGCAACATAATGGATTCAGCGAAAACGGACAAGCACGGATTTTCCCGCACCTGCCGGAACTGGCCCGGTGCGCCGCTGGGGCGAACCGCAGCCGCGGTGGTTCTGCTGTTGGCGTTGAGCGGCTGTGCCGCTACCTTGCAGCCACCATCAGCGCTGGACGAGCCGGCACCGGTCTACGTGCTGGATCATGGTCGGCACAACAGCCTGGTGCTGGTCGTGGCGCCGGAGCGGGTCATGCGCTACGCGTTTGGCGAGTGGCGCTGGTATGTCGACGGCGAAACGGGCCCGCTGCGCAGTCTCGACGCGCTGATTCGGCCAACCCCGGCGGCGCTGGGTCGGATGCATCTGACCGGGCCGCCAGAGCCGGATTGCTGGGTTGACCAGGTTGGCTCTGTGATTCGCCAGGTGCTGGTCTTCAGGGCGGAGGCTGAGCAGGTCCGCCTGCTCTCCGAACGCCTGGATGCAGCCTTCGACCGCAGCGAGGCGCGGCCCTACTTCAGCCAGGTGCTGAACCTGGAGCTCATCGTTGACGAGCGTGCCTACACCCTGCGCTTCAATTCCAACCACCAGGTGGTGGCCTGGCTCGAGGAGCTGGGATTCACGGTCACCGGCAGCCCGGCTTTGGGTTGGTTGCGGCCCGATCAGGCCGAGCGTTCGGTCAATGCCGATTCCAGCCGCTGCTCGGCGTTCATCCACTCCGATTCCAGCGCTTCCTGACGCTGGTGCAGCTTCGCCTGGCGAGCGAGCAGTTCCTTGAGTCGCTCGACCTGGTCGCCGTCGTAGACGGCCGGATCGGCCAGTTCGCTCTCCAGGTCGGCCAGCTCGGCGGACAGCTGATCAATTTCCCGGGTCAGCCGATCGACCCGATTCTGCAAGGGCTTGAGGCGGGCGCGCCGTTCGGCCTGGTCACGGCGCTGCTGGGCCTTGCTGTTGCTACTGCCACCCTTGCCGTTGCTGCCACTGTCGCTGCTGCCGGCCCGCTCGGCCAGCCAGCGCCGGTAGTCGTCCAGGTCGCCCTTGAAGGGGGTAACCGTGCCATCCGCGACCAGCCAGTACTCATCGACCGTGTTGGCCAGCAGGTGGCGGTCGTGGGATACCGTGATCACGGCGCCGTCGAAGCCCTGTAGCGCCAGGGTCAGCGCATGGCGCATTTCCAGATCGAGGTGGTTGGTGGGTTCATCGAGCAACAGCAGGTTGGGTGCGCGCCAGACCAGCATGGCCAGGACCAGCCGCGCTTTTTCGCCGCCCGACAGCGGCGCGACCGGATCGGTAGCCATGCCGCCGCGGAAATCGAAACCGCCCAGGAAATCGCGCAGGCGTTGCTCGGCCGTGTCCGGGGCCAGGCGCTGCAGGTGGAGCAGGGGGCTGGCCTGGTGGTCAAGTTGCTCGACCTGGTGCTGGGCAAAGTAACCCACGTTCAGGCCGCGACTGCGGTCGACGCGCCCGGCCAGCGGCTCGAGCTCGCCGGCCAGGGCCTTGACCAGGGTCGATTTGCCCGCGCCGTTGAGACCGAGCAGGCCAATGCGGTCGCCCGGTGACAAGTCCAGCCTGAGCTGGTCAAGCACCACCGTCTCGGCATAGCCGAGGCTGACCCGATCCAGCGCCAGCAGCGGGTTGGAAGCGCGTGGTGGCTCCGGGAAGCGGAAGTCGAACGGTGAGTCGGCATGGGCCGGAGCCAGTCGCTCCATCCGCTCCAGCGCCTTGATCCGGCTTTGCGCGGCCTTGGCCTTGCTGGCCTTGGCCCGGAAACGATCGATGAACTGCTGCATGTGGGCAACCTCGCGCTGCTGGCGTTCGAAACGGGCCTGTTGGCGCACCAGGTGCTCGGCGCGCTGGCGTTCGAAGTCGCTGTAGCCACCGCTGTAGGCATGCAGCTGTCGATGCTCGATATGAAGGACGCGTTCGACCACGTTGTCGAGAAAGTCGCGATCGTGGGAAATCAGGATCAGTGTGCCGGGATAGCGTTTGAGCCAGTCCTCCAGCCACAGCACGGTTTCCAGGTCGAGGTGATTGGTCGGTTCGTCGAGCAGCAGCAAGTCGGACGGGCACATCAGCGCGCGTGCCAGGCTCAGGCGAATGCGCCAGCCGCCGGAAAACTCGCCGATCGAGCGCTCATGCTCATCGGCCTTGAAGCCGAGACCGTCAAGCAGTCCGGCAGCCCGGGCCCGGGCCGTGTAGCCGCCAGCGTCGTCCATCCTGGCATGGGCCTGCCCGATGCGTTCGCCATGGCCGTTTGCTTCTGCCGCAACCACTTCCCGTTCAGCGGCGCGCAGACGCTCGTCGCCGTCGATGACATACTCGACCGCCGGCCGGTCCAGGTTGCTGATTTCCTGGGCCATGCTGGCGACCGTCCACTCGGCTGGGATCGCCACTTCGCCGGTGTCGGCCGACAGCTTGCCCAGCAGCAGGCTGAACAGGCTGGATTTCCCCGAGCCATTGGCGCCGATCAGGCCGACCTTGTGGCCTGGATAGATCGTGGCCGAGGCAGCCTCGAGCAGGGGCTCGGGGCCATGGCGCAGGGTCAGGTGGGAGATCTGGATCATGGTCGGGAAGGGTTCGAGAATGCAAAAGGACGGCCGGATGCGCTGCTATTATCACTTTATCATTCCGCACGGGCCAAGGCTGTCCTGGCGCAGGGTGCCGAATCCGAAACACAAAGACCTGACGAGCATGAATTACAAGGTTCGAACGCATCCCAGAGCACGCCATGTCAGGCTGCGCGTAGAGCCGCAGGGCACCGTTCTGATCACCGTGCCACGCGGTTTCGACCGCAGCCGCCTGCCGGCGCTGGTCGCCGAACGTCGGGGCTGGATCGAGCAGGTTCGCCAACGCCTGAACGAGGCCCGGCCTTGCGCCGAGCGGGCCGGGTTCATGCCCGAGCGCATTGATCTGCCGGCCCTTGGTGAGCGCTGGACCGTGCACTACAGCGACAACCCGTCAGGCCGGCTGAGGCTGGTTGAGCATGCCGGCGAGCAGTCCCTGGCCTGCCATGGTCAACCGGCGGCCCCGGCCGTGGCCGAGCTGCTGCGTGATTGGCTCAAGCGGCGCGCCCGGGCGACCCTGGTACCCAGGGTTTCGGTACTCGCCGCGGTTCACGGTTTCCGGCCCGGCAAGGTCACGATTCGCAACCAGAAATCGCGCTGGGGGAGCTGTTCTGCGCGTGGCAGCCTGTCGCTGAATGCCCGGCTGCTGTTCTTGAGCCCGACAGCCTGCGATTCGGTGCTCCTGCACGAGCTGGTTCATACCGAACACCTCGACCATTCGCCGGCATTCTGGGCGCGACTTGCCGAAGTCGACCCGGCCTGCCAGCGCTCGAAGCAGGAGCTGAAATCGGCCTGGCTGGCCTTGCCGGACTGGGTCTGGGTCTAGCAGCCCTCGCACGCACCCCCAACCTGCGGCAGCAGAGGCAGGCCCCCAAGGTGTCGCTCGGTCATGGCCAAGCTGACGATAGCGGTTAGACTTGTCGCCGTTGTCAACCTCCAGACGAGTGCCCGATGAAACTCATTCTCAAACTTCTGGCCGGCATCATCGGCGGGATCCTGATTGGCCTGTTCGCCCCGAGCGTGCTGATTGCGCTGCTGCTGACCTTCAAGGGTGTATTCGGTCAACTGCTGTTTTTTACCATTCCGCTGTTGATCCTGTTTTTCATCACCAGCGGCATCGCCGGGCTGCCGCGGAACTCCGGACAGATGCTCGGGCGAACCCTGGCCACTGCCTATGCCTCGACCATTCTGGCCGGTATTCTTGCCTTTGTCGTTGCTGCCGCCGTCGTTCCAATGCTGGCCGGAGAAAGCGGTGCCGCCACGGCCACGGCGGGTGTCGTGCCTGAACCACTGCTGGTGCTGGAAATTCCACCGCTGATGGGCATCATGAGCGCGCTGATGGCAGCCTTCATCTTCGGGCTGGGTATTGCCGCGGCCCGGGCCGATCAGCTCAAGGCCGTGTTCGACCAGGGTCGGGATGTGATCGAAAAACTGCTGGTCGTGGTGATCATTCCGCTGCTGCCGTTCTACATTGCCGGGGTGTTTGCCGAACTGGCCGCGGCCGGCACGGTGTTCGAGACGCTCAAGACCTTTGGTGTCATCCTGGCCCTGTCAATCATCCTGCACTGGGTCTGGATCAGCACCCTGTTCGTGATTGCCGGCCTGCGCGCCGGGGCATCACCGGTTGGCCTGGTTCGCAACATGCTGCCGGCCTACTTCACTGCGCTGGGTACCATGTCCAGTGCCGCGACTATCCCGGTTACCTTGCAGTCAGTGCGAAACAACCGGGTCCGTGACGATATTTCGGCCTTCACCGTGCCGCTGTGTGCGACCACGCACCTGGCCGGATCGACCATTACCATCGTGGCCTGTGCGGTTGCGGTCATGGTCCTGCACGACGCGCTGGCCGTGCCTTCGCTGCTGGGCATGCTGCCGTTCATCTTCATGCTGGGACTGGTCATGCTGGCCGCGCCGGGTGTGCCGGGCGGTGCGGTCATGTCAGCGGTGGCCTTGCTGACTTCCATGCTGGGTTTCGGCGAATCGGCGATTGCCTTGATGATTGCCCTCTACATGGCCCAGGACAGCTTTGGAACAGCCTGCAACGTGACCGGCGATGGTGCCATCGCGGTGCTGGTTGACCAGGCAGCCGGTCCGGTCAGCGCAGAGCCAGGCTGAACAGCCAGAGTCCGGTTTCGGCGATCACCCAGCCGATCGCGGCCCCCGCTGCCACATCGCTGGGATAGTGCAAGCCCAGAATGACCCTGGACAGGGCAACCAGGGCCATGAACGGCAGCAGCACCGGAGCCAGCGCCGGGAAGGTGCTCAGGGTGACGGTGGTAAACAGGACTGCGTGCAAGGTGTGGCCGGAGGGAAAGCTGTACTGGTCCAGCGGCGCTGTGCCACACAGGATGTCCGGGTGTGCGGCGAACGGTCGCTCCCGAACCGTGCGACTTTTCAGCCACTTGTAGGTGCTCAGGCCGACCATGCCGAAAATGACCATCTGCAGGCTCACGATCAGGCCCTGGCTGCCGTAGATCAGCGGCAGGGCCAGCATCAGCATGTACCAGA
>SLQY01000103.1 GCA_007131235.1 Wenzhouxiangella sp.
CGCAGCGTCAGTTTCAGATCGCCGAGCAGCGCCAGCAGGAGCTTGAGCAGGTAGTTGGCTTCCAGCAATCCATGCTCGAAGGGGTAGACCCGCAGGCGATGGGGATTGGCTTGATCGACGGACTGCGCGAGCAGTACGCCGACAGCATCGCACGGCGCCCGGCCTCCGCTCCCTCCCTGCCCGACCTGGAACTGGTCGTCAGCCAGATCAGCGGTACCGAGCTGGCCAGGCGAATGCTTGATCAGCACCTGTTGACCGAGGCACGCGAATCCATCGAGCGCGACTTTGAAGGCCAGCCCGGCCTTCAGGCAAGGCTTTATAGCGCTCTGCATTCCGTCTACTCATCCTTGGGCATTGCAGGGCAGCTGCCGGCGCTGACCGAAACCCTGCTTTTGCGCCTGGAGCAGTCCGGAGAGTCGGACCCGGGCGCGCTGCTGGAGGCCAGGTACTGGCAGGCAACGGCCTGGTTCGATGTTGGTGAGCGCGAGCGCAGCCTGGCCGCGCTGGAAAGCCTGGCAATCGAGGCCGATGCGCTGGTTGATGACCCCAGGCGCCTGGCTGTTCGCGTGCGCGCCAACATGGCTGTCTCCCTGGTCGAAACCGGCCAGCCCGAAGCAGCCGTGGACCAGATCACGACGGCGCTCACGCTGGCCCGCGAGCGCTATGGCGACGACGACCCGCTGACCATTCGCACCCTTGGCAATGTTGGCTACGTTTACGCCCGGGCCGGCAACCTGCAACAGGCCCAGCCGATCTTTCGCCAGGAAGTCGAAGCCTGGCGTGCGCAGGACGACCAGAAGCAGCTCGCCTCCAGCCTGCTGAACCTGGCTGCCTCGCTAGGGGCAACCGGCCAACTCGACGAGGCCCTGGCGGTGCACGAGGAAACCCTTGGCCGCCTGCAGAGCGTGTTCGGGCGGCGCCATCCCAACTCACTGCGGGCAATGAACAACATGGCAGCGACCCTGGTTCAGCTCCAACGAACCGAGGAGGCGCTGCCACTGCACATGGAAACCCTGCGCCTGCGCGCTGAGACCCTGGGCGCGGCCCACCCGGAAACGCTGCGATCAAGGCTCAACCTGGGCGCCGTGATGAATCAGATCGGGCGACGCGAGGAGGCCCTTGACCTGGTCGAAGAGGTCGTTGAACAGCGCCGCCTGCTGCTCGGCATCCATCATCTGGACACCCTGCAGGCCGAGGAAATTCTGGCCAGTATCCTGATGGACCTGGAGCGCCACGATGAAAGCGCGGCCGTCATTGCCCGGGTGCTGGCCGAGCGGCGCGAGCAACTGGGCGAGTCCCATCACCAGACTCGGGCGGCGATGTTCATCATGGGGCTGAATTACCTGGAGGCCGGGCGGCCGGAAGACAGCCTGCCGCTTCTTGAGGAGGCCCATGCCCTCGACCGCGCCAACCTGCCTGACGACCACCGAAGGCGGGTCGAAAGCGCCGTTCGCTACTATCAGAACCTGCTGGCCCTGGGCCAAAGTGATCAGGCTGCGGCCTTCCGGGCCGAGGCGCTAAGCGTGCTGGAACGCAGCGACCGTGAATCGCTGCCGCCCGAATTAGCACGATTCCACGATATTCTGATGGCGCCGGACCAGGCCGCCTCAGACCAGGTGCAAAACGACCAGTAAGGGGACAAGGGCATAGACTGCAGCCAGAACGTCATCGATCATCACCCCAAACCCACCTTGCACGCGTCGGTCCAGCCAGCGAATCGGCCACGGCTTGACGATATCGAAGAAACGAAACAGCACGAAGCCGGCCAGCCACCAGGACCAGGCGAACGGCACGAACAGCAGCACCAGCCATAAACCGACGAACTCATCCCAGACGATGCCACCGTGGTCGTGCACGCCCAGGGCTTTACCGGTCACATCGCACAGCCAGATCCCGACCAGGAAGGCCACGACGATTGCGGCCAGGGCGTACCAGAACGGCAGCTGCAACAGCACCGCGGCCAGCGGAATCGCGGCCACCGTGCCCACCGTGCCGGGCGCAACGGGGCTTAGGCCGCTACCCAGGCCAAAGGCGAGGAAACCCGATGGGCTGGCCAGGGCGATGCGGCGTGTTTCAGCGCTATCCAAAGTGATCCCACCCGCCATGGGGCAACTCCAGGTCGGTTCCGTCTGCTTGAATGCATTCTATCGCTCCGGACCGGTCGATGCTGCCAATTACGGTCAGGGGCAGCCCCAGCGCTGCGCACCGGGCCTGGGCCGATTCGCGCCGATCTGGCGCAAGACTGACCAGCAATTCGTAATCGTTGCCGCCGCTCAGCTGCAGCGGCCAGCGCCGTGTGGGTTCAGGGAAAGACTCGGCCAGCGCGGGCGAAGTTGGCAGGTCGTCGACGGTAATCCGCGCCCCCAGGCCGTGGCCCAGCAGGTGACCAAGATCAGCCAGCAGGCCGTCGGACACATCGATCATGGCGCTGACCTGGCTGGCCAGCGCCTGGCCTGCGGCCACGCGCGGCAGCGGGCGGCGCAAGCGCTCGCGCAAGGCCGCCGGGGCCGTGTCCGCCAGGGCCAGCGCAGCGGCAGCATCGCCCAGCGTTCCGGTCACCGCCAGCAGGTCGCCGGCGCGGGCCGAGCCGCGCCTGACCACGCAAGCGGGGTCCACGTCACCGAGCAGCTGCACGCCAACATTCAGCGGTCCTGATGACAGATTCCCACCGACCAAGCCGACGTCGAACGGGTCACAAAGACCCAGAAAACCATCGAGAAAGCCGTCCAGCCAGCGCTCATCGGCCACCGGCAAGGTCAGGGCCAGCAAGGCCCAGCGCGGACGCGCGCCCATGGCAGCAATATCGCTTAAATTGACGGCTGCAGCCAGGTGACCGACATCGGCCGCCGGCCAGTCAGCGCGAAAATGCCGATCCAGGACCAGGGAATCGGTCGTGGCCACCAGCGCACGCCCCGACTGGGGCTGCAGGACGGCAGCGTCATCTCCGATTCCGACCAGGACATCATCATCGGTCCTGGCTCGGGCGCGAATGCGTGCTATCAGCGCAAACTCAGTCACCGGATCGTTCGGCTTGACGCTCCAGCGTGCGTGTCTGGGCGGCAAGCCGATCCAGCACACCGTTGATGAAAGTGTGGGCCTGCTCGGCACCAAAGCGGTGGGCCAGCTCGACGGCTTCATCGATGACCACGCGATAAGGCGTTTCGGGATGGAACATGAGCTCGCAGGCACCCAGTCGAAGCACCACGCGTTCCATCTGGTCAACCCCGACCTCGGCGCGCTGCACGAACGGCGCGACCGCCTGGTCCAGCTCGTCGCGACGACCGACGACTTCGCGCACCAGGGTTTCGAAGTAGGCCTGGTCGACACCATCGAAATTCTGTTCCTGTATGAACTGGTCGATGATGGCGGCTGCCGAATCGTCGTTGAGCTGCCACTGGTAGAGCGCCTGCAAGGCCCGGCGGCGCGCCCGGCGGCGCGGCTCGAACGGTGACTCGGTCCGCTGTTTGCCGCGCTTACCCATTGCCACCGGCAATCTCCACGCTCAGCGCAATCATGTCCAGGGCAGCCAGCGCCACCTCGCGGCCCTTGTTCTTGCGCGCTGGATCGGCACGCTGTAGCGCCTGCTCGCCGTTCTCGGCGGTCAGGACGCCGAAAGCGACCGGAATGCCGGTATCCAGGGCAACTCGCTGCAGGCCAGCCGCGCATTCGGCGCTGATGAATTCGAAGTGCGCGGTTTCACCGCGTATGACAGCACCAATGGCAATGACCGCGTGAAAGCGACCGCTGGAGGCCAGCATCTGGCAGGCCAGCGGCAGTTCCCAGGCACCGGGTGCGTAGCAGATCTCGATATCCTGCTCGACCAGGCCCGCGTCGAGCAGGGTCTGGCGACAACCCTGCAGCATCATGTTGGTGACCTGCTCGTTGAAACGGGCGACAACAATGGCAATGCGGCGGCCAGCGCCACCCGTCGGCGATTCGCTATTCAAGCCTTTCCCACTCCTTCGGGCACGACATACCCGGTAATCTCCAGACCGAAGCCATCCAGTGCGTGGAGTCGCTTCGGTGCTCCAAAAACCTCCATGCGACGAATCCCCAGCTCAGCAATGATCTGGGCGGCGATACCGTAACTGCGCAACTCTTCGGCAGCGCGATCGCGAACCTCGGCTTCATCACCCTGGTTGATCGCGCGCTTGAGTCCGCTCAGCCTCGCCTCATCATCCTCATCATAGCCCAGCACCAGGGCCAGGCCACGCCCCCTGCGAGCGATGTCGGCCAGGGCGGCGTTCAGCGGCATGCCAAAACCGGGCTCGGTAATGCTCAGCACGTCACCGAGCAGCTCGGGCACATGCACCCGCACCGGGAACGGTTGGTCGGCCTGCACCTCACCACGCATCAGTGCCCAGTGCAGCTTCTGGTTGATCCGGTCGCGAAACACCTTGAGGGCAAATTCGCCATGCGCCGTACCAACGCGCTGGGCATGGATGCACTCGACGTTCTGCTCGGTACCGAGGCGGTAACGGATCAGGTCGGCCACCGTGCCCATCTTCAGGTCGTGTTTGCGAACAAAGCTCTCCAGCTCCGGCCGCCGCGCCATGGTGCCGTCCTCGTTGAGGATTTCAACCAGCACCCCGGCCGGCTCCAGGCCGGCCAGCAGGGCCAGGTCCATGCTCGCCTCGGTATGGCCAGCGCGGGCCAGCACGCCGCCAGGCTGGGCCATCAGGGGAAAGACGTGGCCCGGCTGGTTGAGATCGTCCGGCCGCGCGTTCGGTGCCACCGCCGTACGGATGGTATGGGCGCGGTCGTAAGCCGATATACCGGTTGTCACCCCCTCGGCGGCCTCGATCGAAACGGTAAAGTTGGTGCGGTGATAGCGATCAGTGTCACGAACCATCAGCTGCAGGCCGAGCTGGCGGCAGCGCTCGCGGGTCAGGGACAGACAGATCAGGCCGCGCCCGTAACGGGCCATGAAGTTGATGTCCTCGGGCCGGGTCAGGCTGGCTGCCATGATCAGGTCGCCTTCGTTTTCACGATCCTCATCATCGAGCATCACCACCATCTTGCCGGCCCGGATGTCGGCCAGGATGTCTTCTATGGAATCAAATGTCATTATTGTCACGTTGCGCCAGGAGCCGGTCCAGGTAGCGCGCCACCAGGTCCACCTCGAGATTGACCGCCTGTCCCTCTTGCAGCTTGCCCAGGGTGGTCACGGCCAGGGTATGCGGGATGATATTGACCTCGAACTCGTCGTTGTCGACGGAATTGACCGTCAGGCTGACGCCGTCCAGGGTCACCGAACCTTTTTCTGCGACGAACCGCGCCAGGTCGGACGGCACCTTGAATCGCAGCTGCCAATTGTCGCCCAGTTGCGTGAGCGTGACCAGGTGCGCCAGGCCGTCGACATGGCCGGTCACCAGGTGCCCCCCGAGACGCTCGCCAACGGCCAGGGCCGGCTCCAGATTGACCTGGCTGCCAGTGCCAAGCTGGCCCAGGCTGGTCCGCGCCAGGGTCTCGCCCGACAAGTCGGCGCTGAATCCGCTCTCATCGATGTCCAGCGCCGTCAGGCAGCACCCGGCCACGGCAACGCTGTCGCCGGCCTGCCAGCGATCAGGCGCAAGCTCAGGGCACTGGATGCGCAGGCGAGCACCATCGTGCTGGCGATGAATACTGACCACGGCGCCCATGGTCTGAATGATGCCTGTGAACATGAAGCTCGTCTCGGCCGTCTTCAGCGACGGCTTGGTCGGTAAATGAAACGCCAGTCCGGCCCAAGCCGGCGGCTGTCAATCAACTCTAGGTGGAGGCGCTGATCGAACTTTTCCATCCCTGGCAAGGCCAGCATGGCCCGGCCCTGCCCGAGCAGCACGGGGGCCTGGTAGACCAGCAGTTCGTCGACCAGGCCGGCCTCGATCAACGCGCCCGACAGCACGGCGCCCGCCTCGACATGCAGTTCGTTGATCTCACGCTCGACAAGCATGGCCAGAAGCCCCCCCAGTTCCAGACGTCCGGCCTGGTCGGCCGGACCCTGCCACCAGGTCACACCGTCACGCGACCAGGGCGCGGCCTGGGTGCTGGCCACCAGCACCGGCCCCGGCAGGTTCAGCAGGCGTGCCGTTTGCGGCAAGCGGGCTTTCGAATCGGCGATGACTCGCAGCGGATGACGGTCGATTCCTGGCAGGCGCAGATTGAGACGCGGATCATCGGCCAATACAGTTTCTATACCAGTCAGCAGTGCCGAGGCGCGAGCCCGCCAGCGCTGGGTATCTTCGCGCGCAGCCGGCCCGGTAATCCATTGCGACTGGCCATCTGGGCCGGCGATGCGGCCATCGAGACTGATGGCAAGCTTGACTCTTACAAAGGGGCGGCCACGCTCGAATCGGCTGATGAAGCCAGGGTTGAGCGCCCGTGCCGCCGCCTCCATGAGGCCGGATCGCACCCTGACGCCGGCCCGCGTCAGCAGCTCCAGACCATGGCCGGCATTGGCAGGAAACGGATCGACCATGGCGACCACAACCTCGCCAATCCCGGCCTCGATCAGGGCATCCGTGCACGGCGGCGTCCGGCCCTGATGGCTGCACGGCTCAAGGGTGACATAGGCGACCGCCCCGCGCGCACGGGTACCGGCCTCGCGAAGCGCCAGCACCTCGGCGTGGGGCTCTCCGGCGACCCGGTGCCAGCCGCGACCGACAATCTGCTCATTGAGAACGATCAGGCAGCCAACGGCCGGATTGGGGTCGGTCGTCAAACGTCCGCGTTCGGCCAGGCGCAGCGCCTCGGCCATGTAGCGATGATCGGCAGCAGTAAAAGTCATGACAGCATCAGGGGCGTCCGGGCAATGACCGGACCATCGTGCGGAACAGTTCGCCGCCAGGCATGCCAGGGTCAGGCATCATCGGCATCGATATCGAGCAGGGAAATCTGGCGGCGGTCGATGGCCCCCGGGTTGAGGCGCTCCAGGCGTTCGATTTCCTCCCGGAATGCCTGGACATCCTCGAATCTGCGGTATACGGAAGCAAAGCGGACGTAGGCCACCTGGTCAAGCCGCGACAGCTCGCCGGCAACCCAGTCACCGATCTGCTCGCTGGCAATCTCCGATTCTTCCAGGGTGCGTACCTGGCGGACCAGCTTGCGAATGGCGCGCTCGACCTCCTGGGTCTCAACCGGACGCTTTTCCAGTGCCTTGACGATTCCCGCCCGCAATTTCTCTTCGTTGAACGCCTCACGCGAACCGTCCGACTTGATCACGTTGGGCGCTTTCAGCGCCGCGGTCTCGTAGGTGTTGAAACGCGCCCCGCATTCGGCACATTCGCGCCGTCGACGGATCTGAAAGCCGTCGGAGGTCAGCCGCGAGTCGACGACGCGGGTGTCGGTGTGATTGCAAAAAGGGCACCACATGGGGAGAAATCAGGGAGAGGTGAGAGGGGAGAGGGATGAGGAGATCCGGTGCCTCTTCATCGGGCTGCCGTGAACAGCGTTCCGGACGCAGTCAATCAAGACAGGCTCCCAATCTTCCTCTCACTTCCCATAGACCGGATACTTCCGGCATAGCGCCAACGCCGCTTCCCGCGTTGAGGCTTCGATATCTTCATCTCCCAGCTTGTCCAGCACGTCGCAGATCAGGTGGGCGAGCTGGACACAGTCGTCGGGCAGGAAGCCACGCGTGGTCACCGCCGGGGTGCCGATGCGCAGGCCCGAGGTGACGAAGGGCGAGCGGGTTTCGCCAGGTACCGTGTTCTTGTTGGCGGTAATGTTGGCCCGGCCCAGCGCCGCCTCGGCATCCTTGCCGGTGATGTCCATGGCACTGAGGTCGACCAGGAACAGGTGATTGTCGGTGCCACCGGAGACCACCGTGTAGCCGCGTTCGATCATGGTGCTGGCCATGGCCCGGGCGTTGTCGATGACCAGCTGCTGATAGGCCTTGAACTCCGGCTGCAGGGCCTCCTTGAACGCCACCGCCTTGGCCGCGATGACGTGCATCAAGGGGCCACCCTGGCAGCCAGGGAAAACCAGCGAGTTGAATTTCTTGGTCAGCGTCTCGTCTTCGCCGGTCGCCAGGATGATGCCGCCGCGGGGTCCGCGCAAGGTCTTGTGGGTAGTCGAGGTCACCGCGTGTGCGTGGGGCACCGGGTTCGGATACAGCCCGGCCGCGATCAGGCCAGACACGTGCGCCATGTCAACGACAAACCAGGCACCGACCGAATCGGCAATCTCGCGCATGCGCGCCCAGTCAACCACCCGGGAGTAGGCCGAGAAACCACCGATCAGCAGCCGGGGCCGGTGCTCCAGGGCCAGTTCCGCCATGCGCTCGTAGTCGATTTCGCCAGTGGAATGATCAAGACCGTAGTGAACGGCGTTGAAGATCTTGCCCGAAAAGTTGACCTTGGCACCATGCGTCAGATGTCCACCCTCGGACAGGTCCATCCCCAGGATGGTGTCACCAGGCTGCAGCAGGGCCAGAAACACCGCCTGGTTGGCCTGCGATCCGGAATGCGGCTGGACGTTTGCATAACCGGCACCGAAAAGCTTGCAAAGACGGGCAATGGCCAGTTCTTCGGCAATGTCCACGTGCTCGCAGCCCCCGTAGTAACGACGCCCGGGATAACCTTCAGCGTACTTGTTGGTCAACACCGACCCCTGCGCCTCCATCACCCGGGGACTGGCATAGTTCTCGGAGGCAATCAGCTCGATGTGATCTTCCTGGCGCTGCTCTTCGGCTGCGATGGCGCTTGCAAGCTCGTCATCAAAGCCGGCAATTCGTTCGCTGGGATCAAACATGGGAGTCTCGGTGCGTAGTCAATCTGAAATTTTACCACCAAGGCCACCTCAGGAAGGCAAGGCCGGGGCCACTTGGGCAGCCAGTCCAGGCGTCGCCGTTTTTTCAGCTGCGCTCTGACTCGTCCTCGTCGTCGCTGGTCCAGGGAAAGCGACCCTCGATTTCCAGGTGCAAGGCAAAAACCAGGAAGGTCCGAATGACAATGATGATGGCCAGCATGATGACACTTTCCATCGTGTACTCCACCGCCACGGTCTTGATGATGTCTGCTGCCACCAGGAACTCGAGTCCCAGGATCAGTCCGCGCACGCTGCGACGCCGGTAGTTGAGATAAAGTTGATGGGTGGTCCAGCGCCCCAGGTGCAACAGGTAGACCACGGTGGCGTAGACGAAACCGCCCAGAATGACCAGGATGCCGACTGCTTCGAGGAAGTGAACCAGCGGATTGACGCTGGCTACGAACCAATCACCCATGCTTGCGCTCCCGATTGAAAGAGCTCCGACTATAGCTTACTCGGGAGCCCTCGATTGACCCGCTCTAGCCTGCCGGCAACATGCGGCAAGGCCAGCAGGCGCGGGTCCATGGTCCGAAACCACAATGGCGGCACGTAGGCCAGCAGGAACATGCCGAAGTAGCCGCTGGGCAGACGCGGCACATCATCGAAATGGCGCAGTGACTGGTAGCGCCGACTGGGATTGGCATGATGGTCGGAGTGGCGCTCCAGGTGAAACAGCAGCAGGTTGGAAAAGACGTGATTGCTGTTCCAGGAATGGTGGGGCTGACAGCGCTCGTAGCGACCATCGGCCAGCTGTCGGCGCAGCAGGCCGTAGTGTTCGACATAGTTGGCGCTGGTCAGCTGAAACCAGGCCAGCAGGTTGTGAACCAGCAGAAACGGCAGCGTCTGCCACCCCAGCGCCAACACCAGGCCACCCTGCAATACCAGGGCCCAGGCATGTGACTGCAAGATGGTGTTGCGCCAGTGCCATACCGGCAGGTGACGCCGCGCCAGGCGTTGACGTTCGATCCGCCAGGCGCGCCTGAGGCCACCCGGGATCTCGCGCAGGGCAAAGCGATAAATCGACTCCCCCATGCGGGCGCTGGCGCAGTCCTCGGGCGTCGCTACCTGGCTGTGATGGCCAAAATTGTGCTCGGTGGTGAAGTGCCCATAAAACGGGACAGCCAGCGCAAGCCGCGACAAGACCTGGTCTATCCAGTCGCGCTTGTGCCCCATCTCGTGGGCGGTATTGACGGCAATACCGGAGGCCAGGCCGGTGACATAGACCAGGGCAAGCCAGCCGCCCCAGCTCAGTGCTGCGCTGGCGGCATACCAGGCCGCTGCGACCAGCGCGATCACGTGCAATGGCACGGTGATCCAGGTCAGGACCCGGTAGTAGCGATCAGCCTCCAGCGCCGGCACCGCCATCTCAGGCGGGTTGCTCTGATCTTCGCCCAGCAACCAGTCCAGCACCGGTACCGCCCCGTAGGCCAACAGCACCGGCGTGAGCAGCAACCACTCGATGCCGGTCCAGGCATGCAAGCCGATGGCATAGACCGGAAACAGCGGGTAGAACACCGACAGCAACCAGGCATAGCGCTTGCGGTCCACGTAGACCTCAGGATTGATTGCAAGCACGGTCTCGGTCATGTTTCACCTCGTCGAATCCTGATTACCCAAGGCCCGGCAGCTCAGCCCAGGCCATGATCGAGCCTTATTGTTGCCTTGCAGCAGCCAGCAAAAAAGTGTAAAAAATGACATTTGATGGTCATTTAATGCCACATGGCTGAACTATCCGACACCCTGGTGCCAGCCACCTACCTGGCAAGCTACCTGGACAGTCCCGAGCTGGACCCAACCCGACGGCAATGCATTCTGGACCAGGCGCCAATCGATGCGTCTGCACTGAGCGGCGAGCAGTCACGTATCTCGCTGGATCATTTGCTCACCACCCTGGCCCTGATCGACGAGCTCAGCCAACCTGGCTGGCACATCGAACCGACCCTGCAGCTGGAAGCGGCGCACCACGGGCCCCTGGGCGTTGCCGTGGTGACGGCAGCCAGGCTTGGCAGCGCGCTCGACTGCCTGGTGCGTTTCGAGAGTCTGCGCTCGCCGTGGACGGTGCTGCAGGCCACCAGCACCCCCGCGCCACGGGGCATGCGCATCCGAGTCCTGCCGACACTCAACCTGCCCGCCCCCGGCGAGCTGCTGATGGAAATGAACCTGATCGCGCTGGCCAACCTGCTGGCCGAGCTGGCAGGTCGCCACCGCGACAGGCTGGTGATCGACCTGCCCGAGCGCTACCGGCCCTGGGCCAATCAGCTGCGGCGCGCCTTGCCGGGACAGGTGAACCTGGACGGCAGACACTACCAGGTCTGGCTGCCAGCGGACCTGGTTGACCTGCCCTGCCTGCTGGCCGATCCCAACCTGCACACCAGTTCGCTTCGTCGCTGCGAGGAGCTGATGAATCGAGACAGTGCCATTGGACCGACCGCCGCCCGGGTCCATCAGCAACTGATGGCATTGAGCGGTCGCAACCCGGGCCTTCCAGCCATGGCTGATCGCCTGGGATTGACCGAGCGCACCCTGATCCGGCGCCTGGAATCGGAAAACAGCAGCTTTCGCGGCCTGGTCGACCAGGTTCGCCAGACTCTGGCCCAGGACTGGCTGCGCCGCACTGACATGCCGATCAGCCGCATCGCCGAGCTGCTCGGCTACCGCGACCCGGCCAACTTCGGACGCGCCTTCCGGCGCTGGACCGGGGTCAGCCCTGGCGCCATGCGAAGAGGCTGAACATCAGTCCCTGTCGCGGAGACCGGGCTTGCAATTTGGGGCACTTGCAGCAACAATGTTCAACCGTTGAACATCCAGTTTTTTCGCAGGGGGACATGATTGACCCGCACATCAATCGATCGGGACGCAACTGGCATGCAGTGTTCTGCAAACCACGCCAGGACAGCGTCGCCGAAAGCAACCTGCTCAACCAGGGCTTCGAAATCTTTCGACCGAAGACGCGCGTAGCTCGCACCCGAAGAGGGCAGCGGCGGATTGCGCTCGAGTCGATGTTTCCCCGTTACCTGTTCGTTCGCCTGAGCCAGGGCGGGCAGGACTGGGGCCCGATCCGTTCAACCCGCGGTGCCGTCGGCCTGGTGCGTCTGGGTATCGAAACCCCGATCGTGCCAGATACAGTCATCGAATCGCTGCGCCGTCGCTGCAACGGCGAAGGCGTAATCAACCTGGCCGGAGCAATCGAATTCAAGCCCGATGAACTGGTCGACATCATCGATGGGCCCTTGAACGGCTATCGCGCCCTGTTCAAGGCGCGCACCAGTGACGAACGAGTCGTTGTATTGCTGCAGCTGTTGCAGCATGAACGCCGCATCGAACTGCCGGACACCAGCATTCGCCGGGCCTGAGCAGTATGCTCATCGAAACCTTTTTGGGAAGCCACCCCGGATCATGAACGACTCAACCTTGCCCAACAGCCCGTTCAAGGCCTATGACCTGCGCGGCCGTGTTCCCGACTCGCTCAATGAAGACCGCGCCCACGCCATCGGCCAGGCTTATGCTGCCGTTGTGCAACCCGGCGGCCCGGTCGTCATCGGTCGGGACATGCGCTTGTCCAGCCCAGGCATTGCCTCGGCACTGGCCGCGGGGCTCAACTCGGTCGGTGTCGATACCCTGGACATCGGCCTGTGCGGCACCGAAATGGTTTATCACGCCGCCTCGCGCAGTGGCATGGGTGGCGGCGTCATGGTCACGGCCAGCCACAATCCGGCCGACTACAACGGCATGAAGATGGTGCGCGAACAGGCGATCCCGATCAGCGCCGATACCGGGCTGAAGGACATCGAGCGCTACCTGGCCGACGGGAAAACAGCCAGCCCCACAGCCAGGCCGGGAAACGCCGGACGCGACGAAGTCAGCGCCGACTACATTGCCCGCATGCGGGCATTCATCGACATAGACACCATCAAGCCGCTGAAACTGGTTGTCAATGCCGGCAATGGCTGCGCCGGCCCGGCGTTCGATGGCATTGCCGAGGGCCTGCCGCTGGACGTTGTGCGCCTGCACCATGAGCCGGACGGTCGCTTCCCCAACGGCGTGCCCAACCCGCTGCTTCCGGAAAACCGGGCCGAGACTGCGGCTGCCGTGCGCGAGCACGGCGCCGACTTCGGTATCGCCTGGGACGGCGACTACGACCGCTGCTTTTTCTTCGACGAGGACGGGCGGTTCATTGAAGGCTACTACCTGGTAGGCCTGTTCGCCGCCCGCTTGCTGGAGCGCTACCCGGGCGAAGGCATCGTGCTCGACCCGCGCCTGACCTGGAACACACTGGACATGGTCACCCGCGCCGGCGGTGTGCCGCTGATCAACAAAAGCGGTCATGCCTTCATCAAGGAGCGCATGCGCGCGGAGAATGCACTCTACGGCGGCGAAATGTCTGCCCACCACTACTTTCGTGACTTCTCGTTTTGCGACAGCGGCATGATTCCCTGGCTGTTGCTGGCCGAGGCTGTCTCCGAAACCGGCCGCAGCCTGGCCGAACTGGTCAACGAGCGTATCCTGGCCTATCCGTGCAGTGGTGAAATCAATTACTCGGTGCACGACACCGACACAGTCATCGAGGCCGTTCTGGCTGCCTTCCAGGGTCAGGACGCGGTGGTCGATCGCACCGATGGCATCAGCCTGGACTTTGCCGAGTGGCGCTTCAACCTGCGCGCCTCCAACACCGAGCCGGTCATTCGCCTCAACCTCGAGACCCGGGCCAATGCCCAGCTGCTGGCCGACAAGACCGGGTTGCTGGGTGATCTGATCGAACGCCACGGCCAATGAATCGCCCACCGTCTCGCCGCCAGGCCACGCTGCACGGCCAGCTGACCGTACCCGTGGCTTGGCTGACAAACCTGCGAGCATAAAAGGAAGCTAGCGCACCATGAAAATCACCATCATCGGCAGCGGCTACGTCGGTCTGGTCACCGGGGCCTGCCTGGCCCAGGTCGGCAACGATGTATTGTGCCTGGACACCGACCCGGCCAAGATCGCCATCCTGGAAAGCGGTGGCATTCCCATCCACGAGCCCGGCCTGGACAAGCTGATCGCCGACAATCGGCGCGCCGGCCGCATCCGCTTCACCACGGACATCGCAGCTGCAACTGCCCACGGCCAGGTGCAGTTCATCGCCGTCGGCACCCCGCCCGGTGAAGACGGCTCGGCTGACCTGAGCTACGCCATTGCTGCAGCCCGCAGCATTGGTCGGCAAATGACAGGCTACAAGGTCATCGTTGACAAGTCCACGGTGCCGGTGGGCACCGCCGACCGGGTCAGGGAAGCGGTGGCCGACGAGTTGCAAAAGCGCGCCGAACAGATTCCCTTTGCCGTGGTCTCGAACCCGGAGTTTCTCAAGGAAGGCGCGGCAATCAACGATTTCCAGAAGCCGGACCGCATCATCATCGGCAGCGACGATGAGCGCGCGCTTGAGATCATGCGGCGTATATATGCACCGTTCAACCGCAACCATGACCGGCTCATCGCCATGGATCCGCGGTCGGCCGAGTTGACCAAGTACGCCGCCAACGCCATGCTCGCCACCCGGATCAGCTTCATGAACGAGCTGGCCAACCTCGCTGAGCACCTTGGTGCCGATATCGAACAGGTCCGTCAGGGGATCGGCTCGGATCCGCGTATCGGCTTTGACTTTCTCTACCCGGGCTGCGGCTACGGTGGCTCCTGTTTCCCCAAGGATGTCAAGGCGCTGATTCATACCGCCAAGGGCACGCCGCAGGGAGGATTGCGTATTCTGGAGGCGGTCGAGGCGGTCAACCAGGTCCAGAAAAGCCGCCTGGCCGACAAGATCCGTAACCGCCTGGGCGAGGACCTCGCCGGTCGCCACTTTGCCCTGTGGGGCCTAGCCTTCAAGCCACGCACCGACGATATGCGCGAAGCTTCCAGCCTGGTCCTGATCGATGAGCTGCTCGCCGCTGGTGCAACCGTGACCGCCTACGATCCGGCCGCGATGAATGTCGCCAAGCAAGTCCTGGCCGACCGCGACGGTATTGACTTTGCCGAGTCGGCCAATGCCTGCCTTGACCGGGCCGATGCCCTGGTCATCGTGACCGAATGGAACGAATTCCGCAGCCCCGATTTCGATCAGATTCAGACCAGCCTGAAAGCACCGATGATCTTCGACGGTCGTAACCTGTTCGAGCCGGACGAAATGCAGGCCATCGGATTTGAGTACTTTCCCTTCGGTCGCTCGGGCAGCGCCGCTTCCAGCAAGGCACCCGCGTGAGCCGGGCCAGCACCGGCCCCATCCTGGTTACCGGGACGGCTGGCTTCATCGGCTCGCACGTTGCCCTGCACCTGCTCGCGCGCGGAGAACGCGTCGTCGGCCTGGACAATCTCAACGACTACTACGATGTCAATCTGAAAAAAGCCCGCCTGGCGCGGTTGCAGCCGCACAGCGAGTATGCGCATGTCCATGCCGACCTGGCCGACCGGGACGCCATCGAAGCCCTGTTCGAGCAGCACCGCCCAGTTCGAGTTGTACACCTTGCCGCCCAAGCCGGGGTGCGCTATGCCGCCACCAATCCGCACGCCTACACGCGCAGTAACGTGACCGGCTTCCTGCACATACTGGAGGGCTGCCGACACCATCCGGTCGAACACCTGGTTTATGCCTCGACCAGTTCGGTTTACGGTGCCAACACCCTCATGCCCTTTTCCGAGCATCACGGCACCGAGCATCCGCTGACCTTGTATGCTGCGACCAAGAAGGCCAACGAGATGATGGCTCACAGCTACAGCCATCTTTACGCCACGCCGGTCACGGGCCTGCGCTTTTTCACCGTCTACGGTCCCTGGGGTCGGCCCGACATGGCGCTGTTCCTGTTCACCCGGGCCATTCTGGCCGACGAACCGATCAAGGTCTTCAACCATGGCCATCACAAGCGCAGCTTCACCTACATCGATGACATCGTTGAAGGGGTAATTCGCGCCCTTGACCAAGCGCCGTCGGCCAACCCCGACTGGTCCGGCGACAAGCCCGACCCGGCCACCAGCAGCGCTCCCTACCGCTTGTTCAATATCGGCAACGAGCAACCCGTCGAACTGCTTCGCTACATCGACGTGCTCGAGCAATGCCTGGGACGAAAAGCGCGCATGGAAATGCTGCCGCTGCAGCCCGGCGATGTCCCCGACACCGAGGCCGATGTCGCTGAACTCAAGGCCACCGTGGGCTACCAGCCAGTGGTGTCGGTCGAAGAAGGCGTCGCGCGCTTTGTCGACTGGTACAAGGACTATTACCAGGTCAAATAGACATGCCCATCGATTCGCACCAACTCATTGCGCAGCTTGACGAAGGTCAGGCCAGCATCGGCATTATCGGGCTGGGCTATGTCGGCCTGCCCTTGGCCGTGGCTTTTGGCCAGCGCTTCGATACCGTGGGCTTTGACATCAAATCCGGGCGTATTGCCGAGCTGCGCGCCGGTCACGATGCCACGCGCGAGGTCGATGCCGAAGAGCTCGACAGCGCCCGCCGCCTGCGCTTCACCGACAAGCTCGAGGAATTGCGCGCCTGCCGGGTCTACATCATTACCGTGCCAACGCCGATCGACAGCGCGAAACGCCCGGACCTGGGACCGCTTCGGGCAGCTTCCAGCCTGGTCGGCAGCCTGCTCCAGGCCGGCGACCTGGTGATTTACGAGTCAACGGTCTATCCCGGTGCCACGGAAGAGGACTGCGTGCCCATCCTCGAGCGCGAGTCCGGCCTCACCTACCTGGCCGGAGCCGAATCCGCGAACCAGGACGGCTTCTTTTGCGGTTACAGTCCCGAGCGCATCAATCCTGGCGACCGCCAGCACCGCCTGCCCGATATCGTCAAGGTCACCTCAGGCTCCACTGCTGCGGCCGCCGCGGCCGTCGATGCGCTTTATCGCAGCATCATCCATGCCGGCACGTTCCAGGCCGAATCGATTCGCGTGGCCGAAGCCGCCAAGGTGATAGAGAACACCCAGCGCGACCTCAATATTGCCCTGGTCAACGAGCTGGCCGTGTTGTTCGCCCGCATGGGACTGGATACCGCCAGCGTGCTGGCCGCAGCCGGCACCAAGTGGAATTTCCTGCCCTTCAAGCCCGGCCTGGTTGGCGGCCACTGCATCGGTGTTGACCCCTACTACCTGACCCACAAGGCCCAGTCCATCGGCCATCACCCGGCCGTGATCTTGTCCGGCCGCCGGGTCAATGATGCCATGGGCCAGTTCGTGGCCGGAGAGGTGCTGCGCCTAATGGCCAGGGCCGGGGTGTATCGGCCCGGTGCCCGGGTGCTGATTCTCGGCCTGACATTCAAGGAAAACTGCCCGGACCTGCGCAATACCCGGGTCATTGACCTGATCGCCGAACTGCAAAACTACAATCTGGAGATCGACGTCCACGACCCCTGGGTCGAGGCCGCCGAGGCCCGCGCCGAGTACGGAATCGAGATGGTCAGCCAACCCGAACCCGGCCGCTACGCGGCCGTGGTCCATGCCGTCGCACATCGGGAATTCATCGAACAGCAGCATCGATTGCGCGACCATTTGATCGACAGCGGTGTGCTCTACGATGTCCGCTCGACCCTCGATCGAAACCTGGTCGATGCCCGGCTGTAGTCCTTGCAGCACCAGGTAGCGCGATCAGCGCCTGCCGTTGTTGCCGATCTGGTAGGCTTCAGAATCACTGAACCGGGAATCTTCCGTGTACGCTGATCTGCACTGTCACATGTTGCCAGGTATCGACGATGGGGCCAGGGACCTGGCCCAGTCGCTGGCCATGGCGCGCCTGGCGGTGCAAGACGGCATCAAGACGACCGTTGTCACGCCCCATCACCTCAATGGTGTCTACGTCAATCGATCCGCCGATATTCTCACAGCCCTCGGGCTGCTGCGCGAGGCGCTGATCTCCGAAGGCATTCCGCTCAAGCTGCTGCCGGGCTGCGAGCTGCACCTGGTACCAGAGCTGCCCGAGCAACTGGCCTCGGGTGAGGCCATGACCCTGGCCAACCATGGCAAGGCCGTGCTGGTCGAGCTGCCGGTGCACACGGTTCCGATGGGTGCTGACCACATTCTCGAGCAGATTCTCTGCCAGGGTATGACGCCCATCATCGCCCACCCGGAACGAAACAGCCAACTGCGCCAGGATCCGGAGCCCCTTGCCGAATGGGTGTCGATGGGTTGCCTGGGTCAGATCACGGCGCAGTCCTGCACCGGCCAGTTCGGCCCGCAGGTGCAAGCCAGCGCGCGCGACATGATTGGCCGTGGGCTGATCCATATCATTGCCTCGGACGCCCATCGTGATCGTCGCCGCATTCCCGAGATTTCCAGCGGTGAAGCGCAGGTGGCGCACTGGACGAATACCCATACCGCCGAGTTGCTGGCGCGCACATTTCCGCAGGCGTTGGTCAACGGTCAGCACCCTGACCTGGATCAACTGGCCGATACCCTGCCCCGACGTCGCCGAGGCTGGTGGCGCCGACTGGTTGGCTGATGGTCGAGATCGAGGTTGTCAGCGGCGCTGCCATGCGGCCATGGCTGAGCGACGCCGCCCGCCTGCGCATCCAGGTCTTTCGCGAATTCCCCTACCTCTACGATGGGAATGCCGACTACGAAGCACGCTACCTGGACACGTTCGCAAGCGCTCTCGACAGCACCCTGATTCTGGCTTTGGATCGGGGAGAGGTGGTTGGCTGCGCCACGGCCATGGCCATGCGCGGTGCCGATATCGAATTTCGCCGCCCTTTCGAGGACATCAATGCCAGACTCGACGAGATCTGCTACTTCGGCGAGTCGGTTCTCGACATCCGCTACCGAGGACAGGGCATAGGCCATCAATTCTTTGATGCTCGCGAAGCCCATGCCCGCCGCTGCCAGGCCAGGCTGACCACTTTCTGCGCCGTTCAGCGCCCGGCCGATCATCCGCTGCGCCCGCCTGCCTATCGGCCGCTGGATGCATTCTGGAAAAAGCGCGGTTACCAGCGCCGCGACGACCTGACTGCCCGATTTGGGTGGAAAGACATCGACCAACCCACCATGTCCGAGAAAACGATGATCTTCTGGACCCGGAAACTCACCAAGCAACCGGAAATGTCCAGAAACAGCTTTTGAACGCGGTTGTCATTGATCGGTGCTATATTCGGTGGTATGGGCACTGTGTTAAAGGCAGATCGAGAGGAAATTGTCAACGCCGCAACTCACGGCTTGGGCATTATTATGGCCATCGGTGCCGGCGCGGTACTTATCACACTGGCGGTGGTGTATGCCGGCGCGCGCGAAGTCGTCAGCGTGTCAGTTTTCGTCGCCGCCCTGGTTTTGCTCTACACCGCCTCGACGCTCTACCACTCAGCACGGCGTCCCGAGCTCAGGGCGCGTCTGAAGATCCTGGATCACTGTGCCATCTTTCTGTTGATCGCAGGCACCTACACCCCGTTCACGATCGCCGCCATTCGTGGTGGCTGGGGCTGGTCCCTGTTCGGCGTGGTGTGGACACTGGCCTTGTTCGGTATTTTCTTCAAGCTCTTCTACACCGGGCGCTTCCGGTTCCTGTCCACTGCGACCTACATCGGCATGGGCTGGTTGATAGTGATTGGTTTTGCCCCATTGAGCCAGGCGCTGACGCCCACCGCCCTGTTCTGGCTGGTCACCGGCGGTGTTGTTTACACGGCCGGGACCCTGTTTTACCACTTCGAGCGCCTGCCCTACAGCCATGCCGTCTGGCACCTGTTCGTGCTCGGTGGCAGCATCTGCCATTTCACGGCTGTGACCGCACAGGTGCTGGGCAACAGCTCGATCCGGGGCTGAACAAAAGCAACCTTCTGTGCGCACGGCAGTCTACTCGGACTGTCTTCACATTCGGATTGAACCATGACTGATTTCAACGCTATTCGCCCCTTTACCCTTGCCATTCTGGCCGCGACTGTCATAGCCGTTGCCGGGTGCGCCAGCACGCCCTCGGACGACAGCCAGATCCGCGAGTCACGGGCAGCCCTGGAGCGCTTTGTCGACCGCGATCCGGGCCTGCAGGGCTGGATTGACCATGCCCATGCCTACGTCGTTTTCCCGGAAATCGCCAAGGGCGGGCTGGGTGTCGGGGGCGGTTTCGGTCGCGGCATCGTGTTCGAACAAGGCCGACCGATCGGTCGCAGCACGGTATCGCAAGCCACCATCGGTGCCCAGATCGGTGCCCAGTCCTACAGCCAGGTCATCTTTTTCCAGGACGATGCGGCCTTGCGCGTATTCCAGCGCGAGAACCTGGAATTTTCGGCCCAGGCGACGGCCGTTGCTGCCAGCGCCGGGGCCGCGGCCACGACCAGCTATGAGCGCGGCGTGGCAGTGTTCATCATGACGCGCGGCGGCCTGATGGCCGAAGTCTCGGTCGGCGGCCAGAAATTCCGCTACTCGCCGCTGTAGGCAGGCTCAGCAGCCAGCCTCGAACCTTTTGGCTCCAGGAACTGAAGGCGGGCCAGGCGCCGGTAAAGAGCATTGTCACGCACCAGTTCGTCATGGCGGCCTTCGGCGACCAGGCGACCCTGGTCAATGACCAGGATGCGGTCGGCACGGCGCACGGTCGCGAGACGGTGCGCAATCACCAGCACGGTGCGGTTCTGACTGAGGTTGTCCAACGCCTCCTGAACCAAACGCTCGCTCTCGGCATCGAGGCTGGCGGTGGCCTCATCGAGCAGTAACAGAGACGGATTCTTGACCAGCGCCCTGGCAATCGCCAGGCGTTGGCGCTGACCGCCGGAAAGTCGCTGGCCGCGCTCACCGAGAAATGTTTCGTACCCTTGCGGCCAGGCGTCGATGAATTCGTGGGCGTGGGCGGCACGGGCCGCGGCGGCCAGGCTGGCCGCATCGGCAGCTTCTACCCCGTAGCCAATGTTCTCGGCCGCGGTGCCCGAAAACATGACCACATCCTGTGGCACCAGGCCCAATCGGCGGCGCATGTCGGCCAGGTCAAGCTTGCGCAAATCAACGTCATTGAAGCGGATGCAGCCTCGATCAGGATCGTAAAATCTCAGCAGAAGCTGGAACAGGGTCGATTTTCCGGCCCCGGAAGGCCCCACCAGGGCCACTGTCTGGCCGGCCTCGATTCGAAAACTCAAGTCACCAAGCACTTCCAGTTCGGGCCTGGAAGGGTAGCGAAAGCTGACCGACTCGAAACTGATCGACAGCGGTCCGGGAGGCAAGGCTTCGGGCTCGCCGAGTGAGCGGATGTCCGGCTCCAGGGACAACAGCTCGGCCAACCTTTCCATGGCGCCAGCGGCACGCTGCAGCTGCCCCCAGATTTCGCTGAGACTGGCCGTTGAACCGGCCGCGATTGCCGCATACAGCACAAACTGCCCCAACTGGCCAGGGCTCATTGTTCCACCGAGCACGGCACGCGCGCCCAGCCAAAGCACAAAGGTCACGGCGCCGAAAGTCAACAGGATGACCAGCACGATAAGTACCGTACTGGCCGCGATTCGTTGCTTGTTGGCCACCACGGCGCCTTCCACGCTCTCCCGGAAACGGCCAACTTCGCGTTGTTCCTGGGCGAAGGCCTGTACCGTCTGCACTGCGTTGATGGCTTCATCACCGCGCGCGCTGATATCGGCAACCCGATCCTGGGCGCTGCGAGACAGGCGTCGCACCCAGCGGCCAAGGAAGATCACCGGCAGAATGATAAGCACGATCAAACCGCCGATCACGCCGGCCAGGCGTGGTGCCGTCAAGGCAAGCGCAATGGAACTGGCGCTGAGCATGAGCAGGTTGCGGATACCGAATGAAACCGTCGAGCCGACCAGTGTCTCGATCAGGGTGGTGTCGGTATTCAGACGCGACAGCACCTCGCCGGTGCGGGTCCGGGCAAAGAATTCCGGGCTCATGACCAGAACTCGTTCGAACACGGCACTGCGAATATCGGCGACGACGCGCTGGCCCAGCCAGCTGACCCAGTAGAAGCGGAGGCCACCACCGACGGCCATCACCACCGCTGCTGCGAATAAAAGCCAGAACCAGCGATTGATGTGGGCCAGGTCATCGGCCATGAAGCCCCGATCAATGACCTGGCCGACGGCTGCCGGAATGGCCAGGGCACCGGCAGCAGAGATGAGAAGAAACAGGCCGGCCAGGGCAATCTGCAGCCGATAGCGCAGGACAAACGGCCGCAAGGCAGCCAACGAGTTCAGGCGACGACTGGGCGCTCGCTCGTCAGTATCAACAACCTGTGTCATCAGACCGGAATCCGTGCGCGCCGCACCCGCACCCAGCCGCCCCAGGAAAACAGGAACAGGCCGATCCAGATGCAGGCAAACGTCACTGCGTGGTCAAGCGAAAACGGCTCAGCGTAAACGAACACGGCCAGGATAAAGGTAATGGTGGGAGCCAAGTATTGCATGATACCAATCGTGCTGAGAGAAAGGCGCCGAACGCTGGCGGCAAACAACAGCAGCGGAACGACAGTAACCAGACCCGTACCTGCAAGCAAAAGACCGAGCCCCGGCTCGGCAGGATCGAAGGCCAGTTCACTCTGGCCAGACAGCCAGATAATCCACATGATGGCCAGCGGCGCCATCAGCAACGTTTCCCAGAACAAGCCGACCATCGGCCCCACGTCGAGCAACTTCCGGACCACGGAATAAAGCGCAAAACTCAATGCCAAACCCAAGGCTATCCAGGGAAACTCGCCAACCCGGATGGTCATGTAAATCGTCCCGAGTGCAGCCACGACCACCCCCATCAGCTGCACCGGCGCCAGCCGCTCGCGGAAAAACGCCATGCCGAAAACCACTGTCACCAGCGGATTGATGAAATACCCCAGGCTGGTCGACAGGACACGATCGGAATTGACTGCATAAATGAAAACCAGCCAGTTGACCACGATCAGGCTGCCACTGATCAACAAAGCCAGCAGTGTTCGTGGCGCAATCGTCAATCGGGACAGCATCGCCCGACGATGCCGAACAAGCAGCACCAGGCCCAGAAAAACAACCGACCACAGGACCCGATGCGCGATGATCTCGTCAGCACCGACCTGCCCGATCAACTTGAAATAAACTGGTGCCAGCCCCCAGCAAATGAAAGCGCCCAGGGCTGAGGCCAGCCCTACGGATTGCTCCGAGTATTTCACTGCGCTGGTGGAATCAGCAGCGGACTGCGCCTGATTTCCGGCCGGGCCAGGTTTCCGGCCAGCTCGACGCGCTCGACCCGACCGTTTGCGTCCAGATGCAGTTGGCCGAACAAGGCCTGTTCAGGGAACAGAAAACCCGTCTGACCGCGAACGACCATGCTGTCGCTAACCAGGCTGAGATCGTCTGCAAGCAGCGATGCCGGACCCAGCGTGAGAGACGATCGAAACAGGTCGAAACGCCCGTTGTCGAGTCCTTCAGCGTCAGCACCCTTGAGCTCAACAAGCAATGGCCAGTGACCCTCCCAAAGTTCTATCGAGCCACTCCCGACCCAGCTGACGGTACCTGGGGCATCGTCGTTCGCCACCGCCTCAAGATCCAACAACAAACTGCCCTGGCCGTCGACAAAAGGAAAAAGCCGAAGCGACTCGAGCATCTTGCTCGCGCGGTTCACATCCACGGATACGAGACTTTCCACCACCGGCGGTTGCTGGCGCAGATCAATCGACGCCGAGCCTGCCAGCATGGCACCCGGCATGCGGGTCGGCGCCATTGCAATGCCGACCACACCGCCGCGCCCTTCCATCTCGACCCTGGCATCTTCAAGCACAAGACCCAGCCGGGCAACCTCACTGACCTGCATCGCGATATCGAAATCAAAACCCCTCAAGGCAGTCAGAACGCCGGCGTCGCGTGGCATCAGCGTCAGTTCGCCAAGCTTTCCAGGCAAGGCAAGTACATCGACGTCGAAAAAGTCGCTGGCTATGGACGCCGCCAGGTAGGGCCGGTCACCGGAAAGATAGTTACCCTCAACCAGGAAACGGTGATCATTGAGCAACAAAATGCCGCCATCCAGCTCCAGCTGCATGGGCGGATCTCCTGAATAGGACACGTTCCCGCGCAGTTCCAGCTGGTAGCGACCCCCATCGATCGTCGCCTGCAGCCGCATGTTACTCAGCCGGGCCGCCCCGTTGCCACCGGGAATCAGCAAGCCGTCGACTTCCAGGCTATCGAAAGCGGCCGGCTGCTCGACATTGCCTCGGAAGCGAAACTCGACCGGTCGTCCCGGCGCAACGCCGGCCAGATCGATTCGCTCCATCTCCAGCACCTCGCTGCCGGACCGCCCGGCATCGCTGACGCTGATCACGGCTTGCTCCAGGGTAATGGGACCACTGGTCCAGTCCGACACCCGCGGGGTACGATCACGACCCAAGCCCTCCAGGCTGCTGCGCCCGCTCTGATCGGTGTGCAGGTTGATCCGGGCCCCGGACAGGCGAACATCGCTGGCATCCACGCGCCCCCGTACCAGCGCCAACAGACGCACTTTCATATCCACCCGTTCGGCGCGAAACAGCTCGGGACCCTCGAATCCTTCCGGAGGCAGCATGATCACCTGCTCGGCGTTCAAGCGCAGCCCCGGGAACAGCCGCACCCGCAGTGGCCCGCGAATCTCGATTCGTCGACCTGTGTGATTCTCTACATGCTGGGCCACCAGCAACTTCAGCCGCTGCTCGTCAAGGAAAATGATGCCGCTACCAATGACCCCCAGCACCATGATGGCAGCAGCAGCGAGAATGACAACGGCGTTTCGCATCAGGACAACCGGGGCGATGAAGTCTGCATTCTAACGGAGCCACGCCAAGAAAAGAAAAACCCGGCGCGTTGGCCGGGCTTTTCCACATCAGAACATCAGACTGTCGTTATTCGGCAGCTTCGGCACCCGGTGCATCGGGTCGATCGACCAGCTCGACATAAGCCATGGGTGCGTTGTCTCCCGCCCGAAACCCGCACTTCAGGATGCGGAGGTAACCACCCGGACGCTGGGAATAGCGCGGGGCGATTTCGGAAAACAACTTGCCCACCGCTTCCTTGTCGCGTAGGCGTGCGAACGCCAGGCGCCGCTTGGCGACGGTATCTTCCTTGGCCAGGGTGATCAACGGCTCGGCCACACGACGCAATTCCTTGGCCTTGGGCAGGGTGGTCTTGATCAGCTCATGGTGGATGAGGCTGGCCGTCATGTTTCTGAACATCGCACGGCGGTGCGAAGAGTTTCTGTTGAGCTTACGCCCTGCTTTGCGATGACGCATTTCAAGTTCTCCTTAGCGCTCGGCCCGGGCCAGGTTGGCTGGCGGCCAATTCTCCAGGCGCGTACCCAGGTTGAGATCGTGAGAGGCCAGCACGGTCTTGATCTCGGTCAGGGACTTCTTGCCCAGGTTGGGTGTTTTCAAAAGCTCGGTTTCAGTGCGCTGAACCAGATCGCCCACGTACTGGATGTGCTCGGCCTTGAGGCAGTTGGCAGAGCGAACGGTGAGCTCCAGATCATCGATTGGCCGAAGCAAAACGGGGTCGAAAGTCTCCGTGCTGGTTTCGGTCTGATCCTTCTCCCGAGCCACGAAGTCGACGAACACGGACATCTGGTCAACCAGAATGCCGGCTGCCAGCTTGACCGCATCTTCGCAAGACATGGTGCCATTGGTGTCAATGTCCAGGACCAGCTTGTCCAGGTCGGTACGCTGGGCAACGCGAGCGCTTTCGACACTGTATGCAACGCGATGCACCGGACAGTAAGAAGCATCCAGCTGCAGACGGCCAATCGGACGCGACTCTTCGTCGCTGAACTTCAGCGCCGCCGCAGGCTGATAACCGACGCCACGCGTGATTTTCAGCTTCATACTAAGCTTCATGTTCTTGGTCAGGTGACAGATCACGTGATCCGGATTCACCACCTCGACATCGTGATCGAGCTGAATGTCACCAGCGGTCACGGGCCCGGCCTTGTCCTTGCTGAGGGTCAGAACCGCTTCTTCGCGGGAGTGCATGCGCACGGCGACATCCTTCAGGTTCAACAGAACCTCGACGATATCCTCCTGCAGGCCTTCCACGGCCGTGTACTCATGCAGGACCCCGTCGATTTCCACCTCGGTAATGGCGCTACCCGGGATGGACGACAGCAATACGCGACGCAGCGCATTGCCAAGGGTGTGTCCGAAACCGCGTTCCAGCGGCTCCAGCGTGATGCGGGCCCGACGAGGAGAAATCTCGTCGACGATCAGCCCTTTCGGCTTGAGCATCTTGCCGATAAGTGTGCTTATCTGGCCTGACATTGAATGCCTCTCTAAAATTCTGCTTGGACCGGAGATGCCGGCTGGTTGCCGGCATCCGTGGATTACTTCGAGTAAAGTTCGACAATCAAGCTTTCGTTGATGTCTGGCGGCAGATCATCGCGATCAGGCGCACCCTTGAACTCCCCTGTCATCTTGTCAAAATCGACCGTCACCCACGCAGGCACCAGGTCGAGTTCGCGCGACAGGTTGATGGCCTCCTGGATGCGGAGTTGCTTGCGAGATTTCTCACGAACTGCCACCGTGTCGCCGGCCCTGACCTGAAACGAAGGGATGTTGACGCCTTTGCCGTTGACCTCGATCGACTTGTGGCTGACCAGCTGCCGAGCCTGGGCACGCGTGACGGCAAAGCCCATGCGGTAAACGACGTTGTCGAGGCGGCATTCGAGCA
>SLQY01000260.1 GCA_007131235.1 Wenzhouxiangella sp.
AATGCGCTGGCGTCCACCCCCACCATCCTCCAGTCCGTACATCACGGCGGAGGGCTTTCGTCGCCTGCAGACCGAGCTGAAGGAGCGCTGGGTGCTGCGGCGTGAGGTCACCGCGGCGGTGACGGCGGCAGCGGCAGAGGGCGATCGTTCGGAGAACGCCGAGTACATTTATCGCAAGAAGCAGCTGCGTGAAATTGATCGGCGCATACGCTACCTTCAGAAGCGGATCGACCGGTTGAAGGTGGTGGATGCCGCCCCCGCCGATCGGGAGCGGGTGTTTTTCGGGGCCCAGGTGACGCTGGAGGAGGATTCTGGTGCGACTGCCTGTTACCGGATCGTTGGCGCGGACGAGATTGACGGTGGCCAGGGCTGGATTTCGGTGGATTCGCCGGTTGCCCGAGCGCTGCTTGGCAAGCGACTGGACGAGGAGGTCAGCGTGCCGACTCCCGGCGGTGAGCGCCGCTTCTGGATTACCGAGGTCGTCTACGCCTGAGTGAACTCTGCTCTTGAAACTTCCCGTCAGCAATCCTATCTAACTAACCGAGACAGCCAAATGGTGTCTCGAAGCCATCCGGCCTGGTGTCAGGCGGATGAAACCACTGAACAAACCGATTGCTTCATAGGAGGATACGGTTATGACTACTTTTGATCTTTCACCCCTGTATCGCACGGCCATTGGCTTTGACCGCCTGGCTGACATGCTGTCCAACGCCTCGCGCGTTGACTCAAACGGCTACCCGCCCTACAACATCGAGTCACTCGGTGAAGACCGCTACCGCATTACCATGGCTGTGGCCGGTTTTGCCGAGGACGAGCTGGATCTCGTCACCGAGCGCAATACGCTGACGGTTTCGGGCGGCAAGCAAGAGACCCAGAGCGAGGACAACAGCGAGTTCCTGTATCGCGGAATCGCAACCCGCTCGTTCGAGCGCCGTTTCCAGCTGGCCGACCACGTTGAAGTGGACGGTGCGCGGCTTGAAAACGGATTGCTGCACATCGAGCTCAAGCGCGAGCTGCCTGAGCAGATGAAGCCGCGCAAGATAGAGATTGGCAGCGGCAAATCACCGCTGATCGAAGGTAAGCGCGATAGCCAGGTCAAGGCTGCCTAATCGGATCGGTAGCTGCAATGGCGAACACAGGGGCGTCCTTCGGGGCGCCCTTTTTTTGAGCGCCAGCCCATTGCAGTTTGCCGGTGCCCTCATCTCCCGGCCGGTTGTGTACGATAGCGGTATGTCCGAATCCCTCGTTTCCATGTCCCGACCCGTGTGGCTGCGCGTCTATCCGCTTTGGCAGTGGCTGGTCTTCATGCCCATTGCCGTGCTGGCAACGCTGGTCGGCGCTTTTCTGGCCGTGCCCATGGCCGTGCTGGTGTCGCCGCGACTGGCCAACCTTTACGTGGCGGTGCCCTGGGGACGTGTTCTGACCTTTTTTGCACCCGTTCGAGTGATTGTCGAAGGTGCCGAGGCCCTGGACCGATCCCGATCATACGTGCTGGTCGCCAATCACCAGAGCCAGTTCGATATCCCGGTTATCTACGGTCACTGCGGCCTGGACTTGCGCTGGGTCATGAAGGCCGAATTGCGCAAGGTGCCTTTCATCGCCCAGGGCTGCCGGGCAATCGGACATATCTTCGTTGATCGCGGTAATCCGGACCAGGCCCGCCAGGCAGTCAACGCGGCGGTGGCTCGCCTGAAGCCGGGCACGGGCATTCTGTTTTTCCCCGAGGGTACGCGTAGCCGCAGCGGCAAACTGCTGGACTTCAAGAAGGGGGCGTTCCGGGTGGCCATCGAGCAGCGAATGCCCTTGCTCCCGGTAACCGTGATCGGGTCTCGTGATGTAATGCCGGCCGATTCACTGCGCATCACCCCGGGTACCGTGCGCCTGCTGATTCATCCGCCAGTGGAAACCGAAGGCATGCAGCTCAGTGACTTGCGACGACTCAGCGACGAGGTTCGTACCATCATTGCCGACGGTTTGAAAACCGATTCGGGCTCCTGATGCAGCTCAAGGTACCCGATCCCGAGTACACCGCGTCGCCGCGGGCCCAGGCCAACTTCATGCTGGCCATCAAGCTCACCCTGGGCTTCCTGGCTATCGTCTGGGCGGTATTTCTGTTCGAGCAGATCAGCCAGATCAGCCTGAGTCGCTTCGGCCTGCGCCCGCGTGAAGGCATGGGCTTGCTGGGTTTGCTTACCACGCCGTTGCTGCATGGCAGTCTTTCCCATATCGGGTCGAATTCGCTGCCCCTGTTTGTCGCCGGGGTGGCCATGCTTTTTCTCTATCCGCATGCTTCGCTGCGGGCCTGGCCGATGATTTACCTGGGTTCTGCGGCCCTGGCCTGGGTGTTCGCTCGACCCAGCGTCCACATCGGTGCCTCCGGCCTGGTCTACGGCATGCTGGCCTTTGTTTTTGTCTCGGGTATCTTGCGTCGCGATCTGCGCTCGGTCGGCGTTTCGCTGATGGTCTGGTTCTTCTATGGTTCGATGGTCTGGGGTGTGTTGCCGGCTGGCCGGGGAATGAGCTGGGAATTGCACTTGAGCGGTGCCCTGGTCGGCGTGGTTCTGGCCTATCTCTACCGCGATTGGGACCGACCGCCTGTCAAGCGCTACGATTGGGAAGATGATCCTGAGGATGGCGACGAATTTGGCGCCGATGATGATTTCACAAAATCCGAGCGGCCGGCGGAGCGCGACCAGGACCAAGATCCCTGGCGTAGCGATCGCTGGCATTGATGAGGAAGTCCAATGCTGAGACGTCTTTTTGCAATTCTGCTGGCTATTGTCATCATCATCATCCTGGTCGGCTTCATGTTGCCGCGCGCGATCACCATAGAGCGACAGCAGTTGATCGATCAGCCGCGCGAAGTGGTTTTCGAAGTGCTCCAGGACTTTCGTCATTTTTCAGCCTGGTCGCCCTGGTATGCAGCCAATCCCGATGCCGGATACCGCATCGAGGGTCGGCCCTCCGGTGTTGGTGCGATCCTGACCTGGAGTGACGAGGGCGGCAGCGGGCAGGGGCGCCTTTCGATCGTGGCGATGGATCCCCCGGACCGGATCGACATGCGCATGGAGCTGGGCGAAAGCGAGGCTGACAGTTATTTCCTGCTTGAGCCCGAGGGGCTAGGGCAGCGCGTCACCTGGGGTCTTCGGGTCGAGTTCGGAACGTTTGACTTGATCGGGCGCTATATCGGCTTGTTGCTGCCGGCCATGATTGGCCGGAGTTACAGCGAGGGGCTGGAGCGCCTGGACGACTATCTTGGCCGAACACCCGGGCAAGTGCCTGATCCGCCAGTATCCTTCATTGACGAAACCCTGCCGGGCGCATGAATCCGCCGCGGTTGCATTGCCTGGGCTGTGGCCGCGCGGCCAAGGTCATCCTGCGCTGGTTGCGTGAACAGGCGAGGGTGGATATTGGCCAGATCTGCAATCGCAGCCTGGCCAGCGCGCGCCGCGCGGTTGATTTCATCGGTGCGGGCGAGGCGGTTGAAGTGCTTGCGGCTGACCTGAGCGGTGACTGGTTGTTGATGGGTTTGCCCGACGGCGAACTGGAAGCGGCCGCGCTGGGTCTTTCCTGTCGCATGCCGGGACAGTTTGCGCTGGCGTTCCATCTGTCCGGTTCGATGTCAGCCTCGGTTCTCGATCCACTCGGTGTACCAGTGGCCGCAGTGCACCCGGTACGCGCTTTTGCCGATGCCGATTCCGCCCTGGCTGCCATGCCCGGCACCCGGTTGGTGGGGGAGGGGCAGGCCCAGCCCCTGGACAGGCTCAGGACGATTTTCGAGCAGGCTGGAGGACGCTGGCTGGTGATTGATGGCGGTGGCAAGGCGGCGTATCACGCCGCCACCGTGGTTGCCAGCAACTACCTGGTTACCTTGAATCAACTGGCTCGCACGCTCGCCGCGGCCAGCGGCTTGTCGACGCCTGATGCGGTCGACCTGCTCGATGGGTTACAGCGTGCCGGTCTGGACGTGCTTGGACAATCAGCACCGGCGCAGGCCCTGACCGGGCCGATCGAGCGCGGGGATGTCGCGGCGGTCGCGCGGCTGGTTGCCGCGGCCGATGGGCAGGGCCAGGGTGGGCTGTTTCGGGCCCTGGGTCGGGCGACCCTGGACATCGCTTTGTCCGCGCGCGGTCAGAAGCCGTCAGACCCGGCCATGCGCGTTATCCTGGCCGATGCCAGTGTGGCTACCAGTCAGCGAGATTGACACTTTCCAGGCGAGCCTGCCAGCTGCCGACCTGGTCGGGCTGATCGATGCCAGCCGCGACCAGGGCCCGAAATTCATCGCCCGATACCAGGCCGACCCCCAGCCGCTCCAGGTGCGGGTTCCAGAGCTGGCAGTCGGCGAGCAGGAAATCCCAGCTGTCCAGGCAGCGCATCAGCACTGAAAGCGCGATTTTCGAGGCATCGCGGCGAAAGTGGAATTTCGACTCGGCGAAAAAGATCTTGCCGATTGCGACCCCATAAAGCCCCCCGGCCAGCTGGCCGTCGACCAGGATTTCCACGCTGTGCGCGTGGCCGAGCTTGTGCAGCTCGCAGTAGGCACTGCGCATGGCCGAGGTGATCCAGGTGCCGGTCTGGTTCAGGCGTGGCCCGGCGCAGGCATCAATGACGGTGGCGAAGGCCTGGTCGAGTTGAACTTCGAATCTTCCCTGGCGAAGTGTGCGGCAAAGCCGACGCGGCGGCGACCAATGGCCTGGCACCAGAACGGCGCGAGGTTCCGGCGACCACCACAGAATCGGCGAACCATGTTCGAACCAGGGGAAGATTCCCTGCCGATAAGCGTTCAGTAGGCGGGTACTACTGAGATCACCGCCCCATGCAACCAGGCCTTCGGGGTGGTCGCTGTTGCCCGGTGGCGGGAAGGGGCTGGCTGGATCGGGGCCAAGCTGCGGAATGTGATATCGCTTCATCAGGCGTAGGGGTTGAGCGACTCCAGATGCTCGCGATAGCTTATCAGGGCCTGGTCCTCCGCCTTCAGGTAATCGGCGATGGCCCGGCGCATGCCAGGGTGTCGGATGAAGTGAAACGACCGGGTCTTGACCGGCAGGAATCCGCGCCGGATCTTGTGCTCACCCTGGGCACCGGGTTCAAACACCTGCAGTCCTTCGCGGATGCAGTACTCGATGCCCTGGTAGTAGCAGGTCTCGAAATGCACATCGCGGGTATCGTCCAGGCTGCCCCAGTAGCGACCGTAAAGATGGGAATCACTGCGCCAGAATACCGCGCATGCCTGATCCTGGCCGGCATGGGAAGCGATGCAGGCCAGGAACTGTCGGCCAAAGGATTGCGCGTTGCTGCCGAAGAATTGCGCGTTAAGCATCGGCCGGTTGCCGTACAGGGCGAAAGTGGTCAGGTAGCAGCGGTTGACCAGCTCAAGCTCTTCGGTGGTGATGCCGGTGCCGTCTACCCAGCGGAACGTCCAGCCGGCCTCGTGTACCTTGCGCCGCTCGGCGCGAATGTTCTTGCGCGCACGGCGGCGCAGGGCTGACAGGAAATCATCGAAATCGCCATAGCCCGGGTTGTGCCAGTGAAACTGCCAGTCATAGCGGGCCAGCCAGTCAGCCTCGGCAAGAACAGCAGCGTCGTGCTCACTGCAGAAGTTGACCCCCGCCGAGGAAAGCCCGTGGGTCAGGACGATTTCCTCCATGGTCCGGACCAGGCCGCCGGCGGCCTGTGGATGCTGATCGCTGCCCAGCAAGCGCGGGCCCGGTACCGGGCTGAACGGGGCCGCGACCAGAAGCTTGGGGTACCAGGCCATGCCAGCACCTTGGGCGGCGCGGGCCCAGGCCCAGTCGAACACGAATTCCCCGTGCGAATGCTCTTTCAGGTACGCCGGGGCGGCCGCGCGAATGGAGCCATCGGCTGCGTGGTCGGCCAGCGGGCAGGGGATCCATCCTGCCGGCTGGCCGACGCTGCCGGCCTGTTCGAGGTCGACCAGGAAGCGCCAGTCAACGAACGGGTTGTTCCGGCTCAGCGCGTTCCAGGTCGGCTGCCTCAGCTCGGACAGCGAGCGGTGGCGCGTAATGGTGTCAGTGCTCCTGCTCGTCAAGGAATTTCTCGGCATCCAGGGCCGCCATGCAGCCGAAGCCGGCCGAGGTCACTGCCTGCCGGTAGACATGATCGGCGACATCGCCGGCGGCGAAGACACCGGCAACACTGGTTACCGTGGCCATCCCTTCCAGGCCGCTGCGGATTTTGATGTAGCCGTCTTCCATGTCGAGCTGGTCGTTGAATATCGCGGTATTGGGATCATGTCCGATGGCGATGAAGACCCCGTCGACGGCAACGTCCCGCGTGCTGCCATCGCTGACATGCCTGACCCGCATGCCGATCACGCCGTCATCGTCGCCGAGCACCTCATCGAGCACGTGATCCCAGACGATTTCAACCTTGCCTTCGGCCTGGCGCTGAAACAATCGCTCCTGCAGGATCTTCTCTGCGCGCAGTTCGTCGCGACGGTGCACCAGGGTGACCTTGCTGCAGATATTGGCCAGGTAGAGCGCCTCCTCGACCGCGGTATTGCCGCCGCCGATCACGGCCACCGGCTTGTTGCGATAGAAGAAACCGTCACAGGTCGCACAGGCCGACACGCCCCGGCCCTTGAACGCTTCTTCGGAGTCCAGGCCAAGGTAGCGGGCCGATGCGCCCGTGGCAATAATGAGGGCATCGCAGGTGTAGCTGCCGCTATCACCATCCAGGCGAAATGGGCGCTGGCTGAGATCGGCGCTGTGGATATGGTCGAAGATCATCTCGGTGTCGAAGGCTTCGGCATGCTTGAGCATGCGCTGCATCAACTCCGGTCCTTGCAGGTCAGGGTAGTCGCCGGGCCAGTTCTCGACATCGGTCGTGGTCATGAGCTGCCCCCCTTGCTGAATGCCGGTGACGATGGCCGGCTTCAGGTTTGCTCGGGCGGCGTACACCGCTGCGGTGTAGCCGGCCGGGCCGGAACCGAGGATCAGAAGCCGGAAATGACGGGAATCGGCCATAGTATAATTTTCTCCAGTGCTGCGGACAGGTCAGGGTTCAAAAGTAAGGACGGTCAGCATTCAATCCAAGCAGCCGCCGTCGGGGTAGTCGGGTCAGATATCAAAATAACCATCAAGCGCCGGTTTTTGCTGCAGCGCTCAACCATTGTCGCAAGTTTGTATCAAGGAGTTTCAATTCATGCGTATCGGTATTCCAACAGAAACCAAGACCCTGGAGGGACGGGTTGCCCTGGTGCCTGCTGCCTGCGGAGACCTGGTCAGGTCCGGGCACGATGTCTGCGTCCAGTCCGGGGCCGGCGAAAAGAGCGGCTTTGCCGATGCCGATTTCGAGGCCGTCGGCGTGCGCATCCTGCCCGATGCTGCCGCGTTGTTCGGCGAAGCGGAGCTGATTGTCAAGGTCAAGGAGCCGATTGCCGGCGACCTGGAACACCTTCGCTCCGATCACCTGCTGTTCTGTTACCTCCACCTGGCTGCCGAACCCGCCTTGACCGACAGGCTGCTCGATATCGGGCTGACCGGCGTGGCTTTCGAAACCGTGGAAGAAGCCGACGGTTCGCTGCCGCTGCTGGCACCGATGAGCAATATTGCCGGACGAATCGGGGTGCAGGTGGCTACCCACCTGTTGCATCAGCCCCAGGGCGGACGCGGCATTCTTCTCGGCGGTCTGCCTTCGGCTGATCGTGGCCACGTCGTGGTGCTCGGTGCCGGTGCAGCCGGTGGCAACTCGGCCCATCTTGCTGCTGCAGCCGGTGCCCGCGTCACCGTGTTCGACAAACGCCAGGACCGGCTGGCCCAGATGATGGCAATCGGCCCTAACGTGACCGCGCTCTATCCCTACGTCGAAACGGTCGGAGACTTTGTTTCCCGCGCCGACATGGTGATCGGGGCCGTGCTGGTGACTGGCGCACGCGCCCCTCACGTGGTGACCCGTGAAATGATCGCCAGCATGGAAGATGGCAGTGTCGTGGTCGATATCTCGGTAGACCAGGGCGGTTGTTTCGAAACCACCCGGCCGACCACCTATGCCGACCCGACCTACAAGGTCGACGGAGTCACCCATTTTGCCGTGACCAACATGCCCGGCGCGGTGCCACGCACATCCAGCCAGGCGTTGTCGGCCGCCATCCTGCCCTACGTGCAGCAAATGGCGCGCACCGATTGGGAACAGCGCCCGTCGCTGTCAAAGGGAATCAATGTGCGCAACGGCGAGATCGTGCATCCGGCTCTGAAGTGATTATAATCAGACGCTTGTAAGATCTTTTTAAGGTGCCATAGCAAAATGAGTCGAGCCGGAAGCAAACGCAAGACCGCGGATCCAGAGCCTTCCGGCGCACTCGCCAGGCGCTTGGCCGAGGCGTTGTTCCTGCTGACCCTGGTCACCGCCCTGTACCTGCTGCTGAGCCTGGTGAGCCACCATCCGGCCGATCCCGGCTGGTCACGCGATGTGGGTGTGGACCAGGTCCGCAACCTGGGCGGCCGCTTCGGTGCCTGGGTGTCGGATCTATTCCTGGTGGTGTTTGGCTACATGGCCTACATTGCCCCGGTGCTGATCGGCCTGGTCGCCCTGCGGCTATTGCGCGAGCGCGCTGAACCGGCAGCCCTGGCCGAATGGTCGGTCAGGGCCAGTGGCCTGGTGCTGATCATCCTCGCCGGCTGCGCGCTGCTTGCCATGCAGAGTCGCGGCGGACTGGAGCAGGCCGGCGGTGTCGTCGGCTCGGTTCTGTCTACGCTGATGATTGCGCCAATGGGTTTTACCGGTGCCATCCTGATCAGTCTGACCGTGCTCCTGGTTGGCATTACGCTGTTCACCGGATTGTCCTGGGTCAGCGTGGTGGACCGGACCGGGCGCGCGGCACTGTCCGGCGGAGCCTGGCTGCTGGCAAGTTTGGGCCGGTTGCGCGACTGGTGGGCAGGGCGTCGCGCCAGGGCCGAGCGTGAAGAAGTGCGCAAGCGCGACACGATCAAGCGCAAGACCCGTCAGGAAGTCCATATCGAGCCCAGGGTCGAGCCCACCATCAGCAAGCCGGTCGAACCCAAGCTGCGGCAGCAACCACTGTTCAAGAATCTCTCGGAAAGTGGACTGCCCCCGCTGGATCTGCTCGACGAACCGTCGCAGCAGAAGTCAGGCTATTCGGAAGAAACACTCAAGGCGATGAGCCGCCAGGTTGAGCTGAAGCTGGCCGACTTCGGGGTCGAAGTGGAAGTGGTCGCGGTCCATCCGGGGCCGGTCATCACTCGTTTCGAACTGCAACCCGCACCGGGTGTGAAGGGCGCGCAGGTGTCCAACCTGGCCAAGGACCTGGCCCGGGGTTTGAGCGTGATCTCGGTCCGGGTGGTGGACGTGATTCCCGGCAAGAGCGTGATCGGGCTCGAGATTCCAAACCAGAACCGGGAAATCGTCTACCTGCGTGAAATCCTGTCCTCGGAGCCCTACGGCAAGGCCAGCTCCGCCCTTACGCTGGGCCTGGGCAAAAGTATATCGGGCAAGCCGATCTGTGCCGATGTGGCCAAAATGCCGCATTTGCTCGTCGCCGGCACTACCGGCTCGGGCAAGTCGGTCGCCATCAATGCCATGATCCTGAGTCTGCTGTACAAGGCCACGCCGGACGAGGTCCGCGTGATCATGGTCGACCCGAAGATGCTGGAACTGTCGATCTACGAAGGCATTCCGCACCTGTTGACACCCGTAGTCACCGACATGAAGGAGGCGGCCAATGCGCTGCGCTGGTGCGTTGCGGAAATGGAGCGGCGCTACCGGCTCATGGCTGCCCTGGGCGTGCGCAACCTGGCCGGCTACAACCGCAAGGTCAAGGATGCCGAAGACAAGGGCGAGCCCATCCCCGACCCGCTGGTCGATCCGGCTGCCTTGCTGGAGGGCAGTGATCCTCCGGTGCTGGAGAAGTTGCCCTTCATCGTCGTGGTCGTCGATGAGTTCGCCGACATGATGATGATCGTGGGCAAGAAGGTCGAGCAATTGATTGCTCGCCTGGCCCAGAAGGCGAGGGCCTCCGGTATCCACCTGATCCTTGCAACCCAGCGTCCGTCGGTGGATGTCATTACCGGTCTGATCAAGGCCAATATTCCCACGCGTATGGCCTTTCAGGTTTCATCGCGGATTGATTCGCGCACCATCCTTGACCAGCAGGGCGCCGAGCAGCTGCTCGGCCACGGTGACATGCTTTACCTGCCGCCAGGGACCGGTTTGCCCGAGCGCGTGCACGGCGCTTTCGTCGACGATCACGAGGTTCACGCGGTGGTTGAGTGGCTGAAGGAGCAGGGTGAGCCGGATTACCTGGAAGATGTGCTGGCCGAAACCCAGACCACCAGCGATGGCCAGACCATTGGCGAAAATGGCCTGCCGGAGGCGGCTGCGGGAGATTCCGAAGATGAACTTTATGACAAGGCCGTGGCCTATGTGCTGGAGAGTCGACGTGCTTCCATTTCCAGCGTGCAACGCCAGCTCCGCATCGGTTACAACCGGGCCGCACGCCTGATCGAGGAAATGGAGGCCCAGGGGGTGGTTTCACCGCCTGAACACAACGGCCAGCGCGAAGTGCTGGCCCCTGCGCCGCCGCGCGATTGAGCCCTGGCTGACCGCCAGGGCCATGGAGGTTCCCGGTTTGAACAGATTGCTGATGTTGATCCTGCTCTTTGGCCTGGGCGCAGATGCCTTTGCCGACGCCCGCGACCGGCTTGATCGTTTCGCCGCTGACCTGAGCTCATTGAGCGCCGACTTCACCCAGTTGACGCTGGATGAAAACGATTGGCCCGCCGATCAGGCGCAGGGTCGTCTGTACTTCCAGCATCCAGACCGTTTTCGATGGAGCTATGGCGATCCATTCCCGCAGGAAATGGTGGCTGACGGCGAGCGGCTTTGGCATTACGATGAATCGCTGGAACAGGTCACCGTGCGGGAGCAGCCGCCGGCTGCAGAGTCCCCGCTACTGGTGTTGACGCGCCCGGAGCTACTGGATCGCTTCTACCGTATCGAGGAAAGTGACGACGAGCATGTCCTGACTTTCCGGCCGCTGACGGACGACGGTGAGTTTGAGCTGGCCAGCCTGTTTTTTGTCGCTGACACGCCGGCAGCGCTGGAGCTTCGCGATCGATTCGGACAGCTGACCCGAATCGAGCTGCATGATCTGATTCGCAATCCAACGCTTGATCCGGCCCTGTTCGAGTTCATCGTCCCGCCGGACGTGGATGTGCTGGAAGGGTACTGACAACCCGGCCCGGTCTTCAAGCCAATAAGAGAGGGTGCTCCTGCCGGGGTTGGTCCGGGCGATCAAGCGTCAGGGCCTGGAACGGCCGGTGGCCGCAGCTGCCGGAAACCAGGCGCCAAAGGGGCGTGCCTCCGCTCAATTGATCGGGTACAATACTCGGCTTATCGATTTCAGCGCTAGATTATCCTGCGGTTTCGTAGCGTCGCTGAAAAGTTGACGGCCAGTTTTTCGAAGCGATGCCGGAGTGGTCGAACGGGCTCAGTTGAGGAATTCGACCGGCACTTCTTTCAGTCCGCCGCTGGCGGCCTGAAAACCGCTCCGGTCGAATGATCGGGGCAGGCGAGCCCTGGTTTTTATTGGCTCGTCAAGATTTTGGAATTACCAGGTTTACGGAGAGGTGCCGGAGTGGTCGAACGGGCTCGCCTGGAAAGTGAGTGTACGGTTTATCCCGTACCGAGGGTTCGAATCCCTCCCTCTCCGCCATTTGGTAAAACCACCAGATACAATAATGTTTGACAAGGAATGACGGTCGGAACAGGAGGGGTTCGAGCCCGAAGATAGGGTTCGACCCGAGCGCAGCGAGGACGATGCGCGTAAGCGCACCCGCAGGGCAAGCGCCGCAGGCGCGCAGTCAATCCCTCCCTCTCCGCCATTTGGTAAAGCCACCAGATACAACGGTGGTTGTCAAAGAACGCTACAATTCAGGTCACCGGAGGGGTGGCAGAGTGGTTGAATGCACCGGTCTTGAAAACCGGCAAGGGTGAAAGCCCTTCGTGGGTTCAAATCCCACCCCCTCCGCCAATCAGAAAAAGCCCGCCTCGTGCGGGCTTTTTTGAATTCGAAAACTGATCTGCCTGGCAATGGTTTCAGCGCGGTGCTCTCTGCCACGGGTCGGTTCGATCAACGGGCGTCGGGCGTTCGCGGCCGCAAGTGCGCCAGCGCATGGCGTTGAGCGAGAATTGTGGATTGAATATCTCGGTCATTGTTGGCGGGTCGTTGCGGCCACAGTAGATCTGACCGGTGCTGGTCACAACGCGCGCCTGGCTGGAACCGTCCGGGTTCTGCCACTGGTCGGCGCGTGCATCAACGGTGCCGACGTGGTCGTTGAGCCAGCCAGGGGCATCGGGCAGTCGGGGTATTGATGCGTGGTCGCGCTGGCTTGCCTGGCTCGGCGCTATGCTGGCGCGCACTGCCGCCAGGATCGACTGGCTGTCGATTTGCTGGACGGGCTCTGCTTCGAGATCGTCCACCAAGGCGGACTCTGGTGGCGGTTGGGTCGCTTCAGCAGATTCGGTCCTGGCCGGCTCAGGCTCGGCAACTGAGGCTTCCAGTCTCGACGCTGCCGGTTCGGGACTGTCATCAGGGGCCGGCGCGCTTTCTTCCGGGGGCGGGGCCGGGGAGGACAGTAGTCTGACCAGGGAGACCTCCAGGCCGGGTTCGGGCCGAGCTTGTGGCGGTGAAATGCCGGGCAGCCCGATCACCAGGCACAGGTGCGCCAGCACCGAGAGCACGATGGCGACCATTGGTCCTGTGGATTTCCAGGCCTCACCCTGGCGCGGTACGCGGTCTGTCTGATCGGTCATCAAGCACCCTCAAGCAGGGTGATAAAATAGCGGCTTTACCGTTAAGAGGAACAATAAAATGGGGTATCAACACGTGAAGTTGCCGGAATCGGGCGACAAGATCCGCGTCGAGAACGGCAAGCTGGTCGTTTCTGACCAACCGATCCTTGGCTACATCGAAGGTGACGGTATTGGCGTCGACATTACGCCGGCCAGCATGAAGGTCTGGGATGCCGCCGTGGAAAAGGCCTACGGTGGCAAGCGCAAGGTGCACTGGGCTGAACTGTTTCTTGGTGAAAAGGCAGCCGGCGTTTACGACGGCAACTATTTTCCGGAAGAAACCATGGATGCGATCAAGGATTTGATCGTGGCCATCAAGGGCCCGCTGACAACGCCGGTGGGTGAGGGCTTTCGTTCGCTGAATGTCTCGTTGCGCCAGACCCTGGATCTGTACGCCTGCGTGCGGCCGGTGAAGTGGTACCAGGGCGTTCCTTCACCGCTGAAAAAGCCGCATGAAGTGGATGCGGTGATTTTCCGCGAGAACACCGAGGACGTCTATGCTGGCCTCGAGTACGCTTCCGGTACCGACGAAAACAAGAAACTGGCCAAGTTCCTGCGCGAGGAAATGGGAGCGGAGTTCTTCGAGGATGCAGGCATTGGCATCAAGCCGATTTCCGCGTTCGGCTCCAAGCGCCTGGTGCGCAAGGCAATTCAGTACGCCATCGACAATCATCGCAGCTCGGTCACCCTGGTCCACAAGGGTAATATCATGAAGTTCACCGAAGGTGCCTTCCGCAAGTGGGGTTACGAGTTGGCGGCCGAGGAGTTCGGCGATGTCACGATCACTGAAGACGAGCTCTGGGAAAAGTACGACGGCAAGCAGCCCGAGGGCAAAATCGTCATCAAGGATCGCATTGCCGACATCATGTTTCAGCTGATGCTGCTACGACCGGCCGAGTTCGATGTACTGGCGACGATGAACCTGAACGGCGACTACCTCTCCGATTCGCTCGCCGCCGAGGTTGGTGGCATGGGCATCGCGCCCGGAGCGAACATGGCCGATAACGTGGCCGTTTTCGAAGCTACCCACGGTACAGCGCCGAAGTACGCTGGCAAAGACATGGTCAACCCTTCGTCGCTGATGTTCTCCGGCTGCATGATGTTCGATTACATCGGTTGGCCGGAAGTCACGAAGCTGATCGAGGACGCATTCGAAAAGGTCGTTGGCGACAAGGTGGTGACCTACGATTTTGCGCGCCAGATCGAGAATGCGACCAAGGTCCCGACCAGTGGCTTTGCCGACGCCCTGGTGGATGCCATCCAGCGTGCCTGAGGCCGCTACCGGGTACTGGCGCGAGGTCCACCTGGCGCTGCTCGAAACCGACCCGCTGAGCAAGTGCCAGCGGGTCGAATCGCTGTGGGCGGCGGTCTTGTCCGGGGATTGGTACCCATCCTGTCCCGGGGAACCCGGTCTGCTGGCCTGTGGTCGACCGGGCAAGCCCGAGCTGGTCAACCCCGGCCGCCTGCGCAAGCGTGGCCTGGGCAGCGTAGCCGGCCGGCAGGCGCTGATCCATGCCGTGGCTCACATCGAGTTCAACGCCATTAACCTCGGTCTGGATGCGGCGCTGCGCTTTGCCGGCATGCCGGATGACTTCTACCGCGACTGGCTAAGCGTTGCTGCCGATGAGGCGAAGCATTTCAGAATGCTCAATGATCGTCTCGCCGAACTGGACGCCAGCTACGGAGACTTTCCCGCCCACAGTGGTCTTTGGGATATGGCCGAAAAGACCGCCCATGACGTATTGATTCGCATGGCCCTGGTGCCGCGAGTGCTGGAGGCGCGGGGACTTGATGTCACGCCTGGCATGATCAAACGCCTGGAACAGGTTGGCGATGAGCGAACGGTTGCCGTTCTGAACATCATTCTTGAAGAGGAGGAGCGCCACGTGGCTATCGGGTCGCACTGGTTTCGGCACCTGTGCCAGGAGCGCAATCTCGACCCTGAGACTACCTTTGACGGGCTGCTCGAGCGCTACTTTGACGGCCAGATTCGCGGCCCCTTCAATCTGCCTGCACGCAAGCGAGCCGGGTTCACCCAGCCCGAGCTGGAGCGCTTGCAGGCCATGGACGCATGATCGCGAGGTCGCCAATGAACTTGCTGAAAATTGCCATGGTCCAGGCCGAGTTGCGCTGGCGCGATCCGGCCGCCAACCGCGATCACCTGGCCGAGCTGATGGATTCAAGCCCGGGAGCCGATCTATTCCTGCTGCCGGAAACCTTTGCCACCGGCTTTCTCGGTGATAGCGAGCGCGATGCCGAGGGCATGGATGGTGCCAGCGTGAACTGGATGGTTGAACAGGCGGCCAGTCGGGGTGCGGCAGTGGCTGGCTCACTCGCCTTGCTCGATGAAACGAAAAAACGGCGCAACCGCTTTCTGTTTGTCGGTGCCGAGGGCGTGATTGCCCACTACGACAAGCGACACCTGTTTGGTTTTGGCGGTGAAGACGCCCGCTACAGTGCCGGCAAGCGGACCTGCACGTTCGATTGGCGCGGCTGGCGCATCGACCTGCAGGTCTGTTACGACCTGCGCTTCCCGGTCTGGTGCCGCAATGATCGGGCGTTTGACCTGCAGCTGTTCGTGGCCAACTGGCCGTCACCACGCGTGGCTGCCTGGCAGTCGCTACTCAAGGCGCGGGCGATTGAAAACCAGAGCTACGTCATCGGCATCAACCGCAGCGGACGCGACGGTAACGAGATCGACTATCCCGGTCACTCCTCGGCCTGGACTGCCATGGGCGATTGCCTGGCAGAACTTGATGAGCAGGAGCAGGTCAGGCAGGTAGACCTGGACCTGGCCGCCCTCAGGCAGCTGCGCGAGAAGTTTCCGTTCCTGAAGGACGGTGATCGCTTCGCCGTGGAGTGCTGACTCGATAGAAGGGCGTGCTGGCTACAGGCCGCGACGGATGACGCCGACGCCCAGGCCTTCGATGGCAAAGTCCTGGTCGGGCTGCACGTGCAGGCTGGGATAGGCGGCGTTTTCAGCGTCCAGAAAGATTCCCCGGCCCCGCCTGCGCAGGCGCTTGACCGTCACCTCGTCATCAATCCGTGCAACCACGATCTGGCCGCTGCGAGCTTCCGGTGTCTTGTGGACCAGGAGCAGGTCGCGGTCATGGATGCCGGCCTCGATCATGCTGTCACCCTGGACCCGAAGCATGTAATGCGGGCGCGGCGAAAACGCGCCAGCATCAATGAGCAGTTCCTGCTCCCGGTTTTCGACGGCAAGAATGGGGGTCCCGGCCGTGACCCGCCCAATTACCGGCAGGCGATCGGTGGCCTCAACGCTGCGCTGCAGTTGACCGCGCTGCAGCGGCACCAGGCCGCGCGCCCGGCCGGGCAGAAGCTGGATGGCACCACGCTCGGCCAGGGCCTTGAGGTGACATTGGGCTGCATTGGGCGACCGGAATCCGAACCGGGTGACAATCTCGGCCCGCGTCGGCGGCAATCCGTCGGCGGCGACGCGCTCGTGGATGAAATCAAGTATTTCCTGCTGCCGCCGAGTGAGCTTCATGTCACTACTGTATCAAAAAACAGTCCGCCCTTGCCTACCTGCGAATGATGATATTTCCCGACACCCGGCTGCGGCCATGCCAGAGCCAGGGTCGATAGGGCCACCATGGGTCGTGGTAGGGGAACCAGGGATCGTGCATGAGAACCAGGTCGGGGCGGTCCGCCCACAGGTAGATCACGTCAGCATCAAGCAATGGATAACGGTAGGTGAACTCACCGACACTCCCTTCGCTGAAGCCGCTGATGCGCCCGACCACGGTCAGGGCCCGTCCGCGACTGAAGATTTCCGGATCCTTGAAGCCATCGCGGCAGGCCAGGAAACGGCCGTGATGACGGTCGCCGGTCATCGGGCGGAATTCATGGTCAAGATCGCGAGCGAGTATCTCGATGCAGGTCCGGTCTGCCTCGGGTCGGGTATCGACAATCTGACCACCCCATCGAACCCTGGCTCCAACGGAGCGCTCGGTGGCCTGGCTGGGCTGGAACTCAGGATAGTCGCCGGCCAGCGGGGCTGGAATGCTGGCGCAGCCGCCCAGCATGCTCAGCAGGAATAGTGCTGCCGTAACCATGAGGATTCTTGGTGTTTTCGCGTTCATGCTGCTGATCCTGATGAAAACCGACGCTACAAATCGAATGAAAAAATCCGACTTCGGAGTGAATCAATATCTGCTAAGACCTTTCCAGGCAGCACCCGTTTCATCCAGGTCTGAAATTACCGGCAGCCTCAATGAATTGCCGCTCCCGGCCGATCTGGCGGGGACCGTAGTGAACCTGGCTGTACCATTCGGCCAGCTCGACGAAATCGCGGCCCTGTGCGCGGAGCTGTGGCAGGACGCGGCGGGCAAATTCGCCGGGTGTCTCGGCCGGGTGCTTGATCATGCCGCGACGGCGGAGCCGGCCAAGCAGCTGCCGCCAGGCCTTTTCGGCGGCTGATCGAGGGCGCTGGCGATCGCGCCGCCAGAGCAGCACGGCCAGAACCACGGTGACCAGTCCCAGTGCGATGACCATCAGGATCGCCAGCGTGGTGTGCGTGCCCTGGGGCAAGCCCAGTCGTTCGAGCATTCGCTGTTGACGCTCGGCGTCGAAACCGAGTATCCAGCGGTTCCAGGTATGCTGGGCCCGATCGAGTCGGTTGCGCAGGTCGCGCAGCCACTCGCGATCGAGTACGTGGCGTGGTTCGCCTATCGCTCCCCAGGCCCCGTAGTCGATACGCTCCGGCGATACCGCGGCGGTTGGATCAACTCGAACCCATCCACTGCCATCGAGCCAGACTTCAGTCCAGGCGTGGGCATCGGATTGCCGGACCAGCAGGTACTGGGCGGCTTCCTGCCAATCTCCGCCCATGTAGCCCAGAACGACGCGGCTGGGAATATCGGCTGCACGCATGAGAATGGCGAACGCCGAGGCGTAGTACTCGCAGTAGCCGTCGCGAAGATCAAACAGGAATTCGTCGGCGTTGTGACGACCCAGCGGCGCGGTGGCCAGACTATAGCGAAACGGTTCCTCGCGAAACCACTCCAGTACATGAGCAATCAGGCCGGCATCGTCATCGGGAAATTGCTGTCGCAGATCGCTGGCGAAACGTCGAGTGCGAGGGTTGCGCTCGTCCGGCAATGACAGGTAGTAGGCTCTGGCCGAGCTGGGCAGGTCCCTGGGCCCAAAGGGAGCGTTGATCGACCGCGCATCGTACTGGGTCAGCGCGGTAATCGGATTGCGTGCGAGCAGTTCCCGGGTGGTGGTCAGGCGTGAGTCGTCCGGGCCTGCGCGGGGGTGGTCAAGGGCGAAGAGCCAGCGCCGCTCGTGCGGCTCCAGCTGTACCCGGTGCAAAAACTCATTCCCGCCCTGAGCCTCGGGCAGGGGTGAGGAGGTATCGGCAAGCCGTGATCGTTTCCAGGTACTGCCGTCCAGCTCCGTCAGTACCGGACCGCGCCAGTAGCGGGTTTCCGGCGGCGGTGGCTGGCCGTCCGGGAACTCGACCCGGAAAGCCGGTCGATCATCGAGAAAGAGATTGGCGATACTGCCAGCCGTGAGTTCATCGGTCAGGCCGGTGCGGCCGTCCATGCTCTGCTGCGGCAGACCCCACAGGGGTTGGGCAAGCCGCGGGAAGAGTACGAACAGCAGGGCGGCCACCGGCAGGGCCAGAAGAATCATGCTGGCAGCCTGTCGACCCTGTGCGGCGAGCTGTTCGCGTCGACCGAGTCCCGGCCTGGGTAGCGCCATGCTGTCCAGCCGCTGGATGCTGAGCAAGGCCATGGTTGCGGTCCATGCACCCGCGGCCAGGTAGAACAGGTAGACCAGGCGCTCGTTGAACAGGAATTGCGCGGTCATCATGAAAAAGCACAGTGCCGCGACCAGGCGCAGATCGCGAGGACGAAACATTTCCATGAGCTTGGCCGCCATCATCATGCACAGCAAGGTGGTTGCCGCGCGCCGGCTCCAGTGACCGCCGCTGGCAACCAGCACCAGCACGATGAGCGCCAGGCTGATGAACACTCGCAGTGCAGTCGGTGGAGGGGCCCAGGATTGACGAGCGGCCAGCCAGCGCCAGGCGACCAGGGTGAGGAATACGGCGACCAGCCAGGGCGGCATGGCCGCCAGGTGCGGGGATGAGCTGATTACCAGCGCAGCAAGGGTCCAGTAGACGGCGCTGGCCCGGCCGGGGGCATTCATGACGGTAGCTCTGCCAGGGCCCGCAGACAGTCATTGCGGTGTTGCTCGCCCCGTCCCGGCCCCAGACTCTCAGTGCCCAGGTCGAGCACCCAGCTACGCTGTTCGCGGGACGCCATCAGGACCCAGGCTGTCGCCACCGAGATCCGCTGTTCGATATCCTTGCCCGGTGCCGATGACAGGCTGATTTCAAGAATGTCGGACTGCTCCTGTCGGAACTCACGCGACAGCAATGCCTGGTGTCGTTGGCTCTGTTTCCAGGCCACCAGGTGCAGCGGATCACCTTCACGCCAGGCTCTCAGGCTATGGAAATCCTCGCCCTGGGGTTCGGAGAGCGCCTTGGTACCCATCGCGCCGCCACCGGTGACGGGCAGCGGCGGCGCTGGTTGAGCCGGGCGGGGCCAGACCAGAACGGGTTGCTCTGGCCAGAACCACGACCAGGCCCGAAACAGACCCAGCGGATGGATGGTCTGCACCCGCAGGCGCTCGGGATGCATCCAGCCCCGCCTGGCGGTAGGAATCGTGACTTCGACCTCGTCAATCTGGCCGTAGTCCAGGGCGAAATGGGTCTGCTCGATCTGGCCGCTCAAGGTCAGGCCGGGGCGCGGTCGAGAATCATCGTTGGCCAGATTGACACGCAGGCGAGCGGGCTCACCGGCAAACACCGGAGCGGCCCAGCAGTGTCTCAGGTGCAGGCCATGGAGGTTGTTGAACGCCATGAGCATGCTGTTGACGGCCAGTCCGGCAACGACAAAGGCAGTCAGCAGACCCAGGTTGTTGTTGAAGTTCAGGCTGCCCATCAGCATGGCCAGCGTTATCAGACCGAAGACCCAGCCGAAAGCGGTAGGCAAAATGAAGATTTGCCGATAACTCAGGCTGAGCGGCGGCCGGCTCGGCCCGCGCCGCTTGATCCAGCGATCGGCCCAGTGGCCAAGGGTGAAAAGCCCCGAACGCCTTACTCGATCAGCCAGCGAGAACATGAGTGCCTGGCCGGATCGAATCAGGGGATGGCTGTCGAACCAAGGATTTCATCGATGATCTCGCGGCTGTCAAGACCGGACTCGGGCTGCACCTGCAGGCGATGCGCAGCAAGGGCTGGAAAAACCGTCTTGACGCTCTCCGGAGAGCAGAAGTCGAGTCGATTCAAGAACGCATGCGCTCGCGCGGTCCCGATCAAGGCCAGCCCAGCGCGCGGTGATAAACCGACCCGGATGGCCGAGTGCGAGCGGGTGGCCGCAATCAAGGCCTGGATGTAATCCAGCACCGGCTCGGAGACGTGCAGCCGCGCGGCCTGTTCGACCAGGGCCACGACGATTGCAGGATTGAGGCTGGGTTTCATTTCAGCCAGAAAATTGCGCCGGTCCGGCTCGGTCAGCAGGCGCCGCTCCTCGGCCGGAGATGGATAGCCAATCCGGGTCCGCAGGAGAAACCGGTCAAGCTGCGAGTCGGGCAAGGGGTAGGTGCCGACCATGTCCAGCGGATTCTGGGTCGCGATGACAAAAAACGGTTGCGGCAGCGTATGGGTGTGTCCGTCGACCGTCACCTGTCCTTCGGCCATGGCCTCGAGCAGGGCCGACTGGGTTCTGGGTGTTGCGCGGTTGATTTCATCGGCCAGGATGACATTGGCAAAGATCGGACCCGGACGGAACTCGAACCTGGCCTCGTCGCGGTGGAAAACCGAGACACCGACGATGTCGGCCGGCAGCATGTCGTTGGTGAACTGGAGACGTTGCCAGGCACCGCCCAGGGCGATCGACATGGCATGGGCCAAGGTGGTCTTGCCGACTCCGGGCAGATCCTCGACCAGCAGGTGGCCGCCGGCCAGCAATGCAGTGAAGGCAAAGTCCACTACCTCGGGCTTGTCGACAATGACCCGGTTGACTTCGCCGCGGGCAGCCTGCAGGGCCTCGAAGTGGCCCTCGGCAAAGCGCGGCGCGCTGGCTTCAGTCATCGAGCAGGGCGTTGACTTTGGCCGCACAGATGAAGTCGTTTTCGCTCAGGCCGTCGATGGCATGGGTGGTGAAGTTGACCAGGCAGAAGTTGTAACCGGCTTCAAAATCGGGGTGATGGGCCTCCTGGTTGGCAATCCAGGCCATGGCGTTGATGAAAGCCATGGTCTTGTAAAAGCCCTTGAACTCGAAGCGGCGAAAAATCCGCTTGCCATCGTCGGTTACCTGCCAGCCGGGAATCTGCGGCAGAAGCTGATCAATGCGATCACTGCCGAGCGGGTCGGTGCCTCCTTCGCAGGGCAGACATTTCTTGTCAGTGAGCTGTTCTGTGTTGGTGTTGCTCATGTTCAAGCGGCCTCTTTCTGTTTGGGCGGGTAGGTGGGTTCGAACTGGCCGAGGGCACGGGCCTGGCGCATCAGTGCAAGCAGGTCGGCGCTGGCCAGCTCAAACAGGTCGTCCATGCGATCTAGCACGTAATACACCGTCTGGTAAATGTCGATTCGGTAGGGTGTGCGCAAGGCGTCTATCGGGTCAAACGGGCGGCGCAGGGGTTCGTCGCTTTCCAGGGAGTAAATGGTTTCACCTGGCGATGAGGCGATGCCGCCACCGTAAATGCGCACGCCATCGCGAGTTTGCATTAGTCCGAATTCAACCGTGAACCAGTACAGGCGGGCCAGGAATACGCGCTCTTCCCTGGAAGCCATTACGCCGGCCTTGCCGTAGGCTTCGGTGAAATCACCGAAAGCCTGGTGGGTCAGCATGGCGGTATGGCCGAAGATTTCGTGAAAGATGTCCGGCTCTTGCAGGTAGTCCATCTCGTCGCGGCTGCGAATGAAAGAGGCGGCCGGGAATTTACGCTCGGCCAGCAGCCGGAAAAAGCGGTCGAAATTGATCAGCGCCGGGACCGGTTCGACTTGCCAGCCGGTGCGCTCGTAGAGCGACTTGGAGACCTCGCTGGGTTGCGGGATTCGATCGGTCGGGAGCTTGAGCATGTCGAGACCATCCAGGAATTCCTGGCAGACTCGACCCTCGATGATATCGATCTGGCGCGCGTACAGTTCTCCCCATACGGCGTGTTCTTCCTCGCTGTAGGGGATAATGCCGTTTTCGTCGGGAACCTTGGCTACATACTGGCTGGACTTGCCCATCTTCGACCTCGATTCGGTTTCAATTGCAACCATATTAGCATCGGCATTGCCAAATGATGACACAAGACGATGAAGGCTGGCCGGGACAGAGCTGGTACGAAGCGACAGCCGCCGGCCCCTGGAAGGGCAAAGGCCCACTGTCCGGTGATCATGTCCATGACATTGTCGTTATCGGTGCCGGCCTGGCCGGCATCAGTACGGCGACCAGCCTCCTCGAGCGCGGCGTCAGCTCGGTATGCGTGCTTGAAGCTGGCATGCCGGGCACCGGTGCCTCGGGGCGCAACGGCGGCTTTGTTTTCGCCGGCTACTCGCTGGCCAACGATGGCCTGATCAAGCGAGTGGGTGCTGACGAGGCTTCCACCTTGCATGGCTGGACGCGTGAGTCTGTCGGGCTGGTCCGAAAGCGCATTGATGAACATGGTATCGACTGCCAATTCAATGCTGCCGGCGTCGTACTTGCCGACTGGTTTGGCGATGACGAGAGGCTTCAGAAATTTGCTGGACGCATGCATGATGCACTGGGCTTCCGTCTCGACTTTCTCGACCGCGAAGGTCTCGGCCAGCTCGTCGTCTCATCGCGTTACGGCTGCGGATTGCATGAGCCAGGTAGCTTTCACTTCAATCCGCTCATGCATATCCAGGGCTTGACTCGCTGCCTGCACGAGGCGGGTCTGAGCATCCACGAGCACTCCCCGGTTCGCCGTATCGAGCGCGGTCCAGGCGGCTGGATCGTGCATTGCGAGGGCGGGCGGGTCAAGGCTGGCGAAGTGGTGCTTGCCACCGGTGGCTATGACCGCACGCTCCAGGCGTCTGTGCAGCGGGCGCTGCAGCCTGTCGCAACCTATATTGCCGTGACCGAGCCGCTGGGTTCGCGCCTGGGTCGGCTATTGCCGCAACCGGTTGCCGTTTACGACACGCGCTTTGCGTTCGATTACTACCGGCCGTTGCCGGATACCCGCCTGTTGTGGGGTGGCCGGATTTCCATTGCGGATCGACGACCGGCGGCCATTCGCAACCTGCTTGCGCGCGATTTGCGCAAGGTTTTTCCTGACCTGGCCGGTGTGCGCCTGGAACAGGCCTGGGGCGGTTGGATGAGTTACGCGCGACACGAAATGCCGCTGCTTGGTCGCACTCCGGATGGCCTGTGGTACGCGTTGGCCTTCGGCGGTCACGGTATGGCGACGACCACGCTGGCCGGAGAGCTTGTCGCCGAGGCGCTGACCGGTCATGGTGCACGCCTGGATCACTTCCAGCGTTGGCAGCCGGCATGGGCCGGCGGTTGGCTCGGGCGTGCGGCGGTGCAATCGCGCTACTGGTGGTTGCAGGGGCTGGATTACTGGCGCGAGCGGCGGCGTCGAGCCAGACACTGATCTCGGAGCCCGCGTGGCAGAAGCCGTCCGGGTTCCTAGGAAATTTCCTAGGTTTATAGGAAATTTCCTAAAAAGAATCGGGGGGATTTTCCATTTCGCGACTGTGAGAGGACTGGCAAGATGACCTCACCCTTCTTGCTGGTAGGGCGCACCCGGAAGCTTCAACGGCTTCGTGGGGCTTGGGCGGCACGCTTGCGTGCCGCCTTTTTTTTGGACGGCCGATCGGCATCCGCATGATAAAATTCCGGTTTTGTTCAATCCCTCTTAATGGAAAGGAATTGCCGATGAGCATGCAGACGCCGGGTGCGCGTTTTCGTCAGCTGGTGGCCGAACAGGCACCGCTGCAAATCGTGGGAACGATCAACGCTTACACGGCCATTCTTGCCGAACGAGCCGGACACAAGGCCATCTACCTGTCCGGCGCCGGCGTTGCCAATGCTTCTTTCGGTCTGCCGGATCTCGGCATCACCCAGTTGGCGGACGTGGTGGAAGATGCCAGCCGGATCACGGGTCGCTGTGAACTGCCACTGCTGGTTGATATCGACACCGGTTGGGGCAGTGCCTTCAACATTGCCCGCACGATTCGCGAGATGGAGCGTGCCGGCGTTGCCGCGGTGCATCTGGAAGACCAGGTCCAGGCCAAGCGCTGCGGACATCGACCCAACAAGGCGCTGGTCAGCGTCGCGGAAATGGTTGACCGGGTGCGCGCTGCCGTCGACGCTCGTCACGATTCGAGCTTTGTCTTCATGGCCCGGACTGATGCCCATGCCAGCGAAGGGATGGCAGCCGCGGTGGACCGCGCCAATCGCTATGTCGAGGCTGGCGCCGACATGATTTTCGCCGAGGCTTTGCATAGCCTCGACGAGTTCCGCACCTTTGCCGGCAGTGTCTCGGTGCCGGTCCTGGCCAATATTACCGAGTTTGGGCGCACACCCTTGTTCAATGTCTCGGAGCTGGGTGAGGCCGGCATCGGCATGGTGCTGTATCCGCTCAGCGCCTTCCGCGCGATGAGCAAGGCGGCGATCCAGGTCTATGAGTCCATTGCCGGGGATGGCGATCAGAAAGCGGTTGTGGATGCCATGCAGACCCGTGACGACTTGTACGCCGCGCTCGGCTATCACGAATTTGAACACAAACTGGATCAACTATTTCGAGAGGAGCAGTCATGACTGAGAAGAAAACCGGCGCCGGGCTCAGGGGCCAATCAGCAGGGCAGACCGCCATCTGCACGGTCGGAGCGACCGGCAACAGTTTGCGCTACCGCGGCTATACCGTCGACGAACTGGCCGAAAAGGCAAGCTTCAACGAAGTGGCCTACCTGATCCTCAAGGGCAATCTGCCGAACCAGGCCGAACTGGACAGCTACCAGGCCCGCCTCAAGGGTCTGCGCGGTCTGCCGGACGCACTCAAGGAAGTGCTGGAGCGAATTCCCGCCTCGACCCATCCCATGGATGTGCTGAGAACCGGGTGCTCCTTTCTCGGCAACCTGGAACCGGAGGGTGATTTCGACAATCAGCAGCAGGTCGCCGATCGTCTGCTGGCTGTATTTCCGTCCATGATCACATACTGGTATCGCTACAGTCACGATGGAAAGCGGATCGAAGTGGAGACCGACGATGACGGTATCGGCGGCCATTTCCTCCACTTGCTGCATGGGAAGACACCGAACGAACTGCATGCCCGGGTCATGGACGTGTCGTTGATTCTGTACGCCGAGCATGAGTTCAATGCCTCCACTTTTACTGCCAGGGTGTGTGCATCGACCTTGTCGGATATGCACTCGTGCATCACCGGCGCGATTGGCTCCTTGCGCGGCCCCCTGCATGGCGGTGCCAACGAAATGGCAATGGCCATGATCGAACAGTACGACTCAGCGGAGCAGGCCAGGGCAGATGTGCTTCGCATGCTTGCAGCGAAGGAAAAGATCATGGGCTTTGGGCATGCCGTGTACCGCGAAAAGGACCCGCGCAACGCGATCATTCGCGAGTGGTCACGCAAGCTGGCATCAGAGGTTGGGGATCAGGTGCTGTTTCCGGTTTCGGAAATTGTCGAGAAAACAATGTGGGAAGAGAAGCGATTGTTTGCCAATGCCGACTTCTACCATGCATCGGCATATCACTTCATGGGCATTCCAACCGGCTTGTTCACGCCGATTTTCGTCATGTCGCGAGTCACCGGCTGGGCCGCTCATATCATGGAGCAGCGAGCCAATAACCGCATCATCCGCCCAGGCGCCGACTACACCGGCCCCGAACCCCGCCCGGTCTCCCCGATCGCTGATCGCTGATCGCCAGGCATAAGGTTGTCGCGAGGGCCCAAGGAAGCGCTTGGAACCACCGAAGACACCGAAATCACCGAAGCAGCAGCATCTTTTGTTCGGTGTCTTCGGTGCTTTCGGTGGTTGACTGTTTTCTGCGCCCGGTCTCCCCGGTCGCTGATCGCCAGGCAAAAGTTCTCGCGAAGGCGCAAAGGAAGCGTTTGGAACCACCGAAGACA
>SLQY01000352.1 GCA_007131235.1 Wenzhouxiangella sp.
AGCACCAGCACCAGGGCCAGGGTCAGCGAGATCAGCAGGTTCAAGGCCAGATCCGGCCAAAGGTCAGGACTCATCTTCCAGCTCCTCGATCAAGGCCTTGATTTCTTCCAGTTCCTGGCGGTTGATCTGGCGATGGTCGGATAGGTGAGCAACCAGCGGGGCCAGGCGGCCATCGAACCAGCGGGCGAGAAAACGCTGGCTGGCTTCACTGACGCAGTGCTCGCGCGATACCGCCGGGGAATAGCGGTAACCGCGACCAACGCGCTCGGCCTCGATTGCGCCCTTGTTAAGCAGCCGGTTGAGTAGGGCCTTGACAGTGCCCTGGCGCCAGCCCGTGGCGCTTTCCAGGCTTTCGCCCAGCTCGGTGCTGGTCGCCGGGTGATTCTGCCACAGGCATTCCATGATTTTGCGTTCGGCATCGGTGATGTGCATGGCTTGGGTTTACGTCTGTAATCGAATTCATGATTACAGGAGTAAACGCAATAGTCAAGCAACAGCGTTGAACCGCTGAAACTGGCCTGCTTTTGGTTCGTCCGGTTCGCGGCGCGATTGGTCGAAAGTCCACTGTGCTGGTTGGTTGGGCAGTGGCATGGTCAATGGGCGAATTGAATCGAGGGATGAAAGATGAAAAGACTGATGGTTGTGCCGGTGCTGCTTTTTCTTGTTTCAGTGTCGGGGCTGGCAGTTACAGGGTCAGGTCGATGCCTTCGTCGGCGTTGCCGGGGCCTTTCGTGGTCTATGGACCTGCGGAGTGTATCCCTGGAATGTCTGGAACTCGACCTGTTGATCTGATCGAGTAGCCTTGCGCCAGGAGCGCGCAGCGCAGATCAGCTGTTACAGTGTCAAGCTTCGAGGTTTAGCGAGGCTGTTATGCGTCTGCTACTGGTCGCACATGATCCTTCACCGAATACCCAAGCCATGGCAGAGGCTGTGCTGGACGGTGCCCGGCAGGCGAGTTCCGGCCAGCTGGCACTGGACCATGTTCGACCGCTCGAAGCCAGCGCTGATGATGTCCGGGCCAGTGAAGCGGTGATCCTGGGCACCACTGAGAATCTGGGTTACATGAGCGGGGCGCTCAAGGATTTCTTCGACCGCAGCTATTTCGGCCTGCTGGATCGTACCGATGCGCTGCCTTTTGCGTTCTACGTGCGCGCCGGCCAGGACGGGACTGGCACCCGCCGTGCGATCGAGAGTATTTGCGGCGGGCTGAAGTGGAAGCTGGCGCAGCCACCGCTGATCTGTCGAGGAGAGTGGCGCGACGAGTTTCTTGGACAGTGCAGGGAGTTGGGGCAGACCATGGCCGCAGGGCTAGAGGCGGGGGTTTTGTAAGGGAAAAGAGAAGGCGAGGATTGCGGGTAAACTGGTCTGGTTTGCCAAGCACAGGTATCAAGATGGTACAGAGGGATCGTGGGCGTTGGGTGGTGGAGGCCATTCGGGCGATTGAGGCGGATTTTACTCGCTCGGCCGATACCCACTTGATTTGTCTGGACATGCCGCCAGCCTGGCAGGGCTGGCAGCTGTACCTGAAGGATGAATCGATTCATCCCACCGGCAGTCTCAAGCATCGCCTGGCCCGATCGTTGTTCCTGTACGGCCTGTGCAATGGCTGGATTGGCCCAGATACCCCCATCATCGAGGCCAGCTCTGGCTCTACCGCTGTGTCCGAGGCTTACTTTGCGCGCCTGCTGGGCCTGCGCTTTATTGCCGTGATGCCGGCGGCGACCTCGCGTGAAAAGATTGCCCAGATCGAGTTCTACGGCGGTGAGTGTCGGCTGGTCGAGGCCGGTAGTATCAACGAAGAGTCGCGGCGCCTGGCCGATGACATCGGTGGCCATTTCATGGACCAGTTCACCTATGCCGAGCGGGCCACGGACTGGCGCGGCAACAATAATATTGCCGAGAGCCTGTTTTCGCAGATGGCGCGCGAGCCCGACCCGCATCCGCGCTGGGTGGTGGTCTCGGCCGGCACCGGGGGCACGGCCGCTACCCTGGGGCGCTACATGCGCATGCGTTGCTTTGCCGGCTGTCCAACCGAGTTGTGCGTGGTCGACCCCGAACACTCGGTATTTCATGACGCTTTTCGGACCGGAAGGCGCGACCTGAAAATTGATTCAAGTTCACGCATCGAGGGTATTGGCCGACCGCGTGTCGAGCCCAGTTTCGTTCCCACCGTGATCGACCGAATGATTACCGTGCCGGATGTGGCCAGCATGGCCGCCATTCGTTTCCTGGAAGGCTGGCTGGGACGCAAGTGTGGCGGTTCGACCGGTACCAACCTGATTGGATCGGTGCAGTTGCTCAGTGAAATGCGTCAGCGCGGCGAGCGGGGCAGCGTGGTGACCTTGCTGTGCGACGGCGGTGAGCGCTACCGCGATAGCTATTACAACGACGCATGGCTGGCCGATCAAGGCCTGGTGATAGAACCCTGGCTGGTCGCCCTGAGAGGCTGGGCTGACACCGGCGAATGGCGATCGCCGGAAGGCTAATCGGTTTCTCTGTGCTTGTGTCGGGCCGGATCGCAACGGCATGACAGCTTTCTTCAAGCGCGTTTTTTGCTGCGAATTGTCCGGGCCTTTTGCCTCTGCTCGCGGGTCTTGCCGGAGGCCGGCTCCGTAGCGATGAATGTTTGCTGATTGGTAATCTCGTCAGCATGCAGGTGTTAATGACTTAAAACGCGCGCGGATGAACGCAGTTCGCTGATTTAAACTTCAATTCAAGCTGGGAGATGCCATGTTTTACCGAATCCATATCCTTTTTCTTTTGGCCGTCGGTTTGCTCGGCTCTACCGTCACCGCGACGATGGGGGCGCAGGCAGATCAGGGCATCGTGGTGGCGCCAGCCGCGCATGCCGTGGTTGATTCGCGGGCACGGATCGAGCCGGAAAATCGCCTGTTGACCGAGCGCCTGGAAAACCTGCTGCCGGTGCTGATGGCCGACGCCGAACTGGACATGTGGCTGGTGCTCAACCGTGAGTACGCCGAGGACCCGGTCTACTTCACCCTGGTGCCGCAGCCCAGCTTTGCCGCCCGCCGCACGACCATGCTGGTGTTTTACCGCCAGGACGATGGCAGCGTCGACCGGCTGACCGTCAACCGCTACCCGCTGGGAGGTCCCTATGAAGCGGCCTGGTCGGGCGGTTCGCTGGATCAGCAGTGGGCCGCGCTGGGGCAACTGATCGCCGAGCGTGACCCGGCGACCATCGGCATCAACGTTTCGTCTATCTGGCCTGAGGCCGATGGCCTCACCCATGGCCTTCATCGGAAACTGCTGGCCGCCCTGCCGGAAGGTTTTGAAGAACGGCTGGTTCCGGCCGAAGAACTGGTCGTGCGCTGGCTGGAAACGCGCAGTGAGCAGGAGCTGGCTGTCTATCCGCACGTCGTCGCTATCGCCCGTGGCGTGATCGCCGAAGGCTTTTCCAGCCGTGCCATCACGCCCGGTGTTACCACGACCGACGATGTCGCCTGGTTCCTGCGCCAGCGCTTCGAGGCGCTGGGGCTGCCGATCTGGTTCATGCCGTATGTGAACCTGCAGCGCCCGGGCATCGAATGCAACGAAGACACGCCGTTCTGCGGCATCAGTGGAGTGATCCAACCGGGTGATGTGCTGCATACCGATGTCGGTATCTGCTATTTCAAACTGTGCACCGACACCCAGGAGATGGCTTACGTGCTCAGGCCCGGCGAGGCCGACGTACCGCAGGGCCTGAAGGACGCGTTAGCCGAGGGAAACCGCTGGCAGGATCTGCTGACCGCTGAGTTCGTCACCGGCCGAACCGGCAACGAGATTCTCACGCGCGCCCAGGACCGCATGGCTGACGAGCCCTGGTCGTTCAACATCTATACCCACCCGATCGGCAACTTTGGCCACGGACCCGGGCCGACCATCGGCATGTGGGACGTGGAAGGCGAGGTGCCTGGTCCCGGCGACTGGCCGCTGCATCCGAACACGGCCTATGCTATCGAGGGCAGCATCAAGCTGCCGCTCCCGGAGTGGGGCGATCAGCCGATCAACATCAAGCTCGAGCAGTCGGCCTACTTCGACGGTGAGCGAGTGATTTACCTGGCCGGACGCCAGACCGAGTGGCACACGGTGCGTTGAGCAAATCGCCCACTATTGACCCGGCAATCAAATGAATTGGCGGCTCAATAGTGGGCCGATTCCGAGGATTCGAGGGCACGTCGGAGTGAAGTTCCACAGGTCAATGCCGGTGGAGAATGGGTGGGCGAGGAGGTCGTGGTTGACGGTCACCTGATCTCCAGCCGGGTACCGGACGACCTGCAGGCATTTTGCCGGGCACTGCTCGAGCAGCTGAGCTGAGGAACTGCTGAATGACTCGGCGCGGAGACGGCGTGCTGGTTGTCAAGATTGCAGCACGTACATCCGCAGTGGCATCCAGATGCCCATCAGGATCATGATCAGGTTTTCGGTCAGGGAGACAAAACCCAGCGGTACCTTGGAGTCGCCACCGGCACAGGCACACTTGAGCTCGCGCCGGTCGATATAGACGGCCTTGAACACCGAAATCGCCCCGATGGTGCCGATGAACAGGGCGACTGGCGCGGCCAGCCAGATCAGCGCGCCGGCGATCATCAGAATGCCAGCACCGGTTTCGGCGAATGGATAGAGGTAACTGTAGCCTACCTTGCGCTGGGCCAGCAGGTCGTAGTTGAGAAACATGTTGCTGAAGCTCTCCAGATCCTTGAGCTTCTGCAGGCCAAGCAGGCACATCGCAGTGGCAACGAACCACTCGACGGTTCTGATGCTGAACAGGGCATCGGTCGCCGCCCAGCTGATGGCCAGGGCGACCAGCAGTGCGGTGCTGAAGATCGCGATGATCGGTCGATAACTCGTCGCCTCCGGATCGGGCACCGGCTTGCCGAAATGCTCCAGCAGGTCATCGTAGCCCCCGATGCGCTCGCCGTTGATGAAGGTTTGCGGTGTGGTGTCGACGCCATGCTTGTCCTTGAACGCGTCGGTATCTGCCCGCGTGCCCAGCCAATGATCCTCGACTGACCAACCTTCCCGCTCCAGCAGGGCCTTGCTCTTCAGTCCGAACGGGCAGATGTGCTCGTCGGTCACCATGCGGTACAGTGTGGCTTTCTTGGCTACCGCTTCGTCCTTTGCTGCCGTCATGCGTTTGCTCCTGCTGGGCGTTGATCTTGGCGCTGCGGCCGCTGATCATGGTCGGTTGAATCGCCAGCTCCTCGACTGCTCGCAGTTTTGCAACGTGGCCGAATCGACCGCGCTTGAGGCTACTGCGCAAAAAACCTGATTGAACGCTGGCTATCTTGACTTGGACATCCCTGCGCTCGTGCTGTTCAGTCTGCTTGATGGTGGATTGATCGCAGACAACGCCATTGCTTCAGCTTGAACTTCTCAAGTTTCGCGGCGGACCTGGTCGCGCCGGCGCAGGTAATTGAGCAGATCAACCCGGGTGATCAGGCCGAGAAATCCGTCGCCGTCCATGACAATGGCGACATGATCGCGGCTGAAGATGGGCAGCAAGCTGTCGATCTGTGCCCGGTAGTCTACTGATTCCAGTTCGCGGACCATGGCCGTGGCCACCGGTTCGGCGAAGCGAGACTCGTCCTCGTAGACGGCCAGCAGGATGTCGGATTCATCGACAATGCCGACAATGCGCTCGCCGTCCATGACCGGGAGCTGCGAAATATCGTAGAGCATCATCCGCTTGTAAGCGTTGGCCAGGGATTCCTGGTGGCCGACCGTGACCGCGTCCCGGCTGGCCATGGGGCGGGCAATCAGGTCGCGCAGGTCGCCGTGATTGCTGGTCTTGAGCAGGCCGTGGTCGCGCATCCAGTGGTCGTTGTAGACCTTGGACAGGTAGCGGTTGCCGGTATCGCAGACCATCGACAAGACCCGCTTCGGTTCGGTTTGTTCACGGCAGTAGCGCAGGGCCGCAGCGACCAGGGTGCCGGTCGACGAGCCGCCCATCAGGCCTTCGCGCTGGAGCAGCTCGCGGGCGGTTGCGAAGCTTTCCCGGTCGGAGATGCTGTAGGCCTTCGTTACTCGGCTGAAATCGCTGATCGATGGCAAGAAATCTTCGCCGATGCCCTCGACCAGCCATCCGCCGGCATCCTCGCGCACATGGCCGGTGGCGATATAGTCGGCGAGGATCGAGCCTTCCGGATCGGCCAGCACCAGTTCCAGGTCGGGCGCTGCCTTGGCGAAGTAACGCGACAGGCCGGTGACGGTGCCGCTGGAGCCTACCCCGATGACTACAGCATCGACCTTTCCGCCCATCTGTTCCAGCATTTCCGGGCCCGTACCGGTTTCATGGGCCAGCGGGTTGTCGGGGTTGGCGAACTGGTTGATAAAGTAGCTGCCCGGTGTTTCGCGAGCGATGCGCGCGGCCAGGTCCTGGTAGTACTCGGGGTGTCCCTTGCCGACATCTGAGCGGGTAATGACGACCTCGGCACCCATGGCCTTGAGATTGGAAATCTTTTCGCGGCTCATCTTGTCCGGAATGACCAGGAGCAGGCGGTAGCCTTTCTGGGCAGCGACCAGGGCGAGCCCCAAGCCGGTATTTCCGGCGGTGCCTTCGACAATGGTGGCCCCGGGCTTCAGATCGCCGCGCGCCTCGGCAGCTTCAATCATTCCCAGGGCGATCCGGTCCTTGATCGAGCCGCCGGGATTGTTGCTTTCCAGCTTCAGAAACAGCTCGCAGGGGCCGGTATCTAGGTGGTTTACGCGAACGATCGGCGTGTTGCCGATCAGCTCCAGTACGTTCTGGTAAACAGGCATGGTTTTGGCCGCTGACGGTTCAACCGGCCACAATAGCCGAAGGTGCCGCGTTGGGCAAGTTCAACGCCTGGCCCTGGCTGCCGAGGGGGTTGTGAGGGAGCCTGCTGTGGGCAGGAACAGCCGCTGGAGACCTCGACGAAGTATCGAAGTCAAGCTCGAAACTGGCGAAAGGTCTCCGGACTGCGTGCCGAGAGGGCTGATTGAAAAACCCCGGCTGCTGGCCGGGGTTTTTGTTTGAGTCTGGTTTGAGCGTTTTGTCAGGCTGCCTGGGCCTGATCCATGATGCGGGCGAGCTGGTCCTTGGTCTTCAGTTTTTCCCGCTTCATCTTGTTGAGCGCAAGGTCTTCTATCGGCGCGGTGCCGTTTTCAGCAGCGATAACACGTTTTTCGAGTTGCTGGTGATGATTGTACAAGCGACGGAATTCTTCGTTTTCTTTCAGCAGTGCTTCCATCTGATCCTTGCGATGTTCGAACATGGGCTGACTCCTTGATTTTCTGGGTCAATGGGTAAAGCCGCCCGCGGCCGTAAAGCGGCCGGGCGGCTGGATTCCGGGCCAGGCTGGGCTGACCCGCGAAAAATTGAGAGGGTGGCTGCCTTGGGCGAGAGGCTTCGGGCGAATCGGCACGGACTCGAGCCGGGTTTTGTGGATGAGGCGCTGGATTCTTCCACCATGATGTCTACTTTATACCCTTGCTGCCGCTGGACTGCAAGGATCTGAAGCGGCCATCAGTCATCGAGCAGAATGACGTCGACGCGCCGGTTTCGGCTGCGGCCTTCACCGGTTTCGTTGCTGGCAATGGGGAAGTCTTCGCCCATGCCAATGGTCTGAATGCGGTCGGCAGCGATGCCCAAGGCGACAAGCTCATCGCGGACTGCATCGGCTCGCTGCTGAGAGATCCGCAGGTTGACGCTGGCCGGTCCGGTCGAGTCGGTATGGCCCTCGATACGAATTCGCTTGTCCGGTTCGGTCTGCAGGAGTTCGACCACGTCTTCCAGGTTGCCGCGGGCCGAAGCCTGCAGGTCAGTCTGGCCGGTCTCGAAGAGCACGTCGCCCAGGGTGACAACCACGCCTCGGTCGGTCTGGCGCAGCTCCAGCAGTTCGAGACGCCGGCGCAGTGATTCTGCAGCCTCGGTCGCAAGCGCTGCTTCACGGCGGGCGAGTTCGATTTCGCTCGCCTGGGCTTCGCTCAAGCGTCGCGCCGCCTCGGCTTCCTCGCGCGCTTCGCGTTCGCGTCGGGAGGCTTCGTCGCGCAACTCCTCTGCCGTCAGGGCCTGGCGCCGGGTACGCTCGATTTCCTCCTGAGTCTGGGCGCTCAGGCGCCGGGCCTGCTCGGCTTCGCGCCGGGCCTGCTCCACTTCCATGCGGCTGGCTCGCAACAGCAACCGGGTGCGCTCTTCGTCGATTTCCTCGATTCGGGCCCGGGCCTGGGCGCGATAAGCTTCGGCCCGGGCTATCTCGATACGCTTTTCCGCCAGACGAATGCGGTGATTACGCTCGTCTTCGTTGAGCCCATCGGCGCTTGCCTGGCGGACCGCGCGCTCGGCATCGGCCAGCGCCAGCGGCACGCGATCGACCAGTTCGCTGTCGCTACGCAGGCTGTCGATATCAGCGCGCAGGTTGGTCAGCGCACCGTCG
>SLQY01000120.1 GCA_007131235.1 Wenzhouxiangella sp.
AAAATAAGGGCCAGGGAAATGACCACGCCGTACCCGGCCACGGAAACCAGGGTCCGGGTCAATAGATCCTTGGCGTGACGCACCCGTCGCAGGCGAACCCGGGCTTCTCCCTTCGGCAAGAGCTCGCGGGCGCTGACTGCTGGGGCCTGGCTGGCATTCGACGACATGACTACGGCTCCGAAGGGCGACGGCGGAAAAGATTGCCGGGCAGTGTATGAAGGTTATATTTCAATTCAGTGACAGGTGGAGACTCCAAAATGGCACCCCACCCAGCATCGGATGGGGTGCCCAAGACAGGCTTTGGAGGGCCTTGGAGCTACTGCTTAGTCGACGATGCCGAGCTCGTTGCGGAAGCGAGCGACCACGGATGCCGGAAGCGGGATGTAACCATCACGCACAACCACTTCCTGACCCTGGCGCGAGAGCACCATACGCATGAACTCGCGCTCCAACGGGTTCAGCTCACGGTTGGGGTGCTTGTTGACAGCCACATAGAGGAAACGAGCCAGCGGGTAAGAACCGTCAGCTGCGGTTTCGCCGCTGGGCTCGACCGGCGGGTTGCCAACGGCAATGGCGCGGACGCCGGACGTGGCGTACCCAATACCGGAGTAGCCGATACCGTTGAGTGACTCGGCTACGCCCTGGACCACGGACGATGAGCCAGGCTGCTCGTTGATCGAGTCCTTGAAGTCACCGTCGCACAGCGCGTGCTGGCGAAAGTAGCCATAGGTGCCGGAAACCGCATTGCGCGAGTACAGGGTGATGTCCCGGTTGGCCCAGGCACCCGTCAAACCGACCTGTCCCCAGCGGGTAATGTCCTGGGCTCCGCCACAACGACGGGTGGCCGAGAAGATGGCATCGACCTGCTCGATGGTCAGGCCCTCGATCGGGTTGTCGCGGTTGACGAACACGGCAATGGTGTCAATTCCCACGCCAATCACGGTCATCGGATAGCCATGACGCTCTTCGAAAGCCTGCTGCTCGCTTTCGCGCGGCATGCGGCTCATCGGGCCAAAGTTGGCCGTCCCTTCGGCCATGGCCGGCGGTGCGGTCGAGGTGCCAGCACCCTGAATCTGGATGTTGACGTTCGGATAGAAGCCCTGGAATTCCTCGGCCCACAGGGTCATGAGGTTGTTCAGGGTGTCCGATCCGATCGATGACAGGTTGCCGGAAATGCCGGAGACCGGGGTGTACTCAGGCAGCGCAGGATCAACTTCAACCTGGGCCACGGCGGAGCCGGCTGCCAGTGCGGCGCTGACGGCGCCGGCGCAAATCAGTTTCTTGAGCATGGTATTTCTCCAGTGATTTAGGAATGAATCCCGTTTAAAAGGTTAGATTGTTGGAATGACAGGGTGATTAATGCCGATCAGAAATCAAAGCGCAAACCGAGCGAAAAGCCGGATGCGGACTCACCTGGCGTGCCACCCCGATTGGTGGTCCGCGCCTGGGCCCACGGAGTCAAGGCCACGTTGTCGTCGTTGGCCACCAGGGCATAGTTGCCGTAAACACGCAGCTGGCGACCAATGCGGTATTCCAGGCCCACGGCAAGCATGTCGGAGTCGCTATCGGCCGGGTCCGCCGAGCGGCTCAGCCAGTGACCCTTGACCGACATCTTTTCGCTGAATGCCCAAGAAGCGCCAAAGCCGATCACATCAGCATCGAAGGCATCGTTGTCGTGGTCGATGGTCTGGAAGAATCCAACCAGGGTAACGTCGGAAATCTTGTAGGAAGCAGCAAGGCGCAGCGCGTCACGGCCGCCTTGACTGCGGTTTTCGTCGTAGTTTTCGTAGGCACCAGCAATATCGAAGTCACCGATCTTGTAGGTCACCGAGAAGCTCCAGGCGTTATCGTCGCCATCGCCGCTGGGGTCCGATCCCTCGTGCAGAGAGTAGGCCAGGTTGAACTGGAGTCCGTTGAAATCCGGGGTCTGGTAGTGGACGGTGTTGGGGGTACGCTCATCAAAACGACCGGCACCGGCGCGGGTAAGGTTGCGCATATCGCCTAGCTGATCACCAAACAGGTTGGCCGGTCCGCGCGCGCGCTTGAACGGGGTATCGAACTTGCCCAGGCGGACCATGCCGAAGTTGCCGCGAATTCCGGCAAAGGTGTCGCGGCTGGCCCAGTTCGATCCCTGGTTGCTGTAGTCGATTTCCTGCTCGATCTGCATGATGCCGGTGATGCCGTCGAAATCACGACTGGCCCGGAAACCCAGGCGCGATGAATTGCTCGACATGGCGACTTCGGAGAAATCGGCACCATCATCAAGCAGGTCAATGGAGATGTTCGCACGGCCATAAATCTGCACGTCGGCCATGGCAACCGCCGGCAGGGCGGCCAGAATGGCCACGGGTAGCAACGCTTTTTTCATGTCAATGTTCCTTGGAAGAGAGTTGACTAGCTTCTTTGAAATTCCGGCATCCGGCCCTTGCTGGGTCGTTGCCCACTTAAGTCCTGCAGCGAGCGCAAAGATAGGCCGATCAAATGTCAACTCAATGACGCGAATGTTGCGTTTGAATTACGGTGCGAGGATGGAGCCATCGCTGGCCAGCGAGGCATTGTAGACAGCGCGTTGCTGAGGGAACACGCAGCGAAAGATACTGCCTTCACCCGGGATCGATTCGACTTCCAGGCGTCCGTTATGGCGCTGCAGAACGTGTTTGACTATCGCCAGTCCAAGCCCGGTGCCGCCCTTGCTTCGGCTATGTGAACCATTGATTCGGTAAAAGCGCTGGGTAATGAAGGGGATATGTTTTTCCTCGATACCGATACCGGTATCACTGACCTCGAAGGCAAGCTCACCACCCGGGCGGGCATACCACCGCACGCGAATCTTTCCATCGGCAGCGGTATAGCGGATGGCATTGATCACCAGGTTGGAAAACGCGCTGTGCAGTTCGCTGTCGGTGCCCCTCAAACCGGCACCGCTCAGGATCTCCAGCCCGATATCGTGGCGAGCGCCATCCTCGATCCGGACATTGCGCACGATGCGCTCGAGCAGCGCCACGACGTCCACTTCGTGCTCGAGACTGGCATCGCCCTCCTCGGTTTCGAGACGGGACAGCTCGAGCAGGTCGTTGACCAGCGTATTCATGCGCTCGCACTGCGCCTGCATGTCCTGCAGCGGCTCCCGCCACTGGCCATCCATCGCCGGTTCCTCGGCGAGGGCTTCCAGGTATCCCGACAACACGGTCAGCGGCGAGCGCAGCTCATGAGACGCATTGGCAACAAAATCCCGTCGCATGGTCTGCAGCCGCTGGATTCGAGTCACATCACGCACCAGCAACAGGTATTGTTCGGCACCGTAGGGAATGAGGCGGGCAGCCAGGATGCGGCTGTCATCGATCGGTGACGGCACATTGACCGGGTGGTCGAATTCGCGCGCGTCCAGGTAAGTCTTGAAGCGCGGTGAACGCAGCAGGTTGGCAATGGGCTGGCCGAGATCCCGGCTGGTGGAAAGTCTGAGCGTGTCGCGGGCAGCATCGTTGAACCAGACGATGCGAAACTCGTTGTTCAGGACCAGGGTGCCGTCAGGCATCGCGGCCGTGGACTCGCGAAACTCTCGAATCACCCGCGTCAGGCGTTTCTTGCGCTTGTAGTAGCGCCGCTGCAGCCGGTAATAATGTTCGAACACATCTCCCCAGATGCCCCAGGACTCGGGCGGGTTGCGAATCCGCCCTACCCTCAGCCAGCGCTCCAAGCGATAAAGCTGGTAGAGGTGTCTGAAGGTAAAGCCAAGCAGGGCGGCGAACATGAACCAGCCGAAATAACCGAACAGGGCCGCCAACAGCAGCGCCGCAATAACCAGGCCGACCAGCAACAGCAGTTCACTGAGCCAGGCCTGCCGCATCACGTCGACCCGGTAGCCGAAAACCGATAGCCTGCACCTCGAACAGTCTGTACATACTTGTCATAGCCAAAATCGACAAGCGCCTTGCGCAAGCGCAGGATATGAACATCCACGGTGCGCTCTTCGACGTACACACCGCCTCCCCAGACATGGTCAAGCAACTGGGCCCGCGAATACACCCGGTCCTGGTGAGTCATGAAGAACTTCAGCATGCGAAACTCGGTCGGTCCGAGTTCGACCGGCTGCCCATCGGCCAGCACGCGGTGGCTGGCCACGTTCAGGACCAGGCCGTCGGCACTAACTTCGTCATCGGCCCCACCAGGCGAGGTCCGGCGCAGCACGGCATTGATGCGCGCGATCATTTCCCGCGAGGAGAACGGCTTGGTGATGTAGTCGTCGACCCCGCTGTCAAATCCGCGCACCTTGTCGTCTTCCAGGGTCCGGGCCGTCAGCATGATGACGGGAATATCGCGGGTCAGCTCATCACGACGTAACGAGCGGGCAAACTCCGGCCCCGATTGGTCGGGTAGCATCCAGTCCAGCAAAATCAGGTCGGGACGCTGATCGGCGACAACGATGCGGGCACTGCGGCAGTCAGGTGCCTCGACAGCCTCGAATCCGGCACGCTCCAGGTTGAAAACAATCATGCGACGAATGCCTTCATCATCATCGACCACGAGAATTCTTTGCGAGCTCATCGATTTCCAGCCATCATGAAATTGGCCGTATTGCACCAAGCGATTATGACAGAGCCATGACGATCCGGTTACCCCCGGGCGACAAGCGGGTTTTCAGTCGTAGCGGGCTCGCGTCTGGTCCAGGGCTTCGATAACCGCCTTGCGCAATGAAACCGGAGCCAACACCTCGACCTCCGCCCCGTAGCTGAGCACGTCCATCAGCAATTCGCGCTGGTGGCCGTAGGGCAAGGTCAGCTCCCAGCTGCCATCTTCTCGCCAGCGCGAAGACTGGCTCGGATGCCAGGCCTCGTCGGCCGCCCAGCGTGCGGCTTCCGGGCTGAACAGCAGCCGGGCCTGGTGACTGGCCGGGCCGGAAAAAATGCCAAAGGCCTCGTCAAAGTGGCTGTTGATTTCCTCCTGCGGCAGGTTGCTGGCCTCCTGCTCAGTGAGGGCCAGGGCGCGAATGCGCTCGAGCGCGAAGCTGCGAAAGTCGTCAGCACGATGACACCAGGCGGCCAGGTACCAGCGGTCCCGATAGTTGATCAGGCGCTGCGGCGAGATTTCACGCTCGCTGACATCGTCGCGGCGACGGCCGTGGTAGGTAATCGTCACCCGCCGGCGCTGGAACAAGGCCTTGAGGGCGTTTTCAAACAGCTTGCCCGGCACCGGACGACCGGCATCGTGACGGATCTGGATTCGCTCCGGCTGCGCGGCCAGGTCCAGGCCCTGGCGACCCAGCAACTGGTTGATGCGCTGCTGGACACCGTCAAGTTCGTCCTCGAGCAAGCCCGGCTGCACGTTGCCCAGCACATGACGAGCTGTCAGCAAGGCTTGCAGTTCCTCCGGGCTGATCCAGAAACCCGGCAGTTCGAAGTTGCCGGCCAGGCTGCGGTCATAGAAATAGCCGCGTCCATCGGGGTCCTGCTCGATCGGCGCGCCGAGGTTGTCGCGCAATTCATTGATCAGCCGATACAGGGTTGCCTGGCTGCAACCCAGCTCATCCATCAGCCGCTGGCGATCAATGGGGGTGCGCCGCTGGCGCAGAATATCGTGCAGGTGGTAAAGGCGCTCGCGCCGAGACATTTACTGATCGCGACAGTCGCGGCATATTCCGTAGATTTCCAGCACCTGGCGCTGCGCCCGAAACTGGTGTTCTGCCACGGCCTCGACGAGCAGTTTCTGAACTGCCGAGTCATGGATCTCGGTCACCGACTGGCAACGCTCGCAGATCAGGAACTGGCCGTGATGCTGGTGGCAGGGATGAAAACAGCTGACGAAAGCATTCAGCGACTCCAGCCGATGAATGAATTGATTCTCCAGCAGGAAATCCAGGGCCCGGTAGACTGTGGGCGGTGCCGCCTTGGGTTGCTCGCTTTTGAGCTGGTCAAGCAAATCGTAGGCCTTGACCGGTCCATCCGCGGCAATGACCATTTCCAGCACCCGCTTGCGGGTTGGCGTCAAACGCAGACCGCGCTGCTGACACTGGGCCTCGATTTCGCGAACAACTTTCGTCTCTTCTTCCATGCCAGCATTCTACACGGGAGGCTGTTTCGGTTTCCGGTTTCCGGATCAAGGCTCATGCCGCAGCGCACTCCGCTTTATACCTTTGGCCTCTTAACCCCTTGACCCTTGACCCTTGACCCTTGACCCTTGACCCTTGACCCTTGACCCTTGACCCCTTAGCCCCTTAGCCCCTTAGCCCCTTAGCCCCTTAGCCCTTCAACCCTCCACCCTCTTCTCAATCCAGGCCAACGCCTGATCTATTCGCGCCAGGCTGCGCTCCTGACCAATCAGCCACAGCGTCTGGTTGATGGCCGGCGACTGGCCATGGCCCATCAGGGCGACCCGCAGGGGCATGCCGATCTTGCCAAAACCGATTCCAAGCTCGTCAGCAGTGGCCTGAACAGCGGCCTGGAGCGCATCCGGCTGCCATGGATCCAGGCCGGCCAGGCGTTCGCGCAGCGCGGTCAGCGGCTCGGCGGCGACCGGCCGCAGGTGCTTCTTTGCCGCGCCGGCTTCAAACTGCTCGAAATCAACGTAAAACGGCCGACTTTGCTCAACCAGTTCAACCAGGGTCTCGACGCGATCAGACTGCACGCTCACCAGGTCGGCCAGCGCCGGCCCATTGACGGCATCCAGGCCGGCCCGATGCATGTGCCAGGCCAGCTCCGCAAGCACCTGCGCCTGATCACCTTCGCGCAGGTAGTGCTGGTTGAGCCAGTTGAGCTTCTCGGTATCGAAGCGCGACGGCTTGCGATTGACATCCTCGATACGAAACAGCTCGACCAGGTCGACGCGCGAGAACAGCTCGCGATCGCCATAAGACCAGCCCAGCCGGGCCAGGTAATTGACCAGCGCATCCGGCAGGTATCCCTGCTCGCGCCAGGCCAGCACGCTGACCGCGCCGTGGCGCTTGGAAAGGCGCTGCCCATCGCCACCGAGAATCATCGGCACATGGGCAAACTCCGGCGGTGTCGCACCCAGGGCCTGGTAGATATTGATCTGGCGTGGCGTGTTGTTGATATGGTCATCGCCGCGAACCACCAGGTTGATATCCATGTCGATATCGTCGACAACTACGGCGAAGTTGTAAGTCGGCGTGCCATCGGCGCGCATGATGACCAGGTCGTCGAGCTCGCTGTTGGCGATTTCTATGCGTCCGCGCACCCGATCATCGAACACCACGCTGCCGGCGTCCGGGTTGCGAAAGCGAATGACCGGCTCGATGCCGGCCGGCGGGTTTTCCAGATTGCGGCAGTGACCGTCATAGCGCGGCTTTTCGCCGGCCGCCATGGCCTCCTCGCGCAGCTTGTCGAGACGTTCGCGCGAGCAGTAGCAGCGGTACGCCTTACCCTCGGCCAGCAGTTGCTCGACCCGCTCCCGGTAACGATCCAGGCGTTCGGTCTGGTAATACGGCCCTTCGTCGGCATCCAGGCCCAGCCAGGCCATGCCGTCGATAATGGCCTGCACGGACTCGGCCGTGGAGCGTTCACGATCAGTATCTTCAATACGCAGAATGAACTGGCCACCGGTGGCGCGCGCAGCCAGCCAGCAAAACAGGGCCGTTCTGGCGCCGCCGATGTGCAGAAAACCAGTCGGAGAAGGCGCAAAACGCGTGCGGATGGGATCTTTTGACGCGGTCATGGTCTCATAGGGCCGAAAAAAGCCCCTAAGTTTAACAAAGATCGTTAGGCGCGAACGTCCCTTTTGATGCGCTATAAAGGGCTTTCTGGCGCATCGACACCGGGGACGAAAAGCCATGCGGCAAGGGACTAGACACTGAACCGATCGTGAACATCCATTCACCACATATCAGCGCTGATTCGCCGCAGCGCTTCCGCCCTCGCTTGCCTGGCTGGCGGCTGCTGCTCATGGCCGTGCTGCTGATCCTGTTCGCGCTGTCGGGCAACTCGCCGGTCAGCCATGTCGAGCGTATCGAGACGCGCGGCAGCCTGGTCATGCTCACCCTCAACGGCGCTGCCACCTACTTCCAGGGTGCCGAGGGCGAAACCGGGTTCGAGTACGACCTGGCGCTGGGTTTCGCCGACTACATCGGGGTGCCGCTGGAAGTCATTACCCAGCCGACCTTCAGCGATCTGCTCGATGCCCTGGATCGCGGTCGGGGTGATTTCATCGCCGCCAACCTGTCGCGCACCATCGAGCGCCAGGCCAACCTGCGTTTCGGGCCGCCCTATGAATCCGTCGCCCCGGTGGTTGTCTATCGGCGCGGCAACCGGCGCCCGACCAGCCTCGACGACCTGGCCGACGGTCGCCTGGTAATGATTGGCGGTACCAGCTACGAACCCCTGCTCGAACGTCTGGCCCCGGAGCTGGAATGGAGCGTGGAT
>SLQY01000075.1 GCA_007131235.1 Wenzhouxiangella sp.
TCGAGTTTCGGCATGCAGGCGGCGCTGATGCTGCACCTGGTCGGTGAGGTGGCACCCGGTACGCCGGTGGTGTTCGTGGACACCGGCTATCATTTCACCGAGACCTATCAATTCGTCGATCAGTTGAGCGAGCGCCTGCGCATCAATCTCAAGGTCTATCGCCCGCGCCTGTCTGCAGGTTGGCAGGAAGCGCGCTATGGCAGTCGGTGGGAGCAGGGGCATGAAGCGCTGGCGACCTATAATCGCGACAACAAGGTCGAACCGATGCGCCGAGCCCTTGACGAGCTGCGCGCTGGCACCTGGTTCTCCGGCCTGCGCCGCAACCAGGCGCCGAGCCGCTCGCAACTGAGCTTCGTCGACTGGCAGTGGGAGCGATGCAAGGTCCACCCGGTGGCCGACTGGACCGACCGCGATGTCCATACCTATCTGAAGATCCACGACCTGCCCTACCACCCGCTGCGCGACTCGGGCTACGTCAGCATCGGCGACTGGCACACCACCCGCCCACTGGCCGAAATCGAGTCAGAAAGCGAAGCCCGCTTCTTCGGCCTGATGCGCGAATGCGGTTTGCACGAACTGACCGATGGCGGTTCGCGAAAGTGAAGGGCGGGTGATATTCCTGCCTGCACTTCAGCGCGACTGTAGGCCGCCACTGCCACGGACGGTCCCGACCTGACCGGTCCGCTCCGCCATGGTCTGATGGAAACGCAGCTACGTGGGTGTCCGCACAGACCCCGCCTTGTACAGACCGTTAGAATAGGCTTTTGGACATGCGTCTGACCCCGCTCGGGTTACGGTGCCGGATCAGAGATTGTCACCTTGAGATCAAGCCCGTAGCCAAGGCCGATGTTGGGTGTGCCGTCCAAACCGGGCGACGCGTCTGGAACTCGATACTGCGAAGCGGAGTGCTTTGCGAACATGCGCCACGAAGCGCGAGCAACGACTACCGTAGGCATTTCGTTGCCGGATTAAAAGGATAAGCACCATGTATGGATTCAGCATCAAGCTCGATGGATCATTCGATACCGTTGTCACCCGAGTCACCGATGCGTTGCAGCAGCAGGGCTTCGGCGTGCTCACAGAGATCGATGTGCAAGCCACGCTGAAGAAGAAACTGGATGTCGATCGCCGACCCTACCGCATTCTGGGTGCATGCAACCCGGCACTGGCCCACCGCGCGATTGAAGCCGAACCCGACGTCGGTTTGTTGCTGCCGTGCAATGTCGTCGTGCGCGAAGAAGCCGATGGCACCGTGACGGTAGCATTCATGAACCCTGAGGTAATACTGCAACTGGTCAACGAGCCTGAAGTCCATGCCCTTGGCAAGGAAGTGCTGACACTGCTCGAGCGCGTCCGCGCCAGCCTGGAGGCAGGGCAGGCGACATGATTTTTCGCCAGCTCTTTGACGCCACTTCGTCAACTTACACCTACTTGCTGGCTGACGAACACGGCCGCGAAGCCGTGTTGATCGACCCGGTGTTTGAACAAGCACAGCGCGACCTGGCCTTGATCGAGGAGCTGGAATTGAAGCTCAAGCTGGTGGCGGATACCCATTGCCATGCTGACCACATCACGGCAGCATGGCTGCTCAAACAGAAAACGGGCTGTCGGATCGCTTCGGCTGCAACTATCGGTGCCGAGCATGTGGATGTTGCGCTCACGCCGGATCAGCGCTTCGGGGTTTCGGGCATCGAGCTGCAGGCACTTGCAACACCAGGTCATACCGACGGTTGCATGAGCTTCATGCTCGCCGATCATTCCATGGTATTCACCGGCGATACCCTCCTGATTCGCGGCTGCGGCCGCATTGATTTCCAGCAGGGCGATGCCAGCGCGCTGTATCGCTCCATCACCGAACAGCTGTTCACCCTGCCGCCTGCTTGTGCAGTCTATCCGGCGCACGATTACCAGGGCCGCATGAAAAGCACCATTGGTGAAGAACAGCGATTCAACGCGCGCATCGGTGGCGACGCCAACCGGACCGATTTCGTCGGCTACATGGAAGCCATGCACCTGCCGCACCCGAAGCGGATTGACGAGGCCGTACCGGCCAACCTGCGCAGCGGCGCACCCGAGGATGGCCGCTTGCCCGAGGCGGCGGACTGGGCCGACCTGCGCATCACCTTTGCCGGGGTACCGGAGGTCGAGTCGGCATGGCTGATCCATAATCAGCCCTCCGTGACGGTGTTGGATGTGCGTACTGACGACGAGATCATCGAGGGTGAGTGCCCGCCCGGTCTCGACGGCGCTGTGCGCATTCCCCTGGATGAGCTCAGCGCACGCATTGACGAGGTGCCGCGCGACAAGCCCGTGGTGGCGCTGTGTCGATCGGGTCGCCGTTCAGCCCTGGCCGTGAACATTCTCAAGAAGCAGGGCTTCAAGAAGGTAGCAAGTCTGCGCGGTGGCCTGGTGGAATTTTGAAGCCTTATCGGCCTGTGCCTGCTTCAAGCGGCCCCGGATCAGCACGATTTCGCTGGCCTCCTCGGGCACAAAGTGTATGTGGCTCGCCTCGAGTCCGTGCTGGAACCGGATCAATCTGACGCGCGCTGTAACGGGGAGACCGTTCTGACCACCAAAACGCCGTCGAACATTTCACCCGGGATGATCTGATGCGGCCACAAGCCCCATTCCATGGCGCTGGTAGGCTCATCCACCCAACCGTCTCCTGCCCGTCGCAGTTCAGCGAGGTCAGCAAATATCACCGGACCCGGATTGGCCAGCAGACGGGCTTCGAGTGAGTCTTCTTCCGCCAACTCGAGATCAACTTCTTCATTGAGAAACCAGGCAAAGACTCGGCCACCACCGGAGTAGATGCCGAGGGTGTAGAGCCGATCATCAAGCTGCTCGTAGACAAACTCGCCCCGGGCACCAAAGCCCCTGATAGCGAGTTCGGGTTTCGTGGGAACGAGTGTCAAACTGAAATTGATGACAAGTTCAGCTTACTGACCGTTTTCGAAATTTTTTCGCCTGTTCGCTCGAGCGCCACGATTTCGCCAAATTCGATGTTCAGCCACTCGTCTCGATCGTCCGTCAGCGGTTCGGACGAGAAAATGGCGGATGTTGCCTCGTCCACTGGGCATGCATCGACTTCGTAGGAATTTGCATGATCCTGAAAATTCTTCCCGATCAGCAAATACATGGGCTCCAAAAGCATTGACAGTGCGTAGTCGTCTGACTTTAATCCGGATTCTCTCAGATCCTGCCAATCGCCAGCAGGGTCAGTCTCTCCCTGGTGGCCAAAGCCGTAATTGACGCCGATGATCCGGTTTGCCGCAACCAGGGCAATCTTCAGCTTGGTCAATTCAACCAGATCGAGCTTTTTCATCGCCTGAAGAATGACTTGCAACAGCTTCTCAAAACCCTTCTTGATGTCATCGTCACTGTCGCCACTGAGCAGTGAAAGAAGCAGAACGTAAAGGAATTCGGTGTCTGTTGTACCTCGCATCTGCTCGAGATACCGGTCCTGGCAATGTTGCAGCAGCTCCCTTTGCAGCAGCCTCCAGTTTGGCAAGGCGCCATTCTGGGCGATGATCCAGGGCGTCTCATCAAAGGCAAAAGGGTGACAGTTTTCATCCGCCAGAACGTTGAATGAAGTGTAGTCTGCGGCCCGGATATGTGCCAGTAGGGTGGTGCCCTGAAGGCTCGGGATGATGCCTTGCGCATTGTTGTCATGGAAGGCCGCCATCGGCCTGTGATAAAGAAACGGCTCCTTCGGCTTCAACAAATGGTCACTCCAGACAGCGAAACCCCAGCCAGCCAGATGAAGCCGCGGGTAAAGCTCGGGATCCAGACTCTGGTTGACCAGGCTGTTCTCAGGCTCCAGGAGCAAGCTCTCGATGGGTATTTCCGGCCCGATATAGGCAAGTACGCGGCACATCATTATCCTTCGATCCGCGAACTATCGGCGAGACAGTTCTGGCGGCTAGAAAGCTGGGTGGTGAGTCCTGCCAGCCGTAGCCCTTCGGCAACGATCGGCCAGGTCACGGCTGGCTTGTTCTCGAATGTTGGGGGTGACGGAGTCGTCCGGTCAGTGCGGCTGCCCACATAGCCTGCGCGGATTTCCGGCGTAATCCTGGCGCTGGAAGGAAACCAAACCGTTTCGGCTTCCCTGCCCATGCCGTGACCAGAGGCTCATGGTGCTTCAAAATTGCTGAAGAAAATCGGGTCCACGGCATCGTCCCGGCAACCATCCCAACTTGCAACGCGACGCACCTCCTGGCCGCCGGCCAGGTTGAAGATGCCACCGGCAATCAGGGTATCGTCCTGAATTTGCAGCGCCTGGACCGTAGTCTGCATGCCAATTTCCTCGCCCGAGACAAATGGATGCCAGCTTTCGCCATCCCAGCGCGCGATGTGATTGACCACTTCTCCCCCTGCATGGGTAAACAGGCCAGCCACGACCAGATCACCCTCGTACTCGACGATGGCTTGAATGTCCGGGTTTGACCCGGTTGTGTTGTACACGCCATTGATGCCGTTGGCAGTCAGTGGATGCCACTGCTCGCCGTCCCATCGGGCAATGTGATTCACGGTCTGTCCGCCCGCCGAGTCGAACCGTCCTGCGACAAAGAGACTGTCATCATGCTTGTGCAAGACTCGAACCCGGGTGCTGGTGGACGGCCCGCCCACACCGATCTGTCCGCCGGAGGTCATGGTTCCCCAGCCTGAACCCGTCCAGCGCGTGATGTAGTTGACCGTGGTATTGTTCGGAGCAACGCCGGTCACCCGGAAACCACCCGCAACAACCAGTTCGCCTTGCCATTCGCTCAGCGCGTGGACTCTCCTGATATCACCAATCCCGATTTGTCCATCGTCCGCCACGAATGGCTGCCAGCTCGATCCCACGCGTCTGACGATGGCATTGACAGTCTCGTGACCGGCCGTTTCGAAAAAACCACCGACGACCAGATCGTCGCCCTGAACCAGAAGAGCGTAAACGACACGGTTGATTCCGGGACCGATGCCGATGAATTCTTCACCGGAATGATCCACGCTGGTCAGCGGGCTCCAGTCCGTCCCATCCCACAGCGCGATCCGGTTCATTTCCTGCCCGCCCGCCGTCTGGAAACTGCCGCCTACCACCAGCTTGCCTTGCCAAACGGTCATCGCCCAGACACTCAGTCCACCCGCGCTGGAACTCCCGTCGATGCCAACCTGCCCACCGGATTCCAGTACGTTCCACTGTTCACCATCCCATCGCGCGATATGATTGGCTTCCTGTCCACCAACCGTTTCAATCTGCCCCCCGATATACAGGTCACCCTGATAGACCGCCAGCGACCTGACCTGTCCCGTCAGGCCGATTTGCCCGCCAGAACTGAACGAATTCCATGCCGGCTCACATTCTTCCGCGATTGCATTGCCGCACATTGCAATCATTGCCGGAATGACCAGCAATGCACCACGCATTGTTCTTCCCTGCCTTGCCATGTCTTTACGTCCTTTTCTATTGAATTGCGAAAGATTTGTGTCTCATAGCAATCCAAACGAAATTCGGTCAATTTGGCGACAAGAAACCAGATCGTTCCGCATACAAATTGGTCATCCTGTGAATGCCAATGTGGAAAACAGCATTATTTCCAGCAAGATAGTACGATGTCCGGAAAAGACTCCGAAAGCATGGACCAGATGTCTCTAAAGCCGAGAATTGACGACGGAAAACGCGTTTGCCTGGTCATGATCGTGCGCGACGAAGCGCATGTCATAGCGCGTTGCCTGAAGTCCGTTGTTTCGCTGGTGACCGACTGGGTGATTGTCGACACTGGCTCCAGGGACGAAACACCGGCTCGAATCGAGCAATTGCTCGGCCACCTCCCGGGCCAGCTCCACCACCGCCCATGGGTCGACTTCGGTCACAATCGCAGCGAGGCCATGGCACTGGCGGCCGGGCACGGCGATTTCCTACTGTTGATCGACGCCGATGAAGAGCTGATTGTCAGTCCGGAATTCAGACTCCCCGCAGACAGTGACATCCAGGCCTGGCAGATTCTGCAGCAGCCGGCGGGCAGCGGAAACGAATTCTATCTGCCACGTTTGTTGCTTTCCAATCACCCCTGGCACTTCGAGGGAGTGCTGCATGAGTACTTGGCCAGCTCGCGGTCATTTCGGCAGGCCCGGTTGCCAGGCCTGAGGCAGGTCGGACACTTCGATAGCGCGCGCAATCGCCGTCCGCGACGAGAGAAGTATCTGCATGACGCCGACGTACTGGACTCGGCCCTTGCCAAAGAACCGGCCAATGCTCGCTACTGCTTCTACCTCGCCCAGAGCCTGCGCGATGCCGGTGAACTTCAGCGTGCTCTGCAAATGTACCGGCGCAGGGCCGAGATGGGCGGCTGGGATGAAGAGGTCTACCGTGCCCTGTTCGAGATTGCGCGATTGATGGAGCGCACGGGCGCGGCCTTCCCCGAGATTGTCCATGCCTACCTGCAGGCCTGGAATTTTCGACCGGTGCGGGCCGAGCCGCTATGCGAGCTGGCAAGACTGCACCGGCAGGCCGGCAAGCACGCGTTGGCTCATCTGTTTGCCCAACGGGCCGCCAGCATGCCGCGACCCGACGATCACCTGTTCCTCGATGCCGGCGTCTATCGCTGGCGTGCACGTGACGAGCTCTCAGTGGCCAGCTACTGGATGGGGGATTTCGAAACGGCCTGCCGATTAGCGGGCGCGCTGCTGGATGGCGATCTCCCGGACAGCGAACGGCCGCGCGTCGAGAGAAACTCCAATTTGTTCAACGAATCGAGGAAGAACGAAACCCCTGCAGGCACGTCGGTTCCAGACTGAAGATCGGGATCCCGAGCATGAGTGGTAAAACCTCTCCCGATCAGACCGGGGAATCATCTTCTTCCCGGGTCTTCGCATCCCCCGGACTGACATACTATTAACGCGGCAATCAAATGGACTGCCGGGTTAATGACGAGATCACTAATCAGCAGATATTCAGCTTGTCTCTCAGCGTTCGTGGCAAGGCCGGTGAGATTGGTGATATCCATATGATGGTTCTGCGCCAGCGCCGTGCCGGAAAGAAACAGCAGGAGGCGTGGCAGGAGATCGTTTCGGAGAGGTCGGCTTCAGCCCGACGGCAGCGTTGCCCAGGCCTATTTCCTGACAGGACTTTCCGGAGTATGATTAGGGTGCCTGTCCTGCAGGCGGACCTTAAACCATTTGATTCAGGGAGATTAGTTATGCACCAGTCCCACAGTATGCATCGCCGAGCGGCCTACAGCGCCCTTGGGCTGGTCATGCTTTTTGCTACCTCGCTGGCCTCTGGGCAGGCCATTGAGCCGGGCTTCAGCGCCAACACTTTGCCACCCAACGACGATCAGTCGACCGGGCTGGTTGCGATGGGTTTTACAGTCGACTTTTTTGGTATCTCGCGATCGGAGTTGTATGTCAACAACAACGGCAATGTGACCTTTGATTTCCCCCTGGCGGCATTCACGCCATTCGATCTGACCTCGACCGGCCGGGAAATCATCGCGCCTTTCTTTGCCGATGTGGATACCCGAAGTGCTGGTGATCCGGTCACCTACGGTACGGGGACTTTCGATGGCCGTCCTGCGTTTGGCGTCAACTGGATCAATGTGGATTATTTCGCCAGCGATCCTGCTCACACCAATCGCAACAGCTTCCAGCTGATCCTGGTTGATCGCTCCGACATTGCCGCTGGCGATTTCGATATGGTCTTCAACTACGATCAAATCCAGTGGGAAACGGGCGAAGCCAGCGGCGGCAATGCCGACGGCCTGGGCGGCGACTCGGCACGGGTCGGTTATTCAAACGGCACGGGTGCAGCTGGCACCTTCTTCGAATTGGACGGATCGGCGGTCAATGGCGCCTTTCTCGACGGGGGGCCGAACGCACTGGTGAGTGGTCGGCTTAATAGCACCATTGACGGTCGCTATATCTTTGAATCGCGCGGTGGCGGTATCGAACCACCACCGCCACCACCACCGCCGGGCCCAGCCCCAGCGGCAATCAGCGTACCTGCGGGCAGCCCGATGACCTGGCTGATTCTGATTTTCGGCCTGCTTTCACTGGCGGCATTCACTTTCCGCCGATCTTGACCATTTAGTAACGCGGCAATCCAATAGATTGCCGCGTTAATGCCTGGCCGGAACGGCCGGGGCCTATGAGCGAAGGCCTACACGGACATGCGCCGCAAATGCCGTGCAACGAATACCGTAGGTATTTCGTTGCCGGGTTAATAATCCGGGCGAGCCGCCAAGCGGCCGTCTGCGGCGTTGCGCGCTCTTGAAAGGGACTCACCCTTCCGGCGAGCGCGCGCCTGGCAGCTGACCAATTGGCGACTCGCTGATTTCATCAATCAATACCAGACA
>SLQY01000230.1 GCA_007131235.1 Wenzhouxiangella sp.
CCCGAACGCCAGCGCCACCACTTGCGCTGCAAAGCCGGGCGGATTGAGTCCCAGCCAGGTAGCCAGGGCGATCGCGAAGGCCATCGAGATTCGGGCATACAACAGTTCCTGCTTGTCGCTGATCTTGGGCATGAAGACCGACTTGAGCAGGTCATGACTGATGGCCGAGGAGATGGCCAGCAGCAGACCGGCGGCCGTCGACAGCGCGGCGGCCAGACCGCCGGCGGCGATCAGGGCCAGTACCCAGCCAGGCAGCTGCGCAATTTCCGGGTTGGCCAGGACCAGGATGTCCTGGTTGAAGGTGACGATTTCGTTGCCTTCCCAGCCACGTGCCTCGGCGATCGGCGCGAACTCTTCGGAGCGGTCGTTGTAGTACTGGATACGCCCGTCGTTATTCTTGTCCTCGAAGGCCAGCAGTCCTGTTTGTTCCCAGTTGTGCATCCAGTCCGGTCGGTCGTCGTAGCGGATGGGCTCTGCGGCCGTGCCATCCGGGAAGATGGTGGTCAGGATGTTCAGCTTGGCCATGGCCCCGACGGCCGGGGCAGTCAGGTACAGCAGGGCGATGAAGACCAGGGCCCAGCCCGCCGACTTGCGCGCATCGGCGACTTTGGGCACGGTGAAGAAGCGGATGATTACGTGCGGCAGACCAGCGGTGCCGATCATCAGTGACATGGTGAAAAGGAACATGTTCAGCATCGAACCATGGTGGCCGGTGTAGTCATGGAAGCCGAGTTCAGTCAGCACCTGGTCCAGTTTGGTCAACAGCGGCAGGCCGGATTCGGCGTGGGTAGAGAACAGGCCCAGCGGTGGCACCGGGTTGCCGGTCAGTTGTACGGAGATAAACACCGCCGGGATGGTGTAGGCGGTAATCAAAACACAGTACTGGGCCAGCTGGGTGTAGGTGATGCCCTTCATGCCGCCAAGCACCGAGTAGATGAAGACCACGGTGGATGCGATCAGCAGGCCCGTGGTGTTCTGTACTTCCAGGAAGCGAGAGAACGCCACACCGGCTCCGGTCATCTGTCCGATGACGTAGGTGATCGAGATCACCAGGAGGCAGATTACGGCGACGATGCGCGCGGTGGTCGAGTAAAAGCGATCACCGATGAATTCCGGCACGGTGAAGCGTCCGAACTTCCGCAGGTAAGGGGCCAGCAGCAGCGCCAGCAGCACGTAGCCGCCGGTCCAGCCCATCAGGAAGCTGGAATTGCCGTAGCCGACAAAGGCAATCAGACCGGCCATGGAGATGAACGAGGCCGCCGACATCCAGTCGGCCGCCGTGGCCGCGCCGTTGACGATGGGGTTGACCCCGCGGCTGGCCGCATAGTAGTCAGACGTCGTGCCGGCTCGGGCCCAGATGGCAATTCCGATATACAGGGCAAAGGTTGCGCCGACGACGATCAGGTTGAGTGTGAACTGGTCCATGCTCTCGATGCTCCCTTATTGCTCGTCCACGCCGAACTCGCGATCGAGCCGGTTCATGTACCAGGTGTAGTAGAAGATCAGCACGATAAAGGTCAGGATCGACCCCTGCTGGGCGAACCAGAAGCCAAGGTCGGTGCCGCCGATGGTGATGGGTAGCATGGCCAGTAAAGGCCTGAGCAGGATCGCGAAGCCGAATGAGACCACGAACCAGATCGCCAGGCAGATCGTGATGATGCGAACATTTGCCGACCAGTAGGCGGCTGCGGTTTTGTCCAAGGACATGATGCGTTTCTCCCGAAGCTGTCAAGCCTCCGACCCTCAAGCTGAAGGGGCCGGTCTGGCCTGCAGGCTCCTGAATCCTTGAAAAGCGGGAGCACTGCAAGCTTGACCCGGAGTCTATCGGTCTGCCAGGCCAGCGCCCATTCGACCATGGTAGGGGCCACTTTGGTCGTAATCATGAAAAAATCACCCGAAGGTCATGTAACGCGCGGCCAGCTGGGCAACGCTCGAGCCACTTGCCATCGGGAGAATGCGCGTGAATACACCTCGACTTTCAAGCTTGAGCCTGGCCGTGGCGATCGGCCTGTTGTCTACTTCGGCCTGGTCGTCGAACGGCCACATCATCACCGTCGATACCCTGGCGGACGGCAGTCTGCCTGATGCATGCACTTTGCGCGACGCGCTTCGCGCCTCGGCCAGCGCTGCCGCTCAAGGCGGGTGTGTCGCCGGCCAGCCCGGTCAGGATGAGATCCTGATCACGGCTTCCGGCACGCTGGCCCTGACCCAGGGCGCGCTGGGGATCGACGCCGACGTGATCATCACCGGGCCGGGGGTCGAGGCTCTGGCCATTGATGGGGGCGGTCAGTCGCGCATCTTCGCGGTCGACGGCACCGGATTCAATGGACAGGCCGGCAACGTCGTGATCACTGACATGACCTTGTTCAATGTCGGCCCAAGCACCTTTGGAGGTGGCGCGATTTTCCTGGAGGATGTGGATCAGACCGTGATCGAGCGAGTGGTGATTCGCGACGGCCTGCGCGGCGGTATTCGGGCCGAGTGGAGTGGAAATCTTCGCCTGGTCGACACCGTGATCGAGAACACTGGCTGGGTCGCGATTTCGGTCGATCTTGGCGAAGGCTTGCTTGAGCTCGATCAGGTCAGCCTGCTTGGTAACAGCTCAGGCTTGTACTGCAACTGTGAGTTGCAGATGGCCGACAGCGTCGTTACCGGCAACCAGGGCACGTTCAATGCTGGCGGTATCGAGACCTACCTGGCCCGGGTCAATATCACCGACTCGGTGATCTCCGGCAATAGCAGCGGCAACGTCGGTGGCTTGCAGCTGGGTACCTACGAGTTGAACCTGCAGCGGGTCACCATTGCCGGCAACAGCGGCGCGCTGGCCGGCGGGCTGCTGGTTCGGCCCCTGAGTGAGGCCAGAATTGAGCAGGTCAGCATTCACGGCAACCAGGCCAGTGGACTGGGCAATCGCGGGGTGGGTGGCATGCTGGTCAACACGCGGCCGCTGAGCAGTCTCGAGCTGGTCAACAGCACGATCAGCGGCAATGCCGGGACCCGGGCCGGCGGCATCGACTTTGACGATACTGCCGGCGGCAGCAGCAGCTTCGAGCATCTGACGATTACTGCCAATACCACTGCCGAATCGACAGACGCGATCGCCGGCGGGGTGTCGGTGCGCCTGGATCAGGTTCAGCTGAGTTTCGCCAACAGCATCGTGGCCGACAACCAGGCCGGGCAGGGCGTAGCGGATGACCTGGTCGCCTGGACCCGGGACAGTCCACAGGATCCGATCGTGCCCGGCGCCAGCTTGCCGATGGCTTACAGCCTGATCGAGGATGCCGACGGATTTGTCGCAGCGGGCAGCGGAAACCTGCTCGATCAGTCGGCCGAACTGGGGTCGCTGGCCGACAACGGGGGTCCGACCCTGACGCATGCGCCCTTGCCTGGCAGTCCGGTACTGAACGCCGGCGACCCCGATTTCGAACCGCCGCCGGCCCTGGACCAGCGCGGACCTGGTTTCCCCAGGGTGCTGGGTGGGCGGCTGGACATGGGTGCGGTGGAAGCAGACTTCGACCAGATCTTTGTCGATCGCTTTCAGCTGCCATAGTGGCAAGTCACTGAAGTCACCAAAAAATCACCCGTTCATCATGCGTCAGGCCGCGACTGTGTCGAGGATGAACAGCACCTGCCGACTGACGCGCAAGGGGAGCCTGGCAGGCTTTTCGAGACCACGGATTATCGGGAGAGTCCCCCATGTTCAATCGTTCACTGTTACAGCCCAGCATGCTTCTTTTGGCTTGCTTTATCCTTGGTGCCGGGTCGATCCATGCGCAAACGACGCATACTTTCGAGGTCAATTCGCTCGCCGATACTGGCCGCCAGTCCGATGCGCCGGCGGCGACCTGCACCACCGGCAACACGGTCAGCTGCCCGGCCGGGCAGTGTGCCGAATGCACCCTGCGCGCGGCCATCGAAACGGTCAATGCCTTGAGTTTCGGCCAGAGCGGAACCATTGCCTTCGCTGATTACATTCCGACCAATTCGTCGAATCCGCCGGCGTCGATGTTCGAACCGGTCAATGGGTACAACAGTTTCGGGCGCGAGGTCCATGTGGATGGCACCACGCATCCCGAGTGGGATCCCATTGATGGCATCCCGGCGGTCATCATTCGTGGCGACAGCGCCATTCCTGCGGCGCACGGTCTGAACTTTGGTCCGGGTGGTGCCGGTTCGATTGTCGATGCAGTAGCCGTCTACAATTTTCCCCAGGTTGGAATACGCATCAATGCCGATAGCGTCACCGTGCGGCAGAGTCATGTCGGAATCAGCGCCGGTGGTACCGGCGCGCGACCGAACGCAGTGGGCATCCTGGTGCTCGGGCACGAGAACACCATCGGCCATTTGCCGGCTGTCGCCAGCGTGGCACCGTGGCCCAATGTGATTTCAGGCAACAGCGGTCATGGAGTCGTGGTCGAAGGAAACGACAACCTGATCGGTGGCAACTACATTGGCCTGAACAAGGCCGGTACTACGGCATTGGGCAATGGTGGCTCGGGCGTGCGGGTCGACGGCACTGGCAATCGCGTGGGCGCACAGGAGTTCAGCAGTGGATTTCCATCCTTGAGCCTGATCAGTGGCAACGTGATTGCCGGCAGTGGATCCGACCAGCTGCACTTCCTCGCAGGTGCCAATCAAGGGCAGGTTGTCTGCACCCGCATCGGCACCAATGCGGCAGGCGAGGTGCGATTTTCAAGCGGTAGCCTGGTCGCGCTACGCCTGGACAGCTCGTCGAACCAGGTGGGTAGCCCGAACTGTCGCAACGTCTTCGCCGGCCAGGTCGCCATGGGCCAGGCCGGTTCAACTCCGCTTATTGTTAATTTCAATACCTTTGAATACAACTTTGTCGGCACCAATGCCGACGGCGACAACCTTGGCGAGGATCTGACCGGGGTCAACGTCCATACCGGCCAGGGCCATCAGCTGCGCGACAACACCATCGGCAACGGCTTGAGCGGTATTTCCATCGGTTCGGCAGTGGTCAATGCCTTTGTCCAATCCAATCACATCGGTGTGGACGCACAAGGCAATGCACTTCCGATCCTGTTTGTTGCGATTTCCAGTTCAGGCACAGGCATTCACATCGGAGGTTCCGATGACAGCCTCGGCAACCGGATCGGCAATGCCGCCCAAGGGATCGACAAGCGCGGCAGCTCAAGCGCTGCCGTTATCCAAAACAACTGGGTTGGCGGCCTGAGCGATGGAACGGCCGCACCGGTAGGGACGGGCATACGCGCGGCGGGTGCCAATCACCAGATCGGCAATCCTGGCGCTGGCAATCATATTGCCAATGCCGAAAATGTTGGCATCGACCTGCTCGCCACCTCAGAAAACCTGCAGCTTGGTGATAACCGCATCGGCAGTTCCCCGCAGACGGCCGGCGGCTTTGGCCCTGACGCGATCGGGATCCGTGTGGATGGCGATGGACATGTTGTCAGTCAGGGTAATCGAATCGGTAGTCAGGACACAGGCATACTTGTCAACGCTGGCATGCATGAGATTCTCCACAACCTGATCGGGTTCGATGAGGACTTGACTCCGCGGCCGAATGCTTCCTTCGGGATCCGCTTGAGCGGCAGTGAAAATTCACGCGTGATCGGCAACCAGGTCGGCTTCAGCAATCGGGGTATTCGGCTAAACGTCGGCGCCACGGGCACCGTGGTCGGCAACAACTGGCTGGGTATAACACCTGACCGGGATGATGTCGGCAACGCGCTTTACGGCTACGATTCATCGGGTGCCTTCAATTACTTCGGCACCGACCCGGCCACCTCGGAGTCCATGCCCAATGTAGTTGGCTTCAACGGCAGCGGCGGCGGGGCACGTATCGCCGGTCCGAACAACCTGGTCATCAATAACTCCATTGGCGCGGGACCACTGGGTACGTTCCCGAATGGCGGCAGCGCCGGTCTGATTCTTCGTGGCAATCCAGCAGGGACGCAGATTGGACTTTCGACGACCGCCAACTCGAATTACATTGGCAGCAACCTTGGCGCCGGAATCGAGGTACGGGAGTCGGTCAGCGACGTTGAAATTTCGGTCAATCAGATCGGGCTGTATGGATCTGCGGCGACGCCCAACCAGGGACCAGCCATTCTGCTTCGCGCCGGCACCAGCAATATCTCGATGGTCAGCCCGCCGGTGGGCAACCATCGCCTGTACATTGCCAACAGTACTGGTCCAGCGATTGTTCTGGACCCGGATGCAGGCACTGGCAATCGAATTCAGCGCGTTGCTGGCATAGACAATAGCGGCAAGCTGATCGATCTGGGACCGGGCGGTCGCGATCAGGATCCTGGTGACGCTGATACCGGACCGAACAATCTGCAGAACTTCCCTGACATTGATTCAGCGACTTCATACGATGAAGATGCGCAAGCGTTGACAATCACATTCAAGGTCGATTCGGATCCTGCCAACTCCGCTTATCCGCTGGCCATTGACGTCTACAGGGTCTATCAGTCCGGTACTAGACACGGTTGGTTCGGCTCAGTCCAGTATTCGTCCGAAAACGCGGGCGATTTCATTACCGTCACCTTGCCCAATCCCGGTACGTGGGGATCGCTCAGTCAACCGTCATTTGCAGCGACCGCCACGGATGCGATGGGAAACAGCAGCGAGCTTTCGGCTCCGTTCAGCACGGCGCCAAGCCCTGACGAGATCTTCCAGGATCGCTTCAAGCTTGCGCCCGAGCCTTAGCCGCCGCATGGCCCACTAGGCCTGTCATAGCAGGTCTGATGCAGGCATGACGAGCGAATACAAAAGGAGGTGCATGATTACAGGCTGGCGGGTCCGCAGCAGGTCCGGGTGCCCTTGCGCAGGGGGCCCGGTCAAGCGATCTCTCCCGATCAGGACCCGCCGGCCGATTTTATGGGTAGCCGTCGCATCAAACCGGATTGTCGACAGGTCCTATCTCTCGCTGAAACCATGCTGACCAGACTCGGTTGGCTCCACGGCCAGGCGCTGGGTCATCAGCACGGCCTGGGTGCGGTTGGAGACGCCGAGCTTGCGGAAGATGGCGGTCATGTGCGCCTTGACCGTGGCCTCGGAAATGTCGAGGTCATAGGCGATCTGCTTGTTGAGCAAGCCTTCGGCGACCATCATCAACACGCGGAACTGCTGCGGGGTTAGTTCGCCGATGCGTTCGGCTACCTCAAGCTCATCGGCGCCGGTGCCGTTGCCGGAGCGGTCGAGATCGGCTGACTGCCAGATATCACCCGCCAGCACGGTCTGCAGGGCAGCGCGAATCTCGTCGATAGGCGCGGACTTGTGGATGAAGGCCGCGGCACCGTGGTCCATGGCCCGCTGCATGACGACTGGGTTGTTGTTGGCCGAAATGACACACACCGGCAGCTCCGGATGATGCGCGCGCAGGTAAATCAGGGCCGAGAAACCCTGCACGCCGGGCATGTGCAGATCCAGCAGCACCAGGTCAGCGCTGGAATGCTCGCGAGCCCGCTGCTCGAGATCCGCCATATTGCCCGCCTGGATGATTTCCACATCCCCCAGCGCCTGCTTCAATGCAAGACCCAGCGCCTCCCGAAACAGCGGATGGTCATCAGCAACAATCACCTGGATAGTGCTCATTCGTTCATGGCCTTGATCGGGGTGGGCTTAAAAATACTAACCGCGAAGGGCGCGAAGAACACAAAGGAAAAACAAAAATGATTGAATGAGAAAACCCTTTCCAAGTTCATGATTTCTTTCCCAATGCTGTCTCAGTTCTTTTTCTTCGTGCTCTTCGTGTCCTTCGCGGTTAGTGACATTCAAGATTAACGATTGCGGCGCTTGTCGATCAGGTCGTCGACCACGGCTGGCTCGGCCAGGGTCGAGGTGTCGCCCAGGTTGCTGAAGTCGTTTTCGGCGATCTTGCGCAGGATGCGGCGCATGATCTTGCCCGAACGGGTCTTGGGCAGGCCGGGCGCGAACTGGATGAAGTCGGGTTTGGCAATCGGGCCGATTTCAGTCCGCACGAACTGGCTCAACTCGCCCAGCAGTTCATCGCTGGGCTCGACGCCGGCGGTCAGGGTCACATACGCGTATATGCCCTGGCCCTTGATATCGTGCGGGAATCCGACCACGGCCGCCTCGGAGACGGCCGGATGGGCGACCAGGGCCGATTCGACTTCAGCCGTGCCCATGCGGTGGCCGGAGACGTTGAGCACGTCGTCCATTCGCCCGGTGATCCACCAGTAGCCGTCTTCATCGCGTCGGGCACCGTCGCCGGTGAAATAGACATTCTCGAAAGTGGCGAAGTAGGTCTGGTAGAA